>CANQBZ010000004.1 GCA_947589295.1 uncultured Akkermansia sp.
TGTTGGTCTTGATTCTGCTGTTGGTCTTGATTCTGCTGTTGGTCTTGATTCTGCTGTTGGTCTTGATTCTGCTGTTGGTCTTGATTCTGCTGTTGTCGCTGTTGTTTGAGCCGTTCAATCTCCTCCTCGATTTTTCGGATCAAATCCGTGATCTTTTTTAAATTCTGCTGGGCCTGGCTGAGGTGTGGGTCAGACTGCAGAGCATCACGGTAGGGTGCCAGTGTTGCCTTAAGTTCATCTACGATTTTTTGTAACGAGTCTGGGGAAACACGCGCTCCATTGTCTTGCGCATACAGTTCGCGCAGCTTTGAAAAACCTTCACGAGCACGTTGATTTCCCAAGGCTAAATGCGCCGCAGACTGTAAACGAGGGTCCTCCGTCAAGAGAGCCGCTGAAAGCAGCTCTTGAGCCTCTTCCCTCTTACCACCCCGTAAGGCATGCAGAGCTCGCGCGTACGCTTCCACTGGCGTTTCATCGGACTCAGCCTTGGATACCTGCCCGATCAGCAGGAGTGCGAGTAGCATCGCCCCACGTCTTGGTGTGCGCCAGCTGCTGCCAAGCAATATACCAGCTATGAGCATGAGCAGCGCTGGCACTCCTAACCACGCAAAGAGCTCCCGAGGCACCTTCCCAGAGTCATAGGTTTGCTCGTGTCGGGTGAGGCAGTCGGCCATTTTGTGAGCAAAAGCCGAGATATCCGCGCCGGGTCCCATCATGAAAAAATCGCCTCCGGTAGCTTTTGCGAAGCGTTGTAGTGAGATAACATCAAGCTTGCTGATGACATGTTTTCCAGTCGCATCCTGCCAGAGACCATCTTCGCTACGAGTGTCTGGAATAGGGGCGCCCGTGGGTGTGCCCACTCCCACCGTTACAACAAGCATGTTTTTTTTTCGTGCCTCATCGGCCACAGCAACAGGTGTGTCCACAGTGTCCTCCCCATCGCTCAAGATGACAAGTGCATTTGCGCTGTCCGGCGCACTGCGGGTGAAAGCCGAGGTAGCGCAGCGCAGCAGCTGGTCAAAGTTTGTGCCGCCGCTGCCTGCCCAGTCCCGGTTGACTTGCTCAAGCGCATCGCGAAGCGCGGTATGGTCATACGTGAGGGGCACAACGAGATCAGCCTCGCCGGAAAAAACGATCAGTCCAATTTTGTCCCCAGGCAAGGCTTCGATGAGTTCATAAGCGGCCGCGCGCGCCTCTTCCAAACGCGAGGGCGCCACATCTGCTGTCTCCATTGACCGTGAAATATCAAGCGCAATGATTAGATTGCGTCCGGAGGCCGACGCCCTGCCTGACTCGTACCCATTGATAGGGCGCCCAAGCGCCAAAATGACGCACACGAGCGCTGGCAGCACCAAAAACGGTGGCAGCAGGGATCGCCATGCGGAGGAACGAATAATGAGTTCAGGATGATCCGCCGACACCAAAATGCCCCAGCCTTTGCCAGCGAAGCGTCGACGCACCAATGCCGCTACTCCCAGGATTACTGGGACCAGGAGAAGCATCAAGACCTTGGGATAGAGAAAACTCATGGTGCAAAACGAGGACGTAATTCCGAAAATGAAAAACCGAGGACCAGCAAGAGAAGCGCCCCCGCTAGCGGGTACATGAAGAGCGGTTCGTAGCTCACCAATTTGCGACGGGTGGCATCTGTCTTTTCCAGAGAATCAATGCTGCGGAAAGCTTCCTGCAACTGGGCGCCGCTTCCAGCTCGGTAAAATCGTCCGCCCGTGAGCGCTGCAATCTCGCGCAGCGTCTTTTCATCGAACGTATCAATATCCGCCGTGTAACGCGAGAGCCTCTCGTCCCTGCCAATCGCGATTGTAAAGATCTTAATGCCGAGTTTTGCTGCTTCTTTGGCGGCATCAACGGGGGAGAGAGAACCGCTGTTGTTCACACCATCCGTCACCAAAATGACGACCTTGGATTTGGTATCCACACGTTCGTGCAGGCGGGTGGCTGCGCCGGCGATGGCGGTGCCGATAGCTGTCCCATCGGGTTCCACGTAGCCGGGGCGGTCCGGTTGACCGAATTGCCCGGCTTCGGGCAGGTAAAACTGCTCCATGATGTATCGCAGAATAGCGTGGTCGAGGGTGAGAGGACTGCACAATTTGGCGCGCCCGGCGAAGGCGAGTAGTCCGATACGATCATTTGGTCGCTGTGCGATGAAGTTGGAAATAACATGTTTGGCAGCTGTAAGCCGGTCCACAGTAGTGCGAGCGGTGCGGCCGTGCTCATCGCGCACGGTAAAGGCCATGTCGCGTAGGCTCATAGAACCGGAGAGATCACAGGCAATCATAATGTCGATACCGCTCACCTTTTGCTCTTCGTGTTCCAGTTTCCAGCGCGGCTGGGCCAAAGCAAGAATGAGCGCCGCTGCCGCCAGAGTGTAACAAATGGGCCCCAGCCATCCAGCCAGCGTGCGCGGGGTGCGCAGTATCGGGCGTACAAAAAACAGCGTCGGCAGGAGGATGCCGGACTCCGTTCCCTCCCGGCGGCGCAGAAAAAGCAGTGGGATGATGAACAGAAGAATCCACAACCAGCCGGGGTTTCCCCACACGAGTTCGTGCGCACTGCTTGCCACAGCAAGCGGTATGAATGAACGGAGCGGTGCTGTATCAGGCGCTGTCTGTTCTGCGTCACGGATACGGCAGAGGATATCGCGTGCGCGGTCAAGTAATTCGTTGGCAATGGCAGGATTACTTGCATCGCTGGAGGCATATTTCAGCTCGGCGAGCTGCCCGAGCAGAGAGAGCAAGGGAAGGCGAAGGGACTCTGGTACGGAGGCTAGAGAATCAATGCGTCGGTTGAATTCTTCGTGTGTTTCATAGAGGGCCGGGTCGTGCAGTTCGCCCTGCAAAAAGATACGTAAAATCATGGAGAGCCGCAAACTGAAATCGCGCAGCAGAAGCGGGCAGTGGGCCTGAAGCGCATCCAACGATTTGAGAGCCTGCTGCACCGGGGAAACAGGGGAAAGCTCAGCCTGTGTGCGTCGCCGGTACAAGTAAAGGTATACACCGGCTCCAACCAAGATAACGCACAGTACAACAAGCAGCCACCACACCCAACCTGTCGAGGCAAACTGTTCCGCCGACAGTTCGGGGGCGAGCTCCGGGATCGCATCCGATAGGCTGGTGGGGATGGGAGGCATGAATTAGCGTACGAAGATGCGGCTGCGGCGTTTGAAGAGAGCTCGCAGTTTGGGCATGAAGTCCTGGTTGGTGAGCAGTTGAAGGTTGTCAATGGCCAGCTGGGCAAAAAGCTGCTCCCACGCCTCAAAATGGGCATGTACGCGTTTAGCATGCTCGGCGCGCATGGCTGAATCCGCCAAGTTGACCGCAAGTTGGACGCCAGTCTCCGCCTCCAGTGCATGCACGCGCCCTACGGCCGGCAGTTCCAGTTCAAGAGGATCGTTTACACGCAGCGGAATAAGCTCATGACGGTAGTTGAGCTTGCCAATAGCCTGCTTATCGGGAGCGAATAAGAAATCACTGATCATTATCAGCAGCGTTTTCTTGCGCTGGGTGCGTAGGAGCTCATCTACTGTGGAAAGTACGTCTTCATCCGTCCCGCCGGATGGTGAATTCAGAATGGAACTGAGCACGCGCAAGTACTGCCGAGCACCCTTGGCTGGGGGTAGGTAAATATGCGGATTGCACCCGAAGACGAGCAGTCCCGTTTTATCGCCATTAAGCGCTGCGCTGTAGGCAAGTGTTGTAGCAATACGCGCGGCATATTCAAGCTTGGAATCTGGACTCAGGCCGCTGGCATAGCGCATCGAGGCGCTGGCATCAACCGCCAACAGAAGTGCCTGCTCGCGTTCTTCGTGAAATTTGCGCACATAGGGAGTACCAGTGCGGGCAGTCACCTTCCAATCGATGAACCGGGGCTCATCGCCGGGAGTGTACTCGCGAAACTCGTCGAAATCGAGCCCCTGGCCGCGAAAGCCAGAGCGATACAGCCCTGCAAAGGTGGCCGTTACTAGGCGTCGCGCCTGCATTTCAATGCGGCGCACTCGCTGCATGATGTCCTGCGTTTTATCCATGAGACTTCTTGCGAGTCGTCGTCATCTCTTTACGGTACGGGCACTTTGGAGAGAATGCGCTCGATGACGTCATCGGCCGTGACATTGGCCGCTTCGGCCTCGTAGGAGAGCAGGATGCGGTGGCGTAGAATGTCGTGCGCTAGGTCTTTCACATCCTGCGGGGTTACGTAGGCGCGTTGGTGGGTGAAAGCGAGTGCTTTCGAGGCCAAAGCGATATTGATAGTGGCTCGCGGAGAGGCTCCGGCACGCACCATGCCCGCCAGCGTGCGGTCCACCTTTTCTGGGGTACGCGTGGTTCTCACCAAATCCACGATATAATGCTGCACCGCCGGATCGATGAAAATTTGGTCCACTAGCTCCCGCGCAGCCTCAATATCTTGTGCATCCACCACTGGGTGCGTCATTGGAACCGGACCTGTGTGTCCCATCAGCGTGAGTACCTGCAGCTCTTCATCGTGGGTTGGATAGTCAACCACGACCTTAAAAAGAAAGCGGTCCAATTGCGCCTCGGGGAGCTGGTAGGTTCCCTCTTGCTCAATCGGATTTTGCGTAGCGAGTACTAAGAAGGGGTTGGGCAGGGTGTGGGTCGTTTCACCCAAGGTGACCTGGCGTTCTTGCATGGCTTCCAGCAGCGCACTCTGTACCTTGGCGGGTGCACGGTTAATTTCATCCGCCAAGATCAAATTGGCGAAAATGGGACCTTTTTTGGGAGAAAATTGACGAAGCTCGGGATTGTAGATCATCGTGCCTACCAAATCTGCCGGCAGTAAATCCGGAGTGAATTGGATTCGCGAAAACTCGGCGTGCATGGTGCCAGCCAAGGCTTTTACACATAGCGTTTTCGCAAGTCCGGGCACACCCTCCAGTAGAACATGGCCCTTGCAGAGTAAACTCAGAATGAGTCGTGAAATAAGCCCTTGCTGGCCCACCACGACCTTGCTCATTTCTATTTTGACCGTGCTGATCCAGGCCGAGCGCTGCACAATTTGGTCGGTTAATTGCTTGGTGTCTGTTTCCATACGCTCCCTCTAGCATAGCACGATAGCAGCACATTTCAAGCTGCTTCTTGCAACCTGACACAATTTGATAGGCGGTCGGTGCACGAGACGCTTCCTACAGACCTAAACGGTCCGTGATCACGTCCGTGATGGGTCGGTTTCGGATTTTTTCTCTCAGTGTTCTATCGCCCAAGAAATCCGGAGAGCAGTGACGAATGAGTCTGCCCAGGCGCTCTGCCCAAGCCCGTAAATTGACGTCGGCATTTCCGGATTTTTTGTAGGCATCAGCAGAGATAAGCCGGGCGCTCTTGCGGTTGCTGTCCTTACACGCCAGCAGCAGTTGTCCGGTCTTCCCATCGCGGATGGTAAGCTCAATGCAGATATCTCCCTCGGCAAACTTGCCGACAACATTGCTGATGCCGGGCACCTTGATAAAGTGCCCTCCAAAGCTTGAGAGAAGGCGCAGCAGAGGCCGCTGGGGGCGGAAGTGGACAAGTGCCGTATCGACGCGTATATGGGCTTTTCCAGGATCGTCAGTGAGTTTCCAGTTGTGCTTGTTGGCGGCATTTCCCTCTTGCAGGGCTTTGCTGACGTAGGTCACCATATAATCGTGCATTTGGTGGACCATGAGGGGCGCCAATTCCGGCTGTGCTTTCTCCACCTTGGTAATATCTAGCGGGGCAATGTAAAGCAAGCCTGATTTTTGATGACGGTATGGGTTGCCGCCACCCCAGGTCCACCCACCGTTGACGGAGCTCTTGAGCGAGCGGTGCAGATGGACATCATACAGTCCGCTTTCAGAGGTAAGCGTGTGCTGCTGCGCACACGACACACACAGTAGGGCAAGCAGCATGAGCAGGAATGTACGATGTAGGCTGGCCATGTTCCGAGCTTACCACATTCTCATCCCAGTTGCAACACTTGTCACATCCTGCAAAACTTTTCGGGCGTGATGCATGGACACAATGACGAGTCCTGGTGAGAGATGAGTCCATGGTAAGATTCCTTCTCTTCCTACTTCACGAAAATAAAAATCGGGTGGATGGGGGGGATGAATTGCCGCGTGTATAGGGTGTCCAATTTGAAGATAACATCCCTTTCTCTGCCGCGTATTCCATGCGTCTAGTTTCCCGAGTCGTTGGGCTATTCAGTCGCCGGGGATGCGGCAACGCGGCTCATATCGCGGACTTCGACAATGTGCCCCCCTTCATCTCCAGCGCCCGGACCGAGCTGCACCAGATAGTCGGCGCATGCAAGCACACCGGGGTGGTGCTCAATGCACAGGATGGTATGTCCCGCATCTCGTAGACGGTAGATGGTGCGCAGGAGACGGTCCACCTCGGCAAAGTGCAGACCGGTTGTAGGTTCATCGAGGATGAAGAGAAGTTTCTTCTGCGATGCTGCTCGCTGGGCTCGGCCCGGGGCTGCCTTGGCCAAGTAAGTGGCCAGCTTGACGCGTTGCGCCTCACCGCCCGAGAGCGTTTCCGCCGCGCGGTCGAGGGGGAGGTATCCAAGGCCGATATCGCACATTGCCTGCAAAATGGCGGCTGCAGATGGTATGCTCGCAAAGAAAGCTAGAGCCTCCTGCGCAGTGAGGGCAAGCGCTTGAGCAATTGATTTACCCCGCCAAGTAACATCGAGGGTTTCGCGGTTGTAACGGGTGCCGTGGCAGGCATCGCAAGGCGTGTACAAATCTGCAAGAAAGTTCATATCCACCTGCAAAAAGCCCGTGCCGCAACAACGTTCGCAACGCCCACCACGCACATTCAGCGAGAATCGTGCCGGAGTGTAGCCGCGTGCCCGTGACAAGGGTAGGCGAGCGTACAGCGCACGGAGCACATCCAGCAAGCCTGTTGCCGTCGCAGGAGTGGAACGCGAGCTGTTGCCAATGGGACTTTGGTCTACCACAACCGCCCTCAAGATATTCTTTGCTCCGCTCAATTTGCCGGTGCGCAGGGCGGGCAGCAGACAATCATGCACCAGCGTGCTCTTGCCTGAGCCACCTGGTCCGGCCAGGCAGGTAAACGCTGAGACCGGAAAGGTAAAATCAAGGTTCTTCAGGTTGTGGGCCTTAGCGTGATGCAGGGTGATCCAGCCATGCGCACCCGCGAGAACAGGAGTCGGACGCGTGTAGCTGTAACGTCCCGCTAGCCATGCCCCAGTGGAGGATTTTCGGTTTTGGAGGAGCTGGCTGTAGGTGCCTGTAGCAATGATGCGTCCACCCTGAGGCCCACTGCCAGGTCCCATCTCTACAATGAGGTCTGCGGCGCGCAACACGTCTGCATCGTGCTCCACCACAAGAATTGTGTTTCCATTGTCACGCAGGCGTTGAAGGGCGCGGATGAGTCTCTGAGTTTCCGAGGAGTGCAGGCCGATGGTAGGCTCATCCAGCACATAGAGTACCCCCGAAAGACCTCCGCCGATTTGCCCGGCGAGGCGCGCGCGTTGTAACTCACCACCGGAGAGTGTGTTGGCTGGGCGATCCAGAGCCAAGTAGCCCAGCCCCAGCTCATCTAGGCAGTTCAATCGCAGGCGCAGCCCATCCAGCGCCGGCTGTAGGGCTCGAGAGTAGACTGCTGGCAGTTCGAGGGATTTCAAGAACTCAAGATTTTGCTGCACTGTTGCATGACAAAAAGACCCCATGCCGATTTCACGGTCTGAAAACCTCAGTGTGACGGCCAGTGCTGCCGGATTAAGTCGCATTCCGTCACAAGCGGGGCATGGAAGCAGAATCTTGCGGCGGCTTGGGATGACACCGCGTCCCGCACATTTGGGACAGGCTCCGCGCGGCGAATAGGAAGAAAAAAAGTCCGGGCTGAGTTCGGGCAGGGTGAAGCCTGTGTGCTCATTGCGGTAGCGCGTGTGAAAGCTGAGCAGATGTGGTTGCGGCTCATCCGGGGATTGCACGAGGGCTCGCACTTCATCCGTGTAGAGCCTTAGGGCACTCTGCAAAGAATCTGAGATACGAGAGACGTTTTCCTGTTTCACCACCAGTCGATCTACAACGAGTTCCAGCACAGCTTGTGGCATCGGCGGGGAGTTTTCCAGCTCATCAATGTCTCTCAGTTCTCCATCCACACGCAGCCGCAAGTAGCCTGCTTTGCGCAGTTGCAGGGCGTTTAGCTCGCCTTCTCCTCCACCGAACTTTTCTGCCAAGGGTGCAAGGATAGTGAGACGTGTGCCATCGGGCAGCTCACAGAGCGTCGCGGCTATCTCATCTGGGCTGCGCCGGGTAAGAGGTTCACCTGTGCTGGGGTCATGCGGTATGCCGATTGCAGCGTAGATGATGCGTAGGTAATCCAGCGCTTCAGTAATGCTGCCAAGGACGGACCGGGAGGTGACAGAAGGCAGACCTTGCTCTAGGCAGAGAGCGGGAGGTAACCCTTGGATGCTTTCCACCTCTGGTCGCGCGGGACGGGCCAGCATCCGACGAGCAGCCGGCGAGAGACAATCTAAAAATCGCCGCCGCGACTCTGCAAAAAGCGTGTCGCGTGCGAGTGTGCTTTTCCCGGACCCGCTAGGCCCCGCCAAAGCAATAATCTTACCGGACGGCAGGCTGAGATCAATGTGCTGAAGCGTATTCTGCGAAGCGCCTCTGATGCGTATATCCATGGTTGACTCAGGCTGATATGTCAGGGGTTTCCCGCGGGCCAATGTGCTGCCCTCCCGGATCAATTTGCAGCAGAGCAACACTGCATGGGCCAATGAGCTTGCCTGAGGCGTAGATGTGAGCTCCGCCGCGCGCGTGCACTCGTCCGCGCAGCGTGCCACGCAGCTCCGCTTGATTCACGGAGATACCCGGAGACACGTGCGCATGGGCTCCGCGTTGTACCACCAAAGTGTCTGCAATAAGCTTGCCGGTCAAGGAAGCCTCTCCCGCGAGTGTCAGCGTGCCGGTTGCCCGCAAGGTCCCACTGATGCGTCCCGCCGCCTGCATGTGGCGGCATACGATATCCAACTGGGAAAGCTCGACATGTGCCGGTATTTTAACGTCCCCCAGCGTGCGAACATGCAGGTGGCGCGTACCGGGCTTGAGGGTCATGTTGTCCATATTCAGATGGGCGAAGCAATGGGGACACGTCGCCGAAAGCGCCGAAACCGGAATACGGCACACTTTGCCACATTCATAGCATACAACCTCGCGAGTTGGGACTACAGCACGCTGTATCCTCTGTGGAGGTCGCGCCAAAAGGTCGCGCCTCCTGTGCCCTCCCTGTGGGAGATACCCGGAGACCCCCGGCGCCTCCAACGGTCGGGTAGCATAACCCGGGTCCGCAGAGGCTTGCCGGTCATCAATCATACCAGCAAGTTGGAGCTATCATCGTCCAAGGCTGCAGAAGTTACGCGTTTAGCGCTTCTCTTAGGCGAGGAGACGGGAGATTTGAGAGGAGCCGTGATACTGAGATTAGCGCCCACTTGTACATGACCAACAATCTGGGCGCCCTCCTGGATCGAGATGCTGTTGGCGGTCACATCTCCCTGCAGTTCGGCGGTGGACGCGAGCTTAATGCTATCGGAAACAACGACATTGCCGATCACTTTTCCGTGAATAATGGCGCTCTTGGTACGGATAGCCGGCTGGTTTTTATCTGTGCCGGAAATCTTGGCTTTTGAACCCACGGTGAGCTCCCCGTCCGATACAATTTCACCTTCTACGATGCCATCCACCAGTAAATCATCTGTGAAACGCAGCGTGCCGATGACGGTGACGTCAGAGTTGAGCACGTTGCTGTTGGAGGAGGAGGGGACATCTGGAGATGATTCGCCAAAAGGAGATGGACCGGCATCCGGGGTCGCAAAGAAACTCGATGCAGGATCAGCAGGATCGCCTGCAGGAGCGTCCCAAGGGGAAGCGACTGCATCGTTTGAAAAATCGGTGGAGGCCTTGAAATCAGGCTCCGAATTGCTCTTGGAATTGTTGAAGAATGGCATAATAGGAGCTTGTTGAGTCGAGCGGGCAGAGGCTGTTGGACGCCCGTACCCTCGTGCGAGTCATCCTACCTGAACGCGCCCTTTTTGTCCATCCGAAAGTGCGTCTTGCCCCGATTTTTTTACACTCCAAGTTGCGAGTCTGCTGCAGAGCCGATGCAATCAGACCTCCGCCGTGTAGATGGAAGCAATACCCCCGCAGAGAGGCAAGTGCGTGGGGATGACAAAGCCAGCCTCCTGAAGCAGGTGCAGCATAGCAGTGCCCCGAGGAAATTGCTCAATGCTTTGCCCTAAGTAAGTGTATGCCGAGCCTTGTCCAGTGAGCCAGTCGGCAAGATATGGCAAAATGTGGTGCAGATACAGGCGGTAGGGAATCAGCGCAATGCCATTTGGGAGGGAGAAATCGAGCACGAGCAAGTGCCCTCTAGGACGCAGTACGCGCCGGAATTCTCGCAGAGCTGCCGCATAATCCGGTAAATTGCGTAGGCCAAACGCGATGGTGAGCACATCGAACGAAGCATCCTCTAGCGGCATGTGCATGGCATCTGCGTGCACAGTGTGCGCCAGTCCCCGCTGCCGTGCTAGGGCAAGCATGGGCTCGCAAAAATCAAGACCAAGCACGTGGACATCCGACAGCTCTTGATGGACGGCGAGCGCTAAATCTCCGGTGCCGGTAGCTACGTCCAAGAGGTCGGCGGGGTGCCAATCTGCAATGACTTGCAGCGCGCGCGCGCGCCAAAGGATGTCTGTTCCCAGCGAGAGCAGATGGTTAGCGATCACGTAGCGCTCAGCAAGAGCGCTAAACGTTTCATGCACAAATTGGGGGGTAACCATGGCACTTCAGGAGCGAATGTGCGCAATCAGCGCTTCAGCGTAATCGGTGCTGCTCAGCGCGGTGACCCCGGGAATGTGAGATGCCAAGTCCACCGTGACCTGATGCTCGGCAAGGGCTGCCTGCACCCCGTGCAGCAGAATATTCGCCGCCTCTTGCCAACCAAGATAGCTGAGCATCATTTGTGCGGAAAGCAGGAAGGAACTCGGGTTCACCTTGTTCTGGTTGGCTAGTGCAGGGGCGGTGCCGTGCGTGGCCTCGAAGATAGCATGGCCAGTGCGGTAGTTAATGTTGGCTCCGGGAGAAATGCCAATGCCTCCCACTTGGGCAGCAAGAGCATCGGAGCAATAATCCCCGTTCAGATTGAGTGTGGCGATGACGGAATGTTCTGTCGGGTGCAGAAGAATTTCCTGCAAAAAAGCATCACAGATACAGTCCTTGATAATAATGCCGCAGGGCAGTTTCCACGATGTTGCCTTGCCACAGGGGATGGCGGAGAATTCTCTCTCTGCCAGCGCATACCCCCAGTCGCGGAATGCTCCCTCCGTATACTTCATGATGTTACCCTTGTGGACCAAGGTGACACTCGGGCATCGGTGATCAATAGCGTATTGAATGGCTGCACGCACGAGCCGTTCTGTGCCTTCTCGTGAGACGGGTTTGATGCCAAATCCGCACGCTTGTGGAAAGCGAATTTTTTTTGCGCGCTCCGGGAAGGTAGTGCGCAGCCAATCGTGAAAAGTTTGCGCTTCTGGCGAGCCTGCCGCAAACTCAATGCCCGTGTAGATGTCCTCCGTATTCTCGCGGAAAATGACCATGTTCACCAGATCGGGATGCTTGACGGGTGTTTCGAGACCAGCAAAGTAGCGCACCGGGCGCACGCAGCAATAGAGATCAAGCTCCTGACGCAACGCCACATTCAGGGATCGTATGCCCCCGCCAACAGGAGTGGTGAGCGGACCCTTGATGCCCACCAGGTAATCTCGAAACGCCTGCATGGTTTCCTCCGGCAGCCAGGTACCCAGCGTGTCGTGGGCTTTCTGTCCAGCAAGCACTTCCATCCAGTTGATCCTGCGTTCATCGCCATATGCCGCATGGACTGCGGCATCAATAACCGGCTGTGACGCCCGCCAGATATCGGGTCCAGAGCCGTCCCCAATGATGTGTGGAATAGTTGGGTACGGAGGCACGGAGAGGCCTTCGGGCTGCATGGTGATAGGTGCGGTCATACTTTTATTCGCCATCGCTGGAATCCTCCTCCTCCTCCTCATCCTCTATGTACTGAGCTGTAGTAGAATACACCGGCTTTGCCTTGACTTTTTTTGCAGCCGCCGGTTGGACAGCTGCCGGGGCCGGGCTGTTCAGGTGGCAGTACACAAAGACTGCCGCCACAACGAGCGGTGGCAGAATATAAAACAAGATGCCTTGTCCCTTCTTCTCAACTTCAGCCGTTTCAATTTTGAAGTCGAAAGCTGGTTGTTTATTTGCAGTGGGTGACATAACGTGCGAGCATCATAGCACCTTTGCTCTCATTTGGCAAGCGGAGACAAAGTCAATTTGCACCAGAAAATGAGTTTGCACGCACATGATTGCAGCTTGACACGGCAGGTTCATGTATGCTAGCGTGAGGGGCATGACAACAAAACGCAGTGACGGGAGGTCGGCAGCTGAGATGCGAACCATAGTATTTCGCCCCGGAGTGGCGGAGCAGGCGCTTGCCTCGGTGCTGGTGAGTTTTGGGCGTACGCAAGTGATATGCGCCGTATCGGTGGAGGATGATGTCCCCGGGTGGATGAAAGTTCAGGGGGTGAGCGGCGGTTGGTTGACGGCTGAGTATTCCATGCTCCCTTATTCCACGATAACGCGAAAGAAACGCAGCAATGGTGGTAAAGTGGACGGCCGCGCGGTGGAAATACAGCGGCTTATTGGCCGGTCATTGCGGGCTGTGGTTGACTTGGAGGCGCTTGGCGCGCGCACAGTTTGGATTGATTGCGATGTGCTACAAGCGGATGGCGGCACACGCACGGCGAGCATCAGTGGTGCTGCGGTGGCTTTGCAGCTCGCTTTTCACCGTCTTGTGCAGCAGGGTACGCTTGCGCGGAATCCCATGCGGCAGCTTGTATCGGCGGTTTCGGTGGGGAAGGTGGATGGCGAACCCTTGCTGGACCTATGCTACCAAGAGGATAGTGCGGCGGAGGTCGATATGAACGTTGTGATCACGGAAAAGGGAGAGTATGTCGAGCTGCAAGGGAGCGGGGAAGAAGCTACCTTCACGTCGGAAGAGCTGGCGCAGATGCTCGCACTGGCACATAGTGGAGCTCGACAAATATTGGCAGTCCAGCGCGCAGCTGTCAATGGATAAGCCTCGCGTGCAACTGCGGAGTTACACCCCAAGCTCAGTGCAGAGGGTCGTTTCCAATTTTTCCGGAGATTCTGCCAAGGCATACAACTCAGCCTCAGTGAGGCTTTTTCGCCAGCGGACAGTGCGAGAGAGCAGTTGCAAGTGAATCTCCGGATTTTCCCATGGCACAATGAGCAGAGCTATGAGGTGCGCTTCCTCTGTCGGCCAAGGTATGCCCACGCGACTGAAAGTGACGTAAACGCCCGGACGTCGTAGTCCGTGTACTCGAGCGTGCGGCACGGCTAGTCCTAGGCCAATGTAGGTGGATTCCACCTGCTCGCGATCCAGAGCATCAGTAATGATGTCTTCCTCCTTATGGCTTTCATTGAAATGAAGAGCTGCAGAATGAACGAGAAAACGCAACACTTGCTGCCAATCGGCAGAAGGTAAGTCACCCTCGTGCACCTTCAGAAGGAGTTGATCCATTAATTTGTCCATGAATTGTTGTGCAATGGGGTTAGTGAGCCTCTGCCGGAGCTTCCTCCGCCGGGTTCGTTGCACCTGCCGTTTCAACGGCCGGAGCCGTTGGCGCGTCCGATTGCTGGGGAGAATCCGCTGGTTGCTGGGTCATTGGGTGTTTGTCGTCCGTCAAATCCGTGGGATGGCTACGTTTGTATTGTGCGTTCATGAGCACGGCTAATACAAAGCAAAGTAACATGAATAGCGTGCCAAATAACACGGTACCCTTCTTGAGGACATCGGTGGTTTGGGCACCGAAAGCCTGGTCGGTCATTTGAGCACCGAAAGCAGCTCCGAGCCCTTCTTGTTTTGGTCGCTGCATGAGCACGACGAGCAGCAAGAGTGCGCTCACGATAAGTAGCAGCACAAAGACGATGTAGATGGCTGATTGCAGAAACATGGCGGACAAAATTGTAGAGGATGAAGATGTTCTTGTAAAGAGCAGAGGGTGTCAGGAAATAATTTCGTTAAGTTCGTTGCAGACGATGCGTTTTGGAATGATGGGCTTATCATCGAGTGCGAAACTCATGATGACGATACGTTCACCTGCTTTGATGAGGTGAGCAGCACCGCCATTGACGATGATCTGCCCGGTGCGTGGAGGTCCAACTAGGACATATGTTTCGAATCGGTTTCCCGTCGTTACCGATGCCACAAGCACTTTCTCTCCAGGCCAGAGACCGGCGGCTTCCACCAGGTCCTGCGGAATCTCAATGCTGCCTTCATAGGCTACGTCCCCTCGTGTCACTTTGGCCCGGTGAATCTTCGACTTGAGCTGTGATACAAGCATAGTCTTGCGAGTTGTCGGGCGCCTATGAAACAACTTTTTACCCAAAAGGTCAAGCAAAATTACTTCGCAACGCCATGCACGCGGTGGCCAGCTCGAGGAATCATTGGAAACAACTGGGAGCAGATAGCGCATGGCGGGTCGCACCCTCGCGCTGAACAATAACGCCGTCCCCATAAAATGAATCTCAGGTGCAGTTTACCCCACATATCCGGCGAGTACAGGCGCTTCAGGTCAGCTTCCACATGCTGCACGGTGTTGCCGCGGCTGAGTTTCCAGCGGCGCGCTAGACGAAAGATGTGCGTGTCTACCGGAAATGCGGGGAATCCGAAGGCCTGATTCATAACCACGCTGGCGGTCTTATGACCTACGCCCGGGAGGGCCTCCAGCTGTTCAAAAGATGAGGGTACCTGACCCGAGTAGCGCTCAGTGAGGATGCGGGCAGTCTGCATAAGATGCAACGCTTTGGAGTCAGCCAATCCACACGTTGCAATCAACCGGCGCAGCTCCTGCAGTTCCATAGCAGCCATCGCTTGCGGGGTGCCTGCCTGCTTAAATAGAGCGGGGGTGACAGTATTCACCCGTGCGTCTGTGCAGCGGGCAGAAAGCATGACTGCCACGAGCAGGGTGAAAGCGTCACGGTGCCGCAGCGGCACCTGCGGGTCCGGAAAAGCACGTTCCAGCTCGGTTGCAACTAGCGTGGCTCGTTGCGCAAGGCGCATGGCGGTAGGATTGATTGCCTTTAGCGCCTTTCATTGCTCAGCGGACCAAGGATGGCGTCCCCTTCTTGCCGCGTCGTTCGGTTCCATGACTTCATGATCTCCGTGCTGCCTTTCGGCGGGACCACGGTTCGACCAGAGGACGGCACCGGAGGCACCGCGCGCTGACAGTCAGAAAGCCCCAGCATCAGCCCGATGACGCCGAGGCACATGCCTACAGCTTTAACTCGTGTGATCATAGCATGCGTATCAAATGGAATCAGGACCCCAGTGGAACTTTGCGCAGCACGAGGTCTCCCACTTCCAGCATGACTCCTCGTGGAAGCTTTTCTTCATCGTATTCCGCCACTACTTGGCCCGCACTCACACTCACGATATGCAGGGTAGCGATGGCAACCCCATTGCGCTGCACCAAGAGCTGCGTCTTGTCACCCGGGTAGAAACCGCTGTCTTCTCCAGCGTTGAAAACAACGAAATGCCACTGCGGGTTGACTGCGGCGATGGTGTATTGGGTGCCGTTGTTGCGGTAAGGCTCCAAGAACCGGTTGTTCTGCTCTTTCTTCGTGTTATAATCCACCGTGGCGTCGCTTACCTCCTTATTGAGCTCTTTGCGTTGGCCGGTAAGCTTCTGGCTTTGCTCTTTGAGTTTGGCAATGGACTCTGCATCCTCCGTCACAATGCTGTGCAGCGTATCAACTGCAGTTTCCATGTCCGTATCCTCCATCCCGGGTATGCCGTGCAGCTGGGCAAGCAGCTCATCTTTTTTCTTTGCCAACTCTTCCTGATGTTGGGACGCTTCCTCAATTTTTGCTTGAACGCGCTCCATGTCCGCTTTATGGGTCTCAGCAACGCGATGTGCATCCTCCATCTTCTCCGCTGCGTTGACGGCTTCAGCCTGGCGAGACGCATTTGCCTTGAGCGTATCACTGCGTGTTTTGGCAACTGTCGCAGCCTCGGTTACAAGGTTCTTATTGATAAGCTCCATACCGGCAGGCTCTTCTGAAAACCCGGCGCGAGCCCCTACCAGGACGCGCATAGTAGTTTCTTGGCTGGACGCGTAGTAGTAGCCGAGAAACGCCAGTACTACCACGAGGCTGAGC
This sequence comes from uncultured Akkermansia sp., assembly GCA_947589295.1. Lineage (GTDB taxonomy): Bacteria > Verrucomicrobiota > Verrucomicrobiia > Verrucomicrobiales > Akkermansiaceae > Akkermansia. Next base: position 16,268 of record CANQBZ010000004.1, read on the forward strand.
AGGATGTAGGTAACGATTTTCATGATTGAAAGAGTTTTTCTTTGCTTAATCTTTCTGGACTGGCCGGGAGGAAATGACGCGGTCACCAGACTTGACGGCTTCACCGGCAAGCAGGGTGTCCATGATAATGTCACAGCTCGAACGGTTGTTCTCCACCAGAGTTACGTTCATCTCGCAAATCTTGCGCTCCCCGCGCATGACGGCAAGACGAGAGCCAATGATGACCCCCGCATCCGCCCCAGCATTCACGATCACGTACTCCCACGCAGGATCTGCCAGAATGACGTTGCAGTCGAGTGTCTCAGGGGAGAGGCGTGCTTGACGCTCACGCGCGAGATCGTCCTCTTTCTTAATGGAAGCGTACAAACTGTCTTTGCTGCTTTGCAAAGTTTGGATGAATGCTTCGTCCTTGGCGATTTCACCCGAGATTTCATCGCGCTTGGCTTTCAAGAGGTTGACATTGGAAGCAAGGTTGGTAAGCACATCGGCGTCCGAACTATCCATTTCTGCCACTTGGACATCCCCGCTCTCCTGTAAATCAGAGAGGATTTTCTGAAGCACTTCGTCATTTACCAGCGCATTGAGTAGGCTTTCTCTTTTCTCATTGAATTCTTCCAGCTCTCCTCCCATGCTTTTCAACTCGGCTTCAAGTCGCTGAATCTCGGTCGTGTAGGTGAGGTCTTCTTCCCGGAATTTGGCCTCTTGCTCCTCAGATTCAGCTTTGCTTTTCACAAGCCACTCTCCACGCATACGCGCGTAGGCTGCTATGGCTTCATCAATGAAAATTTCCTTGTTCTTGGCAATGGCGTTTTCGTACTGCGTCTGCAAGGCTGCTACCTCACCATTGGCGGACACAAGCGCTTGGTGAGTCTTGTAGAAAACAAAGGTACCCGCAGCGATCAGCACAAGAGAGACTGTGACAATGTATTTCCACATAGTGAGTATAGTTGGAAGCTGTACGCTATCCCTTTTACACCAGAATGAGCTCCTCTGCAATCAAAAAAATACACTTTTCAGACTTTTTTGCGAAAAAAGCCCCGCCCATCCGAGAAGAGGGGATGAGCGGGGCAGGAATGCATCTCCCGCAAGACGAGCGTTGCGCTTTATCTATGCTTCGGTTCTTCGGCTGCGGGTGCCTTGGCCTTGCGATCACGAGCTGCCGCGCGTATGGACATCTTCACTCGGCCTCTGTCATCAATGCCGATGCATTTGGCGGTGACAATGTCGCCAACTCTGACGACGTCTTCCGTTTTTTGAGTGCGCCCTTCCGCGAGCTCAGATATGTGGATGAGTCCATCCTTGCCGGGAAGTACCTCCATGAAAGCACCAAACTCCTTGGTGGAGACAATCTTGCCCTCGTAGGTTTCCCCCACTTCAATTTCCTTGAACATGCGGCCAATGAGGGAGAGCGCTCGTTCCACGCCCTCCTGTCTGTTGCCGTAGACGCGGACGGTCCCATCTTCTTCGATGTTGATATCGGTGCCTGTTTCGGCCTGCAGGGCTTTAATGTTCTTGCCGCCCGGCCCTATCAGCTCGCCGATACGATCTGCCGGGATCGTGGTGGTTTCAATGCGCGGAGCTTTTGGACTGAGAGGTTGAGGCGCAGGGATTGCTTCGCACATGGTGTCGAGCACCTGCATGCGCCCTTGCTTGGCTAAGTGAATGGCATCTTCCAAGATACCCAGCGGGATTCCCGGCAGTTTCAAATCGAGTTGATAGCCTGTCACACCCTCCGCTGAACCGCAGAGCTTGAAGTCCATGTCGCCATAGAAATCTTCTGATCCGATGATGTCCAGAAGTGTTTTGTAACGCTTGGGAACTCGGTCGCCCGGCTTTTCAAACTCGGTGACGAGACCTACAGATATGCCAGATACCGGTCGTTTAAGCGGAACGCCTGCTGCGAGCAGGGACATGGTGCCGGCGCATACGGATGCCATAGAGGTGGAGCCGTTGGACTCCATAATCTCCGAAGAAACGCGAATCGCATAAGGGAAATCCTCCTCCGATGGAATCACGGGCGCAATCGAGCGCTCTGCAAGTGCGCCATGACCAATCTCACGACGGTTCTGCCCGCCAAATCGTCCCGTTTCTCCCACCGTAAATGGTGGGAAGTTATAGTGCAGGATGAAGCGTTTCTCATCGACTGAGCCGGTGTAGTTGTCCAAGTATTGCTTCTCCTCCAGCGGGGCGAGCGTCGCCAAGCACAGCGACATCGTTTCTCCGCGCGAGAAAAGGGCAGAACCATGCACCACGCTGGGCAACACGTTGATCTCGGCCTTGAGCGGCCGAAGTTGCTTGATAGCGCGTCCGTCAGCCCGCTTGTCATGCTCCATGATGGAGATGCGGAACGCCTTTTTCTGGATGTACTCAAAAACCTGTTCCACATCAAAATCTGTAGCCTCCGGATGAGATTGCTTGATGGCGGCTTCCACCTCATCGCGCAGGGCTCCTACCTGCTTCTGACGCTGAATTTTGTTAGGAGCGTAGATGGCCTCCTCAATTCTGTCGCCAGCGATCTTGTAGCCTATTTCAAGCAACTCCGGCTTGGCTACCGTGAGTTCGTACTCGCGCGTGGGCTTCCCGCACTGGGCACGCAGCTCTTCCTGAGCTGCGCATATCTTCGCCACATTCTCCTGAGCTACGTGCAGCGCGCGGATGAATTCCTCCTCAGGCAGTTCTTTAGCAGACCCCTCAATCATGATCACCTGGTCTCTAGAGCCGGCGTACACGAGGTCCAGGTCGGATTCTTTGCGCTGCTTATTGGTGGGGTTAATGACAAACTCGCCGTTAATTCGGCCCACTCGCACTGCACCGACAGGTTCGGCAAAGGGCAAGTCAGAGATAACGCAGGCAGCGGAGGCCCCATTGATGCTCAGAATATCCGGCTCGTTCTCGCCATCGGCCGCCAACAATAGAGAGATCACTTGTGTGTCATAAAAATACCCCTTCGGGAACATGGGACGCAGAGGACGGTCCGTCATGCGACAGGTCAGTATCTCCTTCTCCGTGGGGCGTCCCTCACGCTTAAAGTAGCCGCCAGGGAACAGTCCAGCCGCCGCGGCCTTTTCTTTGTACTCGACTGAGAGCGGGAAGAAGGTCTGACCTTCCTTTATTTTCGTCGCACTTACGACAGTGACCAGTACTACGGTATCCCCGCATTGCACCGTAACGGCACCATCGGCCAATCTTGCAATTTTACCTGTTTCAATGGTCATAGGATTGGCGCCCACGGCACACTCTACTTTATGTATACTCATTTTCTTTTCGTTTTCATCTTGTGTCGGCTTCATTCTGCACCGCAGGAAACCGAAGCCGACGATGGCTTCCGTTGGTCAGGGGCATCCACTGCCTAAGCTCCCGCGAGTCTAATGCACGCAAGAGCAGCGCCATTCTACCCCCAGTTTGCCCACAACGCAAGCCTTTAGCACGTACATACGGCAAATGAAGTGATTTCCGACACTTCGTAAGAGACGTGCGAAAAGTATCTATTGTTCTCCAAACAACAGATAATGTGGGAGTAGGAGTAAGAACTAGGATGCGCCGCAAGGGCGTTGAATCTTTCAGGACCATTGGGTGGACAAAAGTTTCCTTGTGTTCCCAAACGATTCGGATGGTGTAAAATGGCTAAAATCTTCGTCATTTTCGTGGAGTAGGCTTGCCAAAGTTCACTTTCGCGCATATAATGAATGCAAGATCGCTGGGGGAAGCCGCTTATTCGATTGCTTTCCGCATGGCGTCAACCTTACATCACCATGAGCAACGAACATAATGAACCTAATGTCGTGCCGGCTCCTGCGCCCGAGCCAGCTCCGTCTGTCGATACACAGAACCGCTTGAGCGCCGCCCGCGAGTTTGCCAGCGAGCAGTATGAGAAGCTGCGCCGTGCCGCAGCAGATCAAGTGGAAAATGTGCGTCGTTACACGCAGGATGCACGTCGGCAACTCAATGAAGGATGGGACGCAACGCGCTCCAAAGCCAAGGATTTGCACCACGCCGGGGAGGAGTATGTGAAAGCTAATCCCACAGCAAGTGTGCTTGGTGCGTTGGGGGTCGGGCTTCTGCTGGGGCTGCTCCTGGGCGGCCGTCGCTAATTTTTTATATATACCATGGCGGAAAGCAACCCCCCGGAGAAACCTGCGACCCTGCGTGAGCAAGGAGGTGCTGTGTTGGGCGCCGTGCGCGAAACGACGCTGCACACCATGCACCATGTTGAGGCGTTGACTGCGCTGCTGCAGATGGAGCTCCATGAATATGGACGGCGGCAGGTGCGACGGTTCACGGCGGCGTTGGTTGGGGTAGCGCTGCTACTGTGTGCGTACCTCATGCTGTGCCTATTTGCTGCTTGGGTACTCACCCCCGTGATCAAGCCTATGTGGGCGCCACTGCTTGCAGTGGTTATCTTCAATGCTCTGTCCGGGTTAGTAGCTTTGCTGGTGAGCCGTAACTGCAAGGCTAATGGCGTTGCCCCCGAAACCATAAAAGAACTCAAGAACGACCTCGAATGCGTCAAACTCTATCTGAAAGGAAAAGAGAAACCCTGATGCGCGTGGCGGAATCGCGTGTGGCTGTGGTGGACAGCATGGAATCTACCGCCGACACGGTACGCAGCGTGTACGGCCGCTTTCGTGTGCCAGGCTCCTACATGCGGATGGGCCTTGGCGTTGGGGCTGGCTTGGTGAGCATGTGGTTGGTGAATCGTGTGTTCTCTGCCGGAAGACGGCGGGTGGCTTCTGCGTTGCAGACGCCTGCTTTACCCGCTCGCAGTGCAGGGGGAGCGTTCACCCTCCTGCTCGTTCAGCTGGCTTCTACACTTTTGCTGCCTTGGGTGCGCGAGCGCGTGCATGGCGCGGACTTGGGCCATGTCTTCAAGCGCATGCAGCCTTCGCACATTTTTTTCCGTTGGTTGGGGTTGGAGAAATAGGACATGATTCCCAAAGCGTACAACATTGGGGATACGGATACCCGTCCGTGGGGACGTTGGGTCGTGTTGGACCTGACCCCGCATCTCGTGGTAAAAAAACTTTTTGTTGCGCCTGGCAAACGCATTTCCCTGCAGTTGCATCGATTTCGTTCCGAACGATGGATCATGATGCAGGGTGAAGCGGTGGTTCAGAAAAATGAAGAGGAAATTACGCTGAAACCTGGAGATGGCGTGCTTATCCCCCAGAATACTTTGCACCGACTCTCTAATGAAAGCGCCCAAGAGGTACAACTGCTCGAAATCCAATTTGGCGATTTGCTCAGCGAGGACGATATTGAACGTCTCGAGGATGATTATGGACGGAACGATTGATCTTTCGTATTCGTAAGTACACAAATCTCACATTGTCTATTCCTCCCATGGGGTGGGAATGACAGCATTGTTCGTGGCAACAGAGGTCTAGGTAACGGTCGATGGGGAACACATTACCTGCGGGCAAGACGAGTCATTGCTCTGGAGAAGTTGGACCTGGGAGAAGCAAATTGTCGGGATATAGGGGACCCGTGGTCCCCAAAAAGGACTTCGGTGTGAGGGCAGTGCATGGGATGCACGGAGGCGACTGTCTGCTGTTGCAACGCAATGCCATTCTGTTGACGCAGGAGAAAGAATGGGGCAACGCGCTGATTACCGAAGATGACGCTGTGCCCAGAGTGACGCCGGAGGCATGAGAAATTCTGCCGTTGGTATTCAAGGGAGTGAAGGGGGAGCAGGTTCTCTGCTTTGGTTGCATCAAGCGCTTTCGCGGGGACGTGATATGGTGGCAGGGAGGATATTTGTCTGTCAATATAAAAGGGCTGTCGCCTCGCGGGATATCGTCTCGCCCCATTCAGAAAATTGTCCGTTGCGACGGACTTCCTGCACGCGCACGCCCTTTGCCACAATGCTGGTAATTCGGAGACAGAAAGAAAAGAAGTGCGTGAAAATGCGTTGAACGACACTAATTAGACTTGAAATCTGCGCGCTTTCATGTCATATTGGCCCGACCGCACAGAGCATGTCAGACCACAAGGAACGAAAAACACTAGAAGAACGTAACCAGGCAGGTGAGCTGGAGAGGCTCCGCCACTCGTGCGCACATGTTTGTGCCACAGCAATTTGCCGTATCTGGCCGCAAGCACAACTGGCAGCCGGTCCGGCTGTGGAGAATGGCTTTTATTACGACATTGAACTCGACCACAACATTTCATCAGACGAATTCGCGCGCATCGAGGAAGAGATGAAAAAAGTGGTGAAAGAAAATGTGCCGTTTGAAAAGACAGTCGTGAGCCGTGCTGAAGCGTTGCGCTTGGCTGAGACCGGGGAGTTAGGCAGTGTGGGGCCGCGTAATGTGCCTTCCAAGTTCAAGGTCGACCTGCTCTCCCGCATTCCGGATGATGAGCCCATTTCCATCTACCGTAATGGCGATTTTATTGATCTATGTGCTGGACCGCACGTACCCCGCACTGGGAATTGCAAGGCTTTCAAGATTATGAGCGTGGCTTCTGCCTATTATCAGGGGGATGCCAGCGGCCCACGCTTGCAGCGTGTGTATGGCACCTGCTTTCCGAACCGCACCCAGTTGGATGAACACTTAGCTCGACTCGAAGAGGCCAAAAAACGCGACCATCGCAAACTAGGACGCGAACTCGGTCTCTTCTCCATTGATGAAATGGTGGGGCAGGGGCTTGTCTTGTGGAAGCCGAAGGGCGCGATCATCCGCCGAGAGTTGCAAAACTTCATCACTGAGGAGCTGGATCGCATCGGCTATTCGCAAGTATTCACCCCGCACATCGGCAAGTTGGATTTGTACATGACCAGCGGACACTGGGAGCACTACAAAGAAAGCCAGTTTCCTCCTATCCCGGACCCGGACGACCTCAAGAAACTGCGCGATGAACATGCCACCTGCGCAGACCTCTTCAATGCTCTGGATAGCCGCACCATCGCGGGCTTTATGCTCAAGCCGATGAACTGCCCGCATCACATCCGAATTTATGCAAATGATCCGCACTCCTACCGTGACCTGCCTGTACGCCTTGCGGAGTTTGGTACCGTGTACCGCTGGGAGCAGAGCGGCGAGTTAGGCGGCATGACGCGCGTGCGCGGCTTTACTCAGGATGATGCGCACATCTTCTGCCGCCCGGATCAAATCAAGCAGGAGGTTCAGCAGTGCATTGGCATTGTCAAGCACATCCTCGGTACGTTGCGCATGACCGATTTTCGCGTCCGGCTTTCCTTGCGTGACAGAGAATACGCCGATTTTAAGTACGTGGGCAGCCACGAGAATTGGCAACTCTCGGAAAATGCGCTGCGCGAGGTGCTGCAAGAGGAAGGCTTCGACTTTGTGGAGGCTGAGAACGAGGCCGCATTTTACGGTCCGAAAATCGACTTCATTGTGCGCGATGTCATTGGTCGTGATTGGCAGCTCGGTACGGTGCAAGTGGATTACAACTTGCCGGAGCGATTTGAGCTTACCTATACTGGTGCAGATAACAAACCTCACCGTCCGGTCATGATTCATCGCGCTCCCTTCGGTTCCTTGGAACGCTTCACTGGTTTGCTCATTGAGCACTTCGCCGGTAAATTCCCGACTTGGCTTGCTCCGGAGCAAGTGCGCGTGTTGCCCATCTCCGATAAGACTCTCGATTTCGCGGAGTATGTGCGCATTCAACTGGCGAACGTGGGCATCCGAGTGCGCATGGATGATGCGCCGGATAAAATCGGCGCAAAGATTCGTAATGCGCGCATGGATCGCGTGCCCTACATGCTCGTGGTCGGTCAACGTGAGGCGGAGCAGGGCCTCGTTTCCGTGCGTCATAGAGATTTGGACGTCATTGGCTCCATGTCGATAGCTGATTTTTGCTATGACGTGAGTCGCGAAATCCAACAGCGCCTCATCGCTCCTGAACTCCACCCCTCTCCTCCCCAGACTGAGTAAGTTCATCCCCTGCCTATTAACTCACACATTACACGACACGTGCCACTCCCACCCAAAAAAACAACTTCCCCCGCGCGCGGCAATCGTCGCGATCAGTTCAACAAAACGCCTCAGGTTCGCGTAAATGACCGTATCCGCGTTTCGCGTGTCCGCGTCGTCACCGCAGGGGGCGTCCAGCTCGGCATTGTGCCAACTCGGGACGCCTTGGCCAAGGCTAGAGAATTAGGTCTCGATCTCGTGGAGGTGGCCCCCAACGCCGATCCTCCTGTCTGTCGCATCATTGACTATGGCAAGTACAAGTACATGCAGGCTAAGCAGCAAAAGAACAGCAAATCAAAGGTCGTGCGCATGAAGGAGGTGAAACTTCGCATTGGTACCGATGTGAATGATTACAATGTTAAGATGGGACGCACTGAGCAATTTCTCGACCACGGGCATAAAGTGCGCTTTCAGCTGCGCTTCAAGGGACGCGAAAATGCTCACCAGCAGATGGGGCTGGATGTGATGACCAAGGTCGCGGAAGATATGAAGACGATGGGTCGCGTGGATCAACCTGCCAAACTTGTGGGCAACACCGTGACCATGGTTCTTTCGCCTCTCCCCAATGGTCAGCGCATCAAAAAATTCAAGAAATACGAAGAAGATGACTTTGATGCGGAATCTGCCGAGTTTGATGCTAAGGAAGAAAGTTGATGTGAGCGCCTGTGGAACTACATGAGAAAGAAGTAATGGGCAGTTTGCGCTAGGCTTCGAGAAGAATGAGCATTGCACAACTTATATGGCGCCGCGACGTGGCTCTATCATGCGGCGCGATATTTTTCTTGAAAAAAACGAGTCAACATGGTAGAGAGGAGCCGAACGAATGGACCCAATATACTATGTCATTTACGGGGTGCTGCTGCTGCTCTCAGTGTTTGGGCTGAAGGTGGGGGTGAGCAATGATGCGGCAAACTTCCTGAACTCATCGCTGGGTTGTCGCGCCGGCTCATTTTACACAGTGGTGGCGGTGGCCGCGGTCGGCGTGCTGCTGGGGGCAAGCTTTTCGAGCGGCATGATGGAGGTGGCGCGCAGTGGTGTGTTCAACCCGCGTATGTTCAACTTTCACGAGGTGATGCTTTTGTTCTTAGCGGTCATGATTTCCAACGTGATTCTGTTGGATGTTTACAATACTTTGGGACTGCCGACTTCGACGACCATTTCACTTGTGTTCGCCTTGCTGGGCTCTTCCATTGGTATGGCCGTGTACAGCAAGGATATTACCACAGATGATGCGCCCTTGGCTGCTTATATCAATACGGGGAATGCCTTTGCTATCGTGGTGGCCATCTTTATTTCCGTGGTGATCGCTTTCACGCTTGGCTCTACCATCATGTGGTTTGCTCGCTTGCTCTTCAGTTTTCGCTACACGCGCGCTTATCGCTACATTGGTCCTCTTTGGTGCGGCTCTGCGCTGACTGCCATCACGTATTTCGCTATATTCAAGGGCCTCAAGGATAGCTCCATGCTTTCTGCCGAGGTGAAACAATGGCTGAGTGCTGATGTGGGGGTGATGATGGCGTGGTGTTGGGTAGTGTGGCTCATATTGATGACCTTTTTGCAGTACGTTTGCCGGGTAAATACGTTGCGCATCGCCGTGCTCAGCGGCACGGGAGCCCTCGCCCTCGCCTTTGCCGGTAATGATTTAGTGAACTTCATCGGCGTCTTTATGGCCGCGCAAACAAGTATGGAACTTGCCGCTCATCACATGGGAGACCTATCTGCCATGAAGATGCAGGCGTTGGCGGATACTGCGATACAAGCTAATCCTCTCTACCTGCTTGCCGCTGGCTTCATCATGGTGGCCTCGCTATTTTTTTCAAAAAATGCACGCAAGGTGACGGAAACGGAGCTCAGGCTTTCATCCGCCAATACAGGTAAGGAACGCTTTGGTTCCAGCCTCGCTGCGCGCGTGATGGTTCGTTATGCGCTTAACACCGCCCGCTTGATTGAGCGAGTCACCCCGAAGCCGATTGCAGACTTTGTGGGACGTCGATTTGCACCGCTCTCACCAGAGGAGGAATCCGGTGCCAATTACGACTTGGTGCGTGGCTCAGTGAACTTGACGACAGCGGCTCTGCTCATTTCCATTGCGACATCGATGAAAATGCCCCTCTCCACCACTTATGTCACGTTCATGGTGGCCATGGGTTCATCTTTGGCAGATCGCGCGTGGGGACGCGACAGCGCTGTGTATCGCATCACGGGCGTACTCACAGTCACGGGTGGGTGGTTTTTGACAGCCATCGGTGCCTGCTTGGCATCCTTTTGTGTAGCGCTGGTGCTGGCTTACGGCGGATTTTGGGCAGTCGTGGGCATGATTCTCCTAGCGGTTGCCTTGTTGGTGCGTTCCACTTTCTTGGCACATGGCGATAAGAAGGAGTACAAGTTGTTGAATGTGAACATCGACTCCCAAGTGCATGAGTACGGTGCAGCGGCGGCAGGTCGCTTGGGACGCATGGTCGGCATCTACAACGCGATGGTCAAGGCACTGCTGGTGGAGGATCGCGATTCACTCAAGCGTTTGCGCAAAAAGGCTCGCTCCATAAAGCAGGATTTAAAACTCGTGAAAGAAAACGAAGTGTTGCCCACGCTTGCCGCCATCCCCAAAGAGCAGGCAGACCGTGGTCAGCTCATCTTCCGAATTGTTGAAATCTCACTATCCACATGCGATTGTCTGCTCACCCTCGTGAAAGCTGCGTACAATCACATCGACAATAACCATACAGGCCTCAGTGACGATCAAGCCAAGGACTTGCTTGCCCTTACCAGTAAAATCGGGCGCTTCTATCCCAATCTCCTTGATATGCTCAAGGAGGGAAATTACGCTGGTATAGATGAGCTGCTCATTGGCACCGAAGAACTGGGGCAGGAGTTTGCAGACTGTATTACGCGTCACCTCATGCACAATGCATCGGATGAAAGCGGCATGCGCACCGGCATCCTCTATCTCACGCTTCTCAATGAGACGCGCGCCATGGTGAGTCATGCGTTTGCGCTGATCCGCCGTATTGAGGAACTCTATAAGGGCTGATGTCAGCTTGCCCGGTCCTCTTTCCAGTCAACCTCAACTTTAACTATTTTGTTATTCCGATCTTCGTAGAGCACGTAGCCGTTTCTCACCCCGAATTGGTGTACTGACATTGTCACTTTCACATCGTAGCAACAGTATTTGGCTATCTCAAGCAGGTATTTTGCGTCCCGCGTTTTTTCGTACTCGGCCCACCATTTGAGCGCATCGGTGCCTTCGGCCGTTTTGCTGTGCCCACCGAGTGTGGGACGCGCCACTGAGTCAAGCTTGAGACGGTGCCCAAGACGTTCGGTGAGGTAGAGACAGATGTCGAGGTTGTGGGTCATTTCTGACAACGTCCAGAACGTGAAAGGCTGGAGCACGCCGTAGTCAAAGCCAATGTGGTTGTAACCCACAACGAGGTCGGCTTGTTGAAGCTGGTTGATGAGCTCTGCTGCTCGATCCTCGGTGTAGATGGAGTAAGCCTGATCCGCCGTAGAGAATGTGACGCCAACTGACATACCCATTTTGGCGGTTTCGTGCCATCCGCCCACCTCAGAAGCGGAGCGACGGGTTTCCAGATCAAAGTAAACGATATTTTTCATGATGGAAGAGAGAGTCGGCGCAGGGCCTCGTAAAGCACAATAGCCACGGCCGTAGATAGGTTGAGCGAACGAGCGTGTTCTCCAGGCATGGGAATGAGCAAAGCGTCCTGGGCATGGTTCTTGAGCATACTTTCTGGAAGCCCCCGCGACTCGGCACCGAAAACTAGGTAGTCACCGTCGCGGAGGGGGAGCTCAGGTTCCCATATGCTCCTGCTAGCTTTAGTGGAAAGAAGCCAAAAATGGGCTCTTGCGTCAGCGGCACAGCGCAGGTCATCCATGCTGTTCCATAACTGCAAATCCACGTGTTTCCAATAATCCAACCCAGTGCGGCGCAGGTGTTTTTCGTCCAGACTGAATCCCAAGGGACGAATAAGATGTAGTCGCGAACCTGTGGCGACTGCGAGTCTGCCAGCTGCGCCTGCGTTGTGCGGTATTTCCGGGTGGTGTAACACGATGTGTAGCATCATAGGTGCAGAGGTGTGCCTATTCCGGCAGGCGCATCGTGATGCGCGCATAGTCGAAGCTAGATGGATTCAGAGCAAGTAATACTTTATCCCCGCTCTGTAGGGCTCCCAGCTGCTGGCCCACGCGCTTCGGCATGTACACAACGGTGAGCTTGCCGTTTGGCAGAGAAGCGCGATAAGCGCCATTCGCAATAGGAGCCACAATTTTTCCCGTCGTTTCGATCAGGTGCGCGGGATACGCAGTCGCTGTTTTTTTCTTTGCCCGCATAGATTGTATTGCCAGTCAAAACAATAAATCGAGCCCCTTCTTGATCATTTCACTCGCTTTTTGTACAGGTTGTTTGGATGCAGAGTCAGGCGGTGGTTCAGCACCACCCTGTTGAACATCCGGATCGGGTGTTCGGGCGGTGGGAACCAAATTGCCCAGTACCTTCTGCAAGGATTGAACTGCCGTGCCGGGGAGAGAAGAGATACTCTGCCGCAAGACAGTGGAGAGGCGCACCGAGAGGTCCTCGTGCGGGTCGTCCAGAGTACCGCTCAGGTTCACATGCAGCCAAGCGTAGCCGGGTAATTCTATGGGTGCGTTGAAAAGCTGAATGGCCGGAGGCGTGTGTTCTAACCCCAGTTCGGCGAGCATTTGTTGGGGCACGCCTATGCGTAACGTTCCGGAGAGGGAACCATCCTGCCCGGTTATCACACGCCCGCGCAAAATGAACGAGTCTCCGCGCGTGCGCAGCTCAACGTTGTCCCACAGCCATGCGCGATGGACGTTATGCTGAGCGTCCGTGTAGGGGAAACGGAGCGTACACGCGGCTTTTTCAATTTGGAGTGTGCGATAGGGAGTAGTACCATGCAGCTTCAGCTCTGAGAGCAGGGGTAGCCCTTCTAAGACTCCGTCTTCCAGCCGCAACTCTCCGTGGGCCTCCCACTCCCGTTGAGCCTGTCCAGAAAAATCAATGTAGCCCACCAATGCGCCGGTCAATTTCTTGCGCCAGTCTTTCTTGAGTACGCGTTCGACATTTGCGCGCTGCACATCGATATGCGCTTTCCAAAGCCCGGTGTCCAGCTTGTAGGAAGCCTTGGCGCTAATGTTCCCTGGGGAGAGCAAAATACGGCAGGTGTCAAGTCGAACATCTCCGCCAGTCAGTCGGATGGTAGCAGTTTTGACCCCACTCTCCCTCAACCAAGAGAAGGGCGAAACAACGCGACCGTTTTCTATACTAAGCGTCCATGCATCTTTCCCGCCTTTAGGGTAGGGCGTGGCCACCAAGCGGTAGCCCGTCAAGCCATACTCTCGATTGGCGTAGATGAGCGAGGTATCTGCATAGTGCACTTCAAACGAGTGCGCCTGCACATTCTTGAAAAAGGGATAGGGGGCCTGCGCTGGGCGAGACGCGACATTTTGGCTTTCCTCTTGTTTAGCTCCTCGGCTCGCGGAATCCTTGCTGACGTCCGACGTCCCTTGTGCACTGCCGTCAGCCCGAATTACAAGCTTCAATTCCTCAGCAGAAAATTGCTTCATTCGGAGAATCCGCTTTAGCAATGCTAGACGGTCCACACCTACGTGCAATTTTCCAATGCTCAGTTCTTCAAAAAACTTTGCTTTGCGCAGAGTGATGCGCGGCAAGGTGAGCTTATTCCCGTTGACCTGCATATTTTCGGGAATGGTGACTTGCTGCGCATGGGTAAGCTTCTGCATGTAGCTGCCGACCTTCTCCCGAAATCCTTCCCCTTGCAACCAACTGGTGAGGCAAATAAAACCAACGCCCAGCGCGAGAAAAACGCAGCCGATGACAGCGGCAAGCCCCATCATTGCACGTCGTCCCCACCTCGTGCCGTGCGTGTTAGATTGTTTAGTGAGAAAATCTCCTCGTTTTTTGCGTGCCATGACAGCCCTTTCATACCACATTTGGACTTTCCGTTTCAAGTCAAAACTCTGTTCACCTGTGGAATGAAATCCGCCCTTGTCCCGGAGGCTTGCCAAAGTGCGTACCGTGGGAAAGGCCACTTCATATTCCTACCGTTTTTTTCGATCTCATTTCCCTAAAGCAAAAAAAGTGCATTTCCGGGTTGACTCTTGAGTCATCTTGTGGTTGAATAGGGCTGGGAAATCCCTTTACACCCATGAAAGCAGTCACTCTCATTTCTATTCTTTTCGGCTCCGTAGCGCTTTCCTCGTGCTGCTGCCAGTCGCAGCCCGCGCCTCCGCTTCGTCCTATGCCGAGGAATCTGGTGAACGACATGCCTCAGCCCCCCTATGTGGAGCCGGTAAAGGTGTTCACGCAAAAGGGCAAGTAAACGCCTCCGCCCGTCCCGCCGGGGCTGCGCTCTGTCGGCTTCTGCTGTGCCGTTTTTCTTTTTCGGAACCGTTGCGATTTGCAACGGTTTCTTTTTAAAAAATTAAAAAAAGCTACAAATCTTTCTTGCAATCCAGCCCATTTTGGAGTAAAAGGTATTTCGTCAATTCCGCACAGAATAAGTTTCACTACCATGAAAACGATTATCACACGCATTGGTCTCCGTGCCTTTTCCCTCGGGATGGCTGCTTTGTTCATGATGCCCGCTGCTTTCGCTCAGGAGGCGGAGGGGGCAGCTGTTGCTCAAAAATCCATGTTGGATAAATGGGTGATTGATGGAGGTTGGACAATGATCCCGCTTGTGGTGCTGCTTGCAGCTACGATTTTCCTGCTTGTTTTCTGCATGATGGCGCTCACAAAGGAAAAATTCTGCCCGGAGGAGTTGCGTTCGCAGATGCTTGCCCTCATGTCCGAGTGTCGTGTTCAGTCCGCCATTCAGCTTTCTACTACCAGTCCCACTTTCTTGGGCAGACTTGTTGCGTATGCTCTCCCCAACATAGACGCGAACCGCCCGGAGGATTTGGGCAAGGATGCCATCGAAGATGCGATCGCTGATTTTACGGCCAACGAGCGTCCTCAAACGATGAAGTACGTGGATATGCTCGCGTTAATTGGTTCGCTGGCGCCCTCAATCGGCCTCTTTGGTACGGTGCAAGGCATGGTGGGAGCGTTCGCCATTCTGGCTGAGTCTGGCCAGGCCGACCCCACTCAGCTGGCAAGCTCCATTTCCGTGGCTCTGCTCACCACTTTCTGGGGACTGATCGTTTCCATCATTGCTATCCCCGCGTTCTTCTTCCTCAAGAAACATGCTCAGGCGCTCGAAGCCGACTGTGTTAATACCATTGAGGAGATGGTGAACACCTCCATCAATGTGATCAACGCTGAGGCTCAGCTCGCCCGCATTCCGGAAGGACTTGACACAGGCGATGAGGAGCCTGCCGAGGCTTGATGCACGGTTCTGATTGCCGCCGGAGCTATGTCGGCTTGGTCCCTTGCTGACATCCCCTCCGCGGCACGGTGCACCCCGCGCTTTCCCTTCGTAACTTTTCAGAAGATACTATGGCAAAAAAGAACTCCAGACCGAACGATGATGTAAACGGCAATGTGAATCTTTCGCCCATGATTGATTGCTGTTTCTTGTTGCTGATTTTCTTTGTGGTGAATGCCACGCAGATCACCGTGGCTAAGGACCCGAGCGTGAAGATGCCTAGTGCGGTCTCCTGCTCGGATCTGAAGGATGCCAACGGCTGCATTGTTGTCAATGTCTTTTCGGACACGGACAAAATGGCGCCTAAGGCTCTTGAGAAGTACAGTAAAGATTATCCTCCGGGCTCTCTGTGGGGAGTCGCGGATGCCAATGGCAGATCAATTGGCTACAACACAGGTCAGGTGCAGGAACTCACCGACTTCATCAAAAAGCAAAAGGAAACTTTCAAGGGCAAGGGACTGGAGGATGGTAAGATTCGTTTGTACCTGCGCGGGGATATGGCTGCGCCGTGGGAACGTTCATCGACCGCCATCCGCTGTGCGGCGGCTGCGGGCGTAACTAACATCGTTTTCGGTACATTGCCTTCCAAATAACCTCTCTTAAAGACCATGGCAAGACATAAACAGATTCAGACAGAGCAGCAGGAAGACCCGGAGATGAACATTTCCTCGATGATTGACTGTTGCTTCCTGCTGCTTATCTATTTCTTAGTAGCGACCTCGCTGGTGAGCGAGAAGAAGCTCGATATTTCCATTCCGGCTTCTGCGCAGTCAGCATCTTCTCAGAAGCCTCCCGTGGATCCGGGACGAATCGTGCTGCAGGCGGATGGCAGTGCGACGTGGAACGGTGACATGACGGTGGCTGATCCGTATAATCCAGAAGCTGAGCCTGGTACTAGCGAGTACCGCAGTCAGCGCGAGTTGGAGCAACTTGTTGAGCAACTCAAAAACTACAAGGATCTCGCCTCTTCCGTGCAAGCCGAGCCCGTGGTGATGCTCACAGGAGCCCCTTCTGCCCCTCACCAGCGTATCGTGGATATCATGGCAGCTTTGGCGGAAGCGGGTATCAAATCAGTCGGTATCAGCACGGCAGACACAGGATCCGATTAATGGATTAACCCTCGGATTCGCGCATGACAAAGGAGAAGTTGAATCTTGAATGTGTAGTGCTGCTTCCTCGCTTCTTTCCAGTTTTTTCATCACAAACACGACCCCATCTCTTATGAAAATCATTACCTCATTTTCCGCTATTCTGACACTCGCGCTTCTTGCAGCTCCTCTCACCAGTTGGGCTCAGGATCCTGCGGCGGAGTTCAAAGTGGTGCAGCAGTTGCGCGCGGAGAAAAAGCCGGCTGACGCTTTGAAGCATATTGAGAAGGTCCTGGCTTTCGTTGCTAATCCAAACTCGCGCGTTGGTTCGCAGTTTGCGTACTTCGCGCCTTTTTTCCTGTGGCAGAAAGGCGGTGTGTTGTGCGACATGGGCGACTATGATAAGGCGTGCGAAGTGTACAAGGACATCAACACGAATCCTGCTTACAAGGACCGCTCCCTGATAAAGAGCTCAAAAGTGCTTCCAGGATGGGATGATGAGGGGTACGCGCCCTTGCTCACGATGGCTCTTTTCCAGCAGGGGCTCACGCGCTACCAGCAAGCGACCGGCTCCAATGGCAAACCCGGCAACCCTGAGGCGTACGAACAGTGCATACCTCTCTTGGAAGACTACCTGGAGCTCTACGAAACCAACAAGGTCTCTCGCCGCGAAAAGAAAATGAAATTGGACGGCCAGGTGTGCGTGTTACTCCTACAATCATACCTGCTTAAGAAGTCGCCGGATTTCGCCAAAGCAGCACCTTTCATGGAGCGCATGGGCAAGGCGAAAGCAGCTTTGCCGGACGATTTGGTGATGAACGCCTTGGGTACTGTCATGCGCATTGCTACCGAGAATCCGCAGTACATTGAATGGGGCTCCAAGATGATTGATTCTAACCCCGGCAGTTTCCATGTGGCACCTCACCGCATTGCTCCGTTTATCGGCAACCTCTACAACTTTGGGGTTCGTGCCGTGCAACTTGCGGAGGAGGGACTCAAGGCTGGCAATATGGACCAGGCACTTGCTGCTATGCGCACCGCCAATACGATTTTTGGCATTATGCCCGATACCGTGGAGGCTCGTGATTCTCTCATGGGCGTGGTCAAGCTCGTGGGGGGCTCATCGCGTCCGCTCGTCGATAAAGCTATGGGTATATCCTACTCTGCCGACCGCAGCAAGTCTTATGCAGAGAGCCTCACTCAAATTATCGATGACAACACTCAGCTTGAGGCCTACACTGGTCTGAGTCTTGCCAACTCGGCCATGCGCATGGGCTCAAGTCGTCTCGCTAAGGCCGGTATCAAGCTAATCATTGAGCGTTACCCCCACCTGCGCCAGAAAGATAAAGAGCTGCGCGATGTCAACTATTTGCAGTACTCTCAGCTTTGCCGCGCCACAGGGGACGATGAAACTGCGCTTAAGTACGAGGAAAAGATCAACCCTGAAAATGTCGGCAAAGGCAACAAGAATGTGGTGGCTATCAACAAAATGATTCGTCTCACCA
Source organism: uncultured Akkermansia sp. (assembly GCA_947589295.1). GTDB lineage: Bacteria > Verrucomicrobiota > Verrucomicrobiia > Verrucomicrobiales > Akkermansiaceae > Akkermansia. Next base: position 34,219 of record CANQBZ010000004.1, read on the forward strand.
AAGAAAAACAATGGGACCGCGTGATCCCCGTTGCCAATGAGGTGCTTGCCGGCTTATCCAAAGACGCAGATGCACTGAATTACGTGAGCGCCTGTTTCACCAAAATTGCCGCCAACTACTACTTGAAGCGCATGGAGGAAGTGGTGCGGGAAGGCACAGAGTTGTTTAACTCCGGTCTCCTTACCGCCAAAGCCGATGGACTCACGCCGGAGCAAGTGCGCAATTATGAACCGCAGGCCATGTACTTTGTCATGGATGCCTACAAGGAACTCGGCGCCAAAGATCCGAAAAATTACGACAAGGCCATTGCCATTGCCGACTCTTTCACTCAGAAATATCCCTCCATTAACCTAGAGGACAATGCCATGGCTCCCAATGTGTACTTTGATGCCATAACTGTGCTGTTGAAGCGTCGTGGACATGGAAAAGAAGCTGAGGATAAGGCTGATCTCAAAAAGGCCCTTGTCTTTTGTGATGTGATCGCGAAAAATTGGAAAGATCACGAACTCTATCCCTCATCCCGCTTGCTTGCCGGCAGCATCCTCATCAACGGCGAGGATGATGCCGTAAAACCCCAGGGTATCGAAGTGCTTGAGCAGTGTGTTGAGGCGGCTCTTAAATTGCCGGAGGGCAAGGGCAGGGCAGTGGCCTCTAATGCCCTCTTCTGGCTTGCTTCCTACGCTCCGGAATATCCACGTGAGGGAGAGGATGAAGCGGCTTTCGCTGCGCGTGTAAAGGGCTACTTTGATACTTTCTGGAACCAGGTGGATGCCGAAGGGGACGACTATGCGTTGCAGATGGCCTCGTTGCAGCTCTCGCGCTCTTTGGCCACCAAGGACCCTGCTGCATATGAATCCGCGTTGGCTAATGCGCAGAAGGTCATCGCTCGCGAGGCGGCTTACTACTTCAAGAACGATATACACAACCCTGAGCTTGAGCTTACCATTAATTCGTATGTTGAATCTTACGTCAATGGTGAAAAGGATATTCACAATAAAGTGCTCACCCTTGAAGAAAAGACAGAGCATCTTACCAACTTCCCGGGTATTGATCCGCAGGATAAGTACACGAACGCCATCTTGCGCATGGCCTTGCTCAATTCGATGAATGAAGCCATGGTGTCTGCCAAACGAGCTGGTAAGACGGAGGAAGCGACTAATCTGGAGCGTGATATTGCCCGATCATTCCGCCAGATGCGCGACGCTTTCAAGCCGGATGATCTCACCAACTTCATCTGTGTGCAGGTAGGTAACTTCGAGATTAATTACGCGCGCCGCTTCCGTCCCGGCAGTCCGGAACGCAAGCAGGAAGTTGAGGTGGCTCTCACGTATTTTTCCAAGGTTTTAGAGCGTGCTAAGGATTACCAAAACGAGGCCAACCTTGGCAAGGCTCAGGCACTCTCTCTTTCAGATGATCCGGCGGCCCAGCAGCAGGCTCTCACTCTCTTCTCTAAGCTCGCATCTGCTCAGGATCCAGCTGTAGTTGGCCCAGCGCTTATCGGCTTGACCGATCTGAATATGAATACTGGAAACTACAAAGGCGCCGTGGAGAGTGCAGGCAAGTTCATGAATGTGCGCGGGGGCGGTACTCCTCGCGAACGCTTGGAAATGATGCTCAAGCTTGCCGAGGCTTTCTGTGCATCGGGCGAGGTTCAGAAAGGTATTCAGACCTATGTCAACCTCTACAGTCAGAATCGCGGTAATATTTCCTTCTCTGCGCCTGCGGTGAAGGGCATCATGACCCAGCTCTGGAAACGCAATACGCCCGCTAGCGGAGATCGCCTGCAGAATACCTTTAAGCAGTCCGATCACTGGCGTGCATGGAACACAGGCCGCGACTACGTAAATCAAATCCGGCGCGCTGGCATCGACAAAAAGATGTCGCCGTCCGAGCGCGATTTATTCAACGAAGTTGTGCTGCTTGTAGAGGAGTACGCCAAGGATGGGGCGGTCCAGCGCGAGGAAAAGGAGAAAAACGATTTCCAGTCTAAGCTTGGCAAGTAATCACCCCATAGGAACCAATAAATTACAGACCCTATCGACATGAAAACAATTCACGTTCTCGTTCTGTTTACCGGGTTGTTTACAACGCTGCCTCGGTCGGTGGCGCAAGAACAGCAGGCCCCGGCTCCAACCATGCTTGTTGCCCAAGTTCAAGCATCCAAGGGTAAGACACATCGCATGCAGATACTGGCACCTCCTTCGGTGACCAAAGGAGCTTTTCTCCGTCTCGTGTCGCGCGATGAACCCCCCGTGCTTGACCAAGCGAAAAATTACAAGCTTTTCTTCATTGAAACACCGGCTGATTTGGCTGGTGCGCTGCACTCCTATTCCAATGATGAGTTTAGCTCTGCCAAACGGCAGCTTGCCCGTGTCCGCGCTACCTACTCCGCGTTTGCTGGTCTCCCCGGTAACCCCGCTACCATGGCTGCACTCATGGAACTCAGCTGCAATGCTCGAGCCATGGATTGGGATGGCTTGGGCAAGGCGGCCGCTGATTTCCCTTCTCCTAAATTCTTGGAGGCTCCAGAACGTGCCAAGGTGGAAGCGGCTGCCATCCTCAGCAAGGTTAGCGATGACCCCGCCACTGCGGATGACCGCCAAAAGGAAGCGGAGCAGGCTATTGCCTCTGCCACTAAAGCGCCTGACACTACCTCGGAAGTGTACGCGTGGTTGAAGTATGCGCTTGGTCGCGCTCTGGCTAGCAAAGTACCTGTGGCAGAGCTTCAAAAAGGCATCAGCGCTGAGCATGAGAAAATCGCGAGTTCGGCGGTGGACGCGTACTGTGAGGCTGTGGCGTCGGCCCATGGACGTTTTATGGAAATCCCAGTTGATGCCATGCACCGCGCGTTTCGGATTCTTTGGGCAATGCCAGGGGTAAAAAGTTATGCGTCCAAGGCGAAGAAAATGGATAAAAAGGTATGGGAAACGGCTCCTTACAATTTCCGCGATGCTGTGGCTCTAGCCTACTTATTGCGCAATGTATATGCTCCTGCTCTCAAGGATGAAGCGCTGAGTAGCGCATGCTCGCTGTATTTCAACGAGCAACTAAGTCCGAAAAAGACGGGTAAGTAACCTGTTGACTTCCTAGTTTTGGGCAGGTGAGGAATTCGAACGCGATCTTCACCTGCTTTTTTGCTGGTTATTACATACACATTTTACAGTCATGCACGATATGATCGTCCGACTCTATGGGCTGCCAGAGATAGGAGAGCTCACTTCTGCTTTGGCACGGCGCGGTATCCGCATCCGCCGCTGCATGCCCTATGAGCTGCTCACCCTGCAACGGTGGGTATCTGCCAACTTTAGTCCCAAATGGGTGAGCGAGGCAACTGTTGCCATGACCCATCAGCCGCCCGGGTGCCTGATTGCCACGCACGACTCTGCTATTCTAGGTTTTGTGTGCATCGATGCCACTATGCGCGGTTTCCTTGGACCTATGGGGTTAATTGAGACGGCACGAGGGCAGGGCTTGGGGCGTCTGCTACTGCTCACGGCACTGCATGAGATGCACCACCTGGGATACGCCTATGCTATCCTTGGCGGGGTCGGACCGGCGGATTTTTATCGGAAGGTCGCTGCTGCGCAGGATATTCCTGACTCTACACCCGGTATCTACGAAGATTTGCTGCCAGACTCCCCCGTTGGTTGAACCCTTTGCTCTTCTCCCTGCAACCGTCGCTGAAAAAGATTTTTTATTTTCCTTTTACTTTTCTCTTTCTTTACCTTGACACAGTTCCCGATTCTTGCTAAAGTGCAATAGAAGCACTACTTCACTCGATCCATGAAACGTACTATCTTTGTAGCATCTTGCGCTGTCTTGGTCTCTCTTACGTTCAACTCCTGCCAGAAAGAGAACAAGAGCGTTGTAGACCTTGCTCGCGAGCTTACAACCGAACTTCAGGCCATTACCGATTCTGCCTCAGCCAATGCTCATGCACCCCGCGTTGCTGTACTCAATAAGCGTTTTGAGGAGGCTAAAGTACGCGTTTTTGCCCTCAATGGTACGGCGCTCTATCGCAGTGCTGGCAGTAATTCGGAAAATGTTGGCTCCGACTACGCGGACGCTATCAAGGTTTTAGCTCGTGAGATTGGACGAGTGCGCGCCAGCTTTCCTTCCACCAGCAGCGATGGCGATGTCGATCCTGACCGCCTCTTGATCACTATTGCCCAAGTTCAAGGCTCCAATGGCACCCCAGATGAGCTCAAGCAGGAAGGATTGCGCTACATGCAGGATATGAATACACCGCATGAAACGCCCGGCGATTTTCCCGAATACTACGGCTCTGAGAAGTTGCATGACGCTTTGGCTTACCGAGCATCTGTGACAGCGGCTTCCAATGTCAAGTTTGATTCGGATGCTGATGTGCCTGCCGTGCCCGCACTCAGCGATGAGCCGCAGGAGGTCCCTACCGCCACTACTCACCAAGAGGACGGCGATGATGCTCCCTCCGGCGGTGATGCCGATGCATCGGAAACAGATGATACCGGGGATGACGACCTTTGATAGGGGGGCTTTCCCCAGTGGATGGCTTGCGTTGCGGGAATGTGCAGCGCATTCAAGCCGGTGTGAATGTCTGCTGTTGATTGTTTGCTGTATCTTCTTGTTTTTTGTATGGCTCGCATGCTCTTTACCTGCGCATACGATGGCGCTCCGTGGCATGGTTGGCAGAGCCAGTCAGGCGGCGGCACCGTGCAGGATTGCATAGAAGCCGCTTTTTCCCGCATTCTTAAGGTTCCGTTACGTATTCACGCTGCCGGTCGCACTGATGCTGGGGTGCATGCCCTCGCCCAGTGTTTCCATGCAGATATAGCGCAGACTTGTCGCATGGGATCAGATGAGTGGTGCGCTGCCCTCAATGCGTTACTTCCTCCCTCTGTGCGCATTTTGAGCGTGCTGGCCGTGCCGTCTGATTTCCATGCGCGTTTCAACGCGCGCGGCAAAGAATACGAATACCGCATATGCTGTGATCCCATCTTGCAGCCGCACCTTGCTGGTCGCGTGTGGCATTATAAACGCCGGTTCAACACAGCCACCCTCCGCCGTGCATTACGCCTCTACTGCGGTGAACACGATTTCCGACATTTTGCTGCCCGTCGCGGCAATGAACCCCAGCCCATCCCTCCGACATACTTCGTGCGTACGATATTCTCCGCCTCCTCGACGCGACGGGCCAACCTGCTCACTATCCGATTCTGCGGCTCGGGATTTTTGTACCGCATGGTGCGCATGATGGTTGGCATGGCAATGCAGGTGGCTTCTGGCGCCGCCCCACTTGATGATATTCGGGAGGCGCTTTCGTACCTGCAGTGCAACCCATCCTGCTTCTGCGCGCCGCCCGGTGGACTCTACCTTACTCGCGTGTTCTATGATCTTGAGTAGAGGGAGACTTCGCGCGCGAGAGTCGCGATATTTCATCGCACTTTTTCATCACTGGAGACGTTGCCCCAAGGGAACATGCAGAAGCTCTCCGATCAGCATCAATGCTTTGTCCTGCTGTTTTTCTCCCATAATCTCGGGATAGCTTTCGCTTTCGTGTCCACGAATACTGCCTGTTGCTGGTTCCTATTCTTTGCTCCCTCCCTTGCCCCCAAGCTGCCCAAATCCTTTCTTTCGAGTACGCATGGCGGCAATTGTCGTATAAAAACGCGCGCTACCCTCTTGGTAGCGCGCGTTTGCGAACTATTTTCGCATCTGTTGCTTTACATGTCCGTGCTCGTTGAATCTGTCGGGTTCGTCTGTTCTTTCCCGCCATTTTCCTTGCACTGTTCCATGAATTGTTGGGCCTTTTCTTCATCTTTATCCACACCCTTGCCATGCTCGTACATGTGAGCCAGAGCGCGGCACGCTGTGGGGTTGCCTCCCTTTGCGGCTTTCATAAGCCCGGGTAGCGCGTGCGCATAGAGCGCCTCCGCTTTCTCCGGGTCCTTTTTTGTACCGTTCACCCCGTTCTCTGTGATGTAGGCTATGGCGTACTGCGCAATCGGGTCTCCATTTGCTGCCGCCAATGTCATGGTATCTACATTGATCCAGTATGTCTCGTCGCACGAGGCTCCCGAACCATCCGAACTGCAGGTGATGGATGGTGCTGTTGCGTCCTGTCCACCAGGGGTCGTGGTGTTATCCATTGCTCCCATCGCCAGGAAACTACTCAGTGCCGTTGCCGTAATTATTGCTGTCGTCTTCATAGACCACCAGCATGCGCCTACTTGATCCTTTTCGCAATCTATTTTTACCATCCATTAGTTCACTTTATTTTCTCTCTTCGACAAAAAAATATATCTTTTCGCGAAATTGGGATTGACGTGCCGCAAAATGTCGTGTATATTCTCCCCGCTTTTCTGTCCCCTCGTGGGATGGCTCTGGAGCGTGATCGCTTCTGTAGCTCAGTGGTAGAGCGCATCCTTGGTAAGGATGAGGTCGCGGGTTCAAATCCCGCCAGAAGCTTTGATGCTCTGCAAGAATAAGCAGCTCAAACTAATACAATAACATTATGGCTAAAGAAGCATTCCAGCGAACCAAACCCCATGTAAACGTGGGGACAATCGGTCACGTTGACCATGGCAAGACTTCCCTTACGGCTGCAATTACTAAGGTTCTTGCAGACCAGGGCAAGGCTGAATACAAGGCGTATGACCAAATCGACGGTGCTCCCGAGGAACGCGAGCGCGGTATCACTATTTCTACCGCTCACGTTGAGTATCAAACCGACAAACGTCACTATGCCCACGTTGACTGCCCCGGGCACGCCGACTATGTGAAGAACATGATCACCGGCGCCGCTCAGATGGATGGTGCTATCCTTGTCGTGTCTGCCGCGGATGGTCCCATGCCTCAAACGCGCGAGCATATCCTGCTTGCTCGTCAGGTGGGTGTGCCCTACATCGTGGTGTACATGAACAAGATGGACCTCGCAGATCCGGAGCTTGCCGAGCTAGTTGAGATGGAAATCCGAGAGCTCCTTTCTTCCTACGACTTCCCAGGCGACGAGATACCTATTATCAAAGGCTCTGCCGTGAAGGCCCTGGAGGGGGATCCGGACGCGGTTAAGTCCATTCTGGACCTCATGGAGGCGGTTGATACTTACATCCCGACTCCTGAGCGCCCCGTTGATAAACCTTTCCTCATGCCGGTGGAGGACGTGTTCTCCATCTCTGGACGCGGCACGGTGGCTACAGGTCGTATTGAGCGCGGTGTTATCAACAAGATGGAGGAAGTGGAGATCGTGGGTATCAAGCCAACGGTGAAGACGGCCGTGACGGATATTGAGATGTTCCGCAAGCTGCTCGACAAGGGCGAGGCAGGGGACAACGTAGGTGTGCTGCTGCGTGGCATCAAGAAGGAGGACATCGTTCGCGGGCAAGTGATTGCCAAGCCCGGTTCGGTCACCCCGCACACTTCTTTTGAGGCTGCAGTGTACGTGCTCACTAAGGAGGAAGGTGGCCGTCATACTCCTTTCTTCGCCAACTACCGCCCGCAGTTCTACTTCCGCACCACAGACGTAACCGGTACCGTAACTCTGCCTGAGGGCACGGAAATGGTGATGCCCGGTGACAATGTGACCATTGGTGTGGAGCTCATTACCCCCATCGCTATGGAAGAGGGTATGCGCTTCGCAATCCGTGAGGGCGGCCGTACGGTAGGTGCTGGCAAGGTCGCTAAGATTAAGGCTTGATTAGCACTGCTGTAACCAACTCTAACCTCGCACTCAGCTGCGCGTCCTCCTTCTCCGGGTGGCGTGTAGCTGGTGTGGGTGGTTGGGGGCGCTCCATGAGAGGATGACAGACCCCGGCTACCTAAAAAATCTCAGAAATCCCTAGGGTATTAGCTCAATTGGTAGAGCAGCGGTCTCCAAAACCGCGTGTTGGGAGTTCGAGTCTCTCATACCCTGCGCTTGCGGTGTCTGCCGCGTACCAAGCTTCACAAACCCTCACTTTCTATGTTTCGCAAGATTTCACTCTTCATTTCCGCGATCAAGAGCGAGCTGAAGAAGAGCTCTTGGCCGTGGGAGAGCGATCCTAAAATCAAGGGATTTCGCAAGTACCGTGAGCTGTGGAGCTCTACTTTAGTAGTCCTCATCGCCATGGTATTGCTGGGCGCCTACGTTGCTTTTTTCGACTTCGTTATGGCTCGGGTTGTCACCTGGGCTGTGGAACAGCTATCCTAATCATTCTCACAAATACTTCTCCTCCCTCCCCCGCCTTATGTCTCGCCCCTACGAACGCAAATCAGCCATGCCGCACAAGGTCCCGGCTGCGCAAGATCAGTGGTACGTGCTGCATGTGCTCTCCAACAAAGAACGCCGCGCTGTGGAAAATCTCAAGCGCCTCTTCAGGGAAGATGAGGAACTGGGCGCTCTGCTTCAAAGCGACCCCCTTGTCCCTACTGAGAAAGTGGAAGAGGTACGTAACGGCAAAAAAGTCGTACAGGAGCGTAAGCTTTACCCCGGTTACGTGTACCTCAATTTCGCCCTGCGAAGCCCGGTTACAGGAGACTTAAATAACGATGCATGGTACAAAATACAGGCGGTGGATGGTGTCATCAGCTTCGCTTGTGGACGTAACAAAGAACCTCTCCCCATGTCGGCGAAAGATGTGGCTGACTTTAAGCGCGAAGTTGAGCGGCGTAGCGAAGGTACACGTCAGAAAATCGTCATCAACGTTCAGGATGAAGTTGTTGTGCTGGAAGGAGCCTTCCAAGGTGAACGAGGAATCGTTGAAGAGGTCGATGTGGAACATGGTCGTCTGCGCGTTGGCGTGACGATGTTTGGACGTTCCAATCCGCTGGACTTGAACTTCACGCAGGTGCAAATTGTGCCGGAGGATGAACGCAACATTCCCCGCACGGAATAATCCCACTTCTTCTTCGCTATCGGGCAGCGCTTGGTAGCGTGGATATCACAAACACATAAAACCATGGCAAAAGAAGTAGTCAAAACCATTAAACTGCAGATTCCTGCTGGTGCGGCCAACCCGTCGCCCCCCGTGGGACCTGCTCTTGGTCAGGCGGGCGTCAACATTATGGCTTTCTGCAAAGAGTTTAACGCGAAAACTCAAAAGCAGGCCGGCGATGTGCTCCCCGTTGTGATCACCGTTTACAAGGACAAGTCCTTCGACTTCGTCACCAAAATGCCGCCGGCTGCCAATCTTCTCAAAAAGGCCGCCGGCATTTCCTCCGGCTCTGGCGAGCCTAATAAAAATAAGGTCGCCAAGATTACCAAGGAGAAACTCATGGAGGTGGTCAATACGAAGATGCCTGACCTTAATACGAAATCCCCCGAGGCTGCTGCCCGCATCATTGCTGGTCAGGCTCGCCAGATGGGAATTGAGGTAGAAGGTCTCTAACCCCTTTTTCTGCTTGCAGGAGGGATCTTAACCCAACAACAAATATAACCCGCACGTACTGCATTTTATCATCATGTCAACAAAGCATTCCAAACGCTATACACAAGCTGTCGGTTTGGTGGATGCCACCAAGACCTATTCTGCCGAGGAGGCCGTGGAACTCATGAAGAGCTTTCCCGCTCCTAAGTTCGACGCCACCGTTACCGTTTCTTTCCACCTTACTGTGGATCCACGTAAATCCGACCAGATGGTCCGTGGCTCTGTTGCCCTGCCGCACGGCACAGGTAAAAATGTCCGCGTCATCGTGTTCGCCCAAGGCGAGGCTGCTCAAGCAGCCTTGGATGCCGGAGCTGAAAAGGTGGGCCTGGATGACCTCATTAAAGAAGTGCAGGGAGGCTTCCTTGCATTCGATAGCGCAATTGCCACCCCGGACGCCATGGCTCAGGTGCGCAAGATTGCTCGTGTGCTCGGCCCGCGCGGACTTATGCCAAATCCGAAAACGGGCACCGTCACAGACGACACCGCTAAAGCGGTCCGCGAGGTTAAGGCAGGTCGCGTCGACTACAAGGTGGACAAGAATGCGAATATCTCCGCAGCTGTGGGTAAACTTTCCTTCAGCTCAGAACAACTGGTAGAAAACCTTCGCTCGCTCATTGCATCCGTTGTGAAGGCTCGTCCCTCCGGCGCTAAAGGCGGCTATATTGCATCCGCAACTGTGGCTTGCTCCATGAACCCGGGTATCACCCTTAGCTCCTCGGAATACTCCAAGCTTTGAGAAAACCGAACTCCCATTAGAGATTATGAGTACAGAAAAGAAAGTCAATGCTGATAAGCAGTCCATCATTTCTCAGTTACTTGAGAAGGTGAATGGCTCGCCATTTCTCATCGTCATCGACTACGCCGGGGTGACCGTGCCGGAGTTTACGGCACTACGTGCTTCGCTTGCAGCGAGCGGCGCCTCCTGCACCGTGGCCAAGAATTCCTACATGGTCAAGGCTCTTACACGAGCTGGTTTGCCGGATATCTCTGCGGCCCTCAGGGGCCAAACCGCTTACGTCACTGGACAGAGCGATATTTGCGCCGCTGCCAAGGTCATCAATAATTTCGCGAGTGCCTCTAAAAAGGCTGCCTACAAAACTGGTATTCTGGATGGAGCTCAACTCTCGCCTGATAAACTCCGCTCATTGGGCGAACTGCCAAGCCGCGAGGTGCTGCTTGCCACACTGCTTGGTACCATCAATGGCGCCGGAGCCGCCTTGGCTCGCGTCATTCAGGCCCATGTCGACAAGGAAGGAGGCTCTGATCAGTAAAAATCTGAGTCATATTGAAAAAAAGTCTTGATTGGATGGCTACGGTGTGCTATCACCACACCCGCGCTTGGAAGACGAGGTCCTCTGTCGGCTCTCCGGCCGGTGAGAACTGAAATGGATGGGGAGCCCCCATCCGCGACAAGAACCAAAGAAACCACACAAAAACAATGGCTGATATCAATACAATCGCTGAAGAACTCGGCAAGCTTACTATCTTGGAGGCTGCTGAGCTTGTCAAGCTTCTGGAAGAGAAGTGGGGCGTTTCCGCTGCTGCGCCTGTGGCTGCTGCGGCTGGGGTTGCTGCTGCTCCTGCAGAAGCTGCAGAGGAAAAGACCGACTTCAATGTCGAACTCACTGATGCTGGTGCCAACAAGATTGCCGTCATCAAGGCGGTGCGTACTGTCAAGACCGGAATGGGCTTGGCGGATGCCAAAAAGCTTGTTGAGAGCGCCCCGGCTCTCGTGCTTGAAGGTGCCTCAAAAGAGGATGCCGACAAAGCTAAAGCTGAGCTCGAAAAAGCCGGTGCTAAGGTTACCATCAAGTAACCCGTCGCCTTTCGCGAGAGCAGGGGGGGATCGTGTTCCTCCCCTGCGCTTAGTGTTCCCGCGCTTGCTTCTGCAAGCTGGTTTCGCCCCTTTTCCCCATTATCAATGACTTTACCTGTGTTCGACCCGGTGCGCATGCTGCGCGTGTCAGCTGCCCCGGGTCGGCTTTAACCCACATAAAAAACGATTGCGCCCGGAAACCGGACGCTCAACCTCTAATCTCCGCGCACCCCATGTCCAAGCCAAAGCAAGAGCGAATCAGTTTCGGCAAAATTACTGAAGTTATCCAACCGCCCAACCTCATTGAGATACAAACCAAATCCTACGAGGAGTTCCTTCAGCGTTTTACAGCCCCTGGGAAACGCCTTAAGATGGGACTGCAGGCTGTCCTGAGTGAGCACTTTCCCATCGAGAGCTACGACTCACAGATCCGCCTCGAGTTCGTCTCTTACGAGGTTTCTCCCCCAAAAACGACGGACTTTGCGGCAATTCGTTCCGGCGAAACATACAGCGCTTCGCTCTATATCCGCTTTCGACTTAAATGCAATGATTACATCACAGAGGAAGATGTCTACATGGGTGAAATGCCTATGATCACCGACCGCGGTACTTTCGTCATCAATGGTGCGGAGCGTGTTATCGTGGCGCAACTGCATCGCTCTCCGGGCATTTGCTATGAAAAAACTCGCCACGCCAATGGAAAAGAGCTTTTCTCCTTCCGCATCATCCCCGACCGCGGCTCGTGGCTGGAGGTGCAGTTCGATACCAACGATCTGATGTATGTGTACCTTGATCGCCGTCGTCGTCGTCGCAAGTTCTTAGCGACTACTTTCCTGCGCTATCTGGGCTATGAGACGGATCGTTCCATCGTGGAGCAGTTCTACACCATACAGAGGCTGCGCATTGCGGATGTAAGTGGCGACGAATTAGAGTACTTGGTCCCCTTTGAGGACGTGAAATACAGCGAGAAAAACTCTACCCGCCCCGCTTCTGTCATCGCCAAAGCCTACGAGCCTCTCAGCCTTGCCACGATCCGTCGCATGCAGGAGCTCGGGATCAAAACAATTGAGGTTATTGACCAGCGCGAGGACGAGCTGCTGGTCAAAACGCTCAAGAAAGACCTCTCTTACGATCGCGACAGCGCTCTCAAGGAAATTTTCCGCAAGTTCCGTCCGGGCGATCCTACCTCGGTGCAGCAGGCTGCTGCTGCCTTGGACCGGCTTTTCCGCGAGGAAAAGCGCTACGATCTCACTCGTGTGGGTCGGTACAAGCTTAATCAGAAGCTTGGTCTTGATGTGCCGGAAGACGTGCGCCTTATCCAGCCCATCGATTTTCTCTCTGCTGTCAAGTACTTGCTGCGCTTGCGCCATGGGGAAGGCGCCGTGGATGATATCGACCACTTGGGTAACCGCCGGGTGCGCGCTGTGGGTGAGCTTATCGCCAATCAGTGCCGTGTCGGCTTTGCGCGCACTGAACGCCTCGTCAAGGAGCGTATGACCCTTTGTGACCCCACGCGTAGCGACCTTACTCCGAGCAAGCTCATCAATCCGAAAGCGTTGAGCGCGGTGGTGCGCGATTTCTTTGGCCGCAGCCAACTCTCTCAGTTCATGGATCAGATTAACCCGCTAGCTGAGCTCACGCATAAGCGTCGTCTTTCCGCACTCGGCCCAGGCGGTTTGAATCGCGATCGTGCCGGTTTTGAGGTCCGTGATGTGCACCCCTCACATTATGGTCGTATCTGCCCCATTGAGACGCCTGAAGGTCCCAATATTGGTCTCATCAATTCGCTTTGCACCTACGCTCGCATCGATGAGTACGGCTTCATTGAGACGCCCTTTCGCAAAGTCAAAACGATCCAGAAGAAAAATAAGAATGGAGAAGTTACAGGTACGGAGGTCATAGTTACTAATGAGGTGGAATACCTCTCCGCAGATAAGGAGGAATACCATTTGATTGCTCAGGCCAACAACCCCATTGATAACGACAATGGCCACGGTCACTTCGTAAAACCCCGCGTTACCGCACGCGAACGAGGGGAGTTCATTGAGGTTGATCCCCGTCGTGTTGAGTACATGGATGTTTCCCCCAAGCAGATCATCTCTATTGCCGCCGGACTCATCCCCTTTTTGGAGCACGATGATGCTAACCGTGCACTTATGGGCGCTAACATGCAGCGCCAGGGTGTGCCGCTCATGGTAAACCAGGCCCCACTGGTAGGCACCGGTATTGAGGCGAAGTGCGCACGCGATAGCGGCGCTGTTGTCGTTGCCGCCGGCCCAGGAATTGTAGCCTCAGCCACGGCGGAGTACATTGTCACCACAAAAGACGGAGAACTCCCTGTATCCCCCCAGCGCTGGTTGAGTGACCCCGAGAGCATTAAGACGGACCCCGACAAGGGTGTCTATGTTTACCAGTTGCGCAAGTTCATGCGTTCCAATGCTTCTACTTGCATCAACCAGCGCCCCATTGTGGCTCGAGGTGCCAAGGTGAAAGCGGGCGATGTATTGGCGGATGGCCCCTGTACGGATGGCGGCGAGCTTGCGCTTGGCCGCAATGTATTGGTAGCCTACATGTCATGGTACGGCTACAACTTTGAGGACGCCATCATCATCTCCGAACGCCTCGTCCAAGAGGACGCGTATACTTCTATCCATATCGAGGAGTTTGAGGAGAAAGCGCGTGACACCAAACTGGGCCCGGAGGAAATCACGCGTGACATCCCCAATGTCGGTGATGAGGCGCTAAAAAACTTGGGTAGTGATGGCGTAGTGCGCATTGGCGCTGAGGTAAAGCCCGGCGATATCCTGGTGGGCAAAATCAGCCCGAAGAGTGAAACCGACCTCGCTCCTGAGGAGCGCTTGCTGCGCGCCATCTTCGGTGAAAAGGCCGCTGATGTGAAGGATACTTCTCTGCGGGTTCCACCCGGCACTACAGGCGTGGTTATGGACGTGCGCATCGTGCGTTCTGCGGCCCCTGGTGCTCCCGAGCTCGATTCGGAGAAAGAGGCTCAGAAGCAGCGTAAGAAAGTCGATGAGGAGTATGTGCGCGATAAAAAGAACCTTATTGACTTACTCACCAGCCGCCTTTCCGATCGGTTGCTTGGCGAGAAGATTCCCCTAGAAGTTACCAGCGTTGGCACCGGCGAGGTACTTATCCCCGCTAACCGTAAAATCACCAAGACTCTTCTTCATAACCTGGCTGAGCATCATGACCAGATTGATATGAATGAAAGCCCTGTGCGTAACCAGATATTTGAGATCATCAACGCTTACGAGTCCCGCTTCCGTGATCTTGATGAGGAACGCGATCGCAAGCTCGATCAAATTGAGGCTGGTGCTGAGGTGGAACCAGGCGTCGTTACGGAAGTGAAGGTCTACATCGCTACCAAACGCAAGCTCGGCGTGGGTGACAAGATGGCTGGTCGCCACGGTAACAAGGGCGTCTGCTCCCGCGTGCTCCCAGTGGAGGATATGCCTTACTTGGAGGATGGCACCCCGGTAGATATCATTCTCAACCCGCTCGGCGTGCCTTCGCGTATGAATGTCGGACAGGTCCTAGAGGCTCACCTGGGCGTGGCCGCCAAGGCTTTGGGCTTCAAGGTAGCTACCCCGGTGTTTGATGGAATCGACGAGGCCAAGATTTGGGACTATATGAGCCAAGCTAAAAAAGTACCCGGCTTTACTTGGGTGGGCGATGGTAAAGATGGTTCCGTAGCCGGTAAGAGCCGTCTCATTGATGGGCTCACTGGCGAGTATTTCCACTACCCCGTGGTTGTTGGCTATACCTACATGTTGAAACTCAACCACCTCGTTGCCGATAAGGTGCATGCGCGCGCTGTGGGCACTTATTCGCTTGTCACCCAGCAGCCGCTGGGTGGAAAGGCGCAGCACGGTGGCCAACGCTTCGGCGAAATGGAGGTTTGGGCTATGGAAGCTTATGGTGCTGCCTATACTCTGCAGGAGCTGCTCACCGTCAAATCCGATGATGTACAAGGCCGCACGCGCATCTATGAGAATATCGTGCGTGGGGATAATTCTCTGGAGGCCGGCACACCAGAGTCCTTCAACGTACTCATCAAAGAAATGCAAGCCCTTTGCTTGAATGTTCAGCCGCTCGAGAAGCGGTATCGTGATGGCTCGAATACTCAACAGGTGGATGTCTTCCAGGTCCTGGCAGACGTTGCTGATGAAGAGGAGATCGAGAAGGATGTGCAAGACTATGAGGATATGATCGAGATACGTCTGGATGGCTCGGAATCCGAGGCCTCTAATCCTATTGATTTGCACGCAGATGATGATGAAACTGATCGTTAATTACTGATACCGCAACCCTCAACCTCATATCCCTATGTCCCAAGCCGATATTAACAACGAGAAGCCAAAAAACTTTGATCAGGTTTGTATCACCGTGGCAAGCCCGGACGACATCCGCAACTGGTCCAGCGGCGAGGTCAAAAATCCGGAAACTATCAATTACCGTACTTTTAAGCCGGAGCGCGGTGGCCTCTTCTGCGAACGCATTTTTGGCCCTACCCGTGACATGGAATGCTCTTGCGGCCGCTACAAACGCGCCAAAAATAAGGGTATGATTTGTGATCGCTGCGGTGTGGAGGTCACATCCTCCCGCGTTCGCCGTGAACGTATGGGCCACATTAACTTGGCCGTGCCTGTCACCCATATATGGTTCTATAAGTGCATGCCCAGTCGCATTGGTCTCATGCTTGACCTCACAGCCAAGGACTTGGAGCGCATTATATACTACGAGGATTACATCGTTATTGACCCTCGCGGCGTTAATGGCGTGGAGCGTGGACAGATTCTTAGCGAACAGCAGTATGAGGAAATCGTGGAGGACTATGGCGATGATGCGCCAGAGGCTGCGATGGGTGCTGCTGCCATCCAACGTTTGCTGGAGACCATTGATCTGGATGCCCTCATTGACCAACTGCGCCGCGAAATGGAAAAGACCAATTCCAAGCAGAATAAACGTAAGCTTGCCAAGCGTCTCCAGCTTGCCCAGGGCTTCCGTAACAGCGGTTGCCACCCAGAATGGATGGTGCTTACTGTGCTTCCCGTCATTCCGCCAGACCTGCGGCCACTCGTTCCATTGCCTGGCGGTCGTTTTGCCACAAGTGACCTTAACGACCTCTACCGTCGCGTCATCAACCGCAACAATCGTCTCGTTGAGCTCGCCTCCCTGCAGACCCCGGAGGTTATTCGGCGCAATGAGATGCGCATGCTGCAGGAGGCGGTGGATGCCCTCTTCGACAATGGGCGTCATGGACGCCACGTCACAGGTGCTGGCAATCGTCCTCTCAAATCACTTTCCGATATGCTCAAGGGGAAGAGCGGCCGCTTCCGCCAAAATTTGCTTGGTAAGCGCGTGGACTACTCCGGGCGTTCCGTGATCGTGATTGGACCGAATTTGAAGATGAATCAGTGCGGCTTGCCCAAGAAGATGGCGCTCACACTTTTCGAACCCTTTATTATCCATCGCCTGAAAGAACTCGGCTATGTGCATACGGTGCGATCTGCAAAGAAGATGATTGATCGCAAGGAGACCGTGGTGTGGGACATCTTGGAAGAGGTTACCAAGGGGCACCCGGTGTTCCTGAATCGTGCCCCAACGCTGCACCG
The DNA here is from genome assembly GCA_947589295.1 of uncultured Akkermansia sp. Lineage (GTDB taxonomy): Bacteria > Verrucomicrobiota > Verrucomicrobiia > Verrucomicrobiales > Akkermansiaceae > Akkermansia. Next base: position 51,054 of record CANQBZ010000004.1, read on the forward strand.
CCTCTCTATTCAGGCTTTCGAGCCTGTGCTCATTGAGGGGTCCGCCATCCGCCTTCACCCGTTGGTGTGTACCGGGTACAACGCTGACTTCGATGGTGACCAGATGGCTGTGCACGTGCCTCTTTCGGTAGAGGCTCAGTTAGAGGCTCGCTTGCTCATGCTCGCACCCAACAACATCTTCTCTCCGGCTTCAGGCAAGCCAATTTCGACCCCGACACAGGATATTATTCTGGGTGCCTACTACCTCACCCATACCCGCGCCAAGATTGTAAAGGAAAATCAAGACAATCAGCATTTGCTGCCTCTCTTCGAGTCCATCTCTGAGGTGGAATTTGCCATTGCCTCTCGTAAGATCGGCTATCACGATTGGATTCGTCTCAAGAACCCTGATTACGGCAAGTCTGGCAGGGAATTCGACCGTCTTTCTTTCAATCAGGAGAATGTCGATAAGAAGACAATTGTCACGACTGCGGGTCGCGTCCGTTTCAATGAAATCTGGCCCAACGAGATCGGTTATATCAACCGCAACGTCGGTAAAAAACAGCTCGGAGAAATCATCTGGCGTTGCTATCAGACTTGCGGGCAGAAGCGTACGGTGGAGACGCTGGACGCCCTGAAAGCGCTCGGCTACAAGGAGGCTACGCGTTCCGGTTGCTCCATCGGTATCGTGGATATGGTGGAGCCAGAGAGCAAGGATGCCCTCATTGCTGCGGCGTACGATGAGGTGACCAAGGTGACCGAGCAGTACGAGGAGGGTCTCATCACGAACGGTGAGCGCTATGAAAAGGTTGTGAACATCTGGTCTTCTACCACTGATGCCATTCAGAAAGAACTCTACACCAAACTGGAGTACAATGATGGCTCCGCCGTGGCCAATCCTCTCTTCATGATGGTGGATTCTGGCGCCCGCGGCAACAAGGCGCAGATCAAACAGCTCTCTGGTATGCGCGGCCTTATGGCGAAGCCTTCCGGTGAAATTATTGAACGCCCCATCACCTCGAATTTCCGTGAGGGACTCTCCGTGTTGGAGTACTTCATCTCCACCCATGGCGCTCGCAAAGGTTTGGCTGATACCGCACTCAAGACGGCTGACTCCGGGTACATGACTCGTAAGCTCGTGGATGTGGCCCAGGATGTCATTGTACGCGATGAGGACTGCGGCACTAGTAACGGTATCGTCATGACAGCTATCTACGATGGCGAGGATGAGATAGCCACGCTTTCTTCACGCATCTACGGTCGCGTCACCTGCGATGATATCGTGGACCCAACCACGAAGGAACTTATCGTGGCCAAGAATGAAATCATTACGGATGAAGCCGCCAAGCAAATTGAGAAGGTTGGCATTGAGAAGGTACGCGTGCGCTCCGTGTTGACTTGTGAATTGGGCAAGGGATGCTGCGCGAAATGCTACGGATTGAATTTAGCAACGGGCCTTCCTGTGAAAGTAGGCGAGGCCGTTGGCATCATTGCTGCTCAGTCTATTGGCGAGCCTGGTACTCAGCTCACCATGCGCACTTTTCATGTTGGCGGTACTGCTACAGCTACTACCAACCGACCGGAGTTCGTCGCAAAGACTGCTGGGCGTGTCATTTATGATGAAAACCTTCGCGACCGTTGCGTAGAAGACGAGAACGGTAACAACGTTGTTCTCTGCAAGAACGGTAGCGTTAAAATTTACGATGTCGAGGGCAAGGAGCAGGAGGCCTATCAACTCACAATGGGCGCTGTGTTGCACGTCAAAGACGGTCAACAGATCAAGGCGCAGACACTCATCGCTGAGTGGGATCCCTTCGCCATCCCTGTCATTGCTGAGGTTGGCGGTACGGTGGAATTCGAGGACATGATTGAGGGTATCACCTGTCGTACGGAGGCTGGGCATACGGAATCCGGCAAGGGCACCACGGTCATCATTGATCACCGTCAGGACCTTGCCCCACGCATCATTGTGCATACTGGTAAGGGCGATAAGGACAAGCCGCGCGTGTACTCGATTCCTACCGGAGCCTATCTTGCCGTCTCCAATAGACAAAAAATTTCTGCCGGTACTCAGATTGCCAAAACACCCCGTAAAGTGCAAAAGACAAACGATATTACCGGCGGTTTGCCCCGCGTGGCCGAACTCTTCGAGGCGCGGCGCCCGAAAGATACCTGCGTGCTTGCGGAGATCGATGGTATTGTTGTCATAGACGATGCCATGATTCGTGGTAAGAAGGTGGTCACGGTCTATCGTGATGCCGAGGCACGCGATGCGGCTAAGTCGCGCAAACGCTCGACCAAGCTCTCTGAAAAGGATGAGAATGATGGCATGATTTCCTACAAGCATCTTGTCCCCATGGATCGCCATATCATCGTGCATGACGGTGACTTTGTACACGCCGGCGAGCCTCTCTCCGACGGTTCTGAAGCTTCGGACGAGATTCTGCGTATTTGCGGCAAGGAAGCCTTGCAGGAACACCTCGTTAACAAGGTGCAGCAGGTGTACCGTGTGCAGGGTGTAGAAATCAACGACAAACATGTGGAGATTATCGTATCCCAGATGCTGCGCAAGGTTCGCGTGAAGGATCCTGGCGATACCGGGTTGCTTTGGGGGGACGAGGTGGACCGCTCCGCATTTGTGCGCATCAACAAGGAGACCGTCGAAATGAATGGGCGCCCGGCTGAGTGTGAACCTGTGCTGCTTGGCATTACAAAGGCCTCCCTGAAGACGGATTCTTTCATCTCCGCAGCCTCTTTCCAAGACACCACGCGTGTCCTTACCGAAGCTGCAACACTCGGCAAGACCGACCAGTTGGAGGGCTTCAAAGAGAACGTTATTCTGGGCCATCTTATCCCGGCCGGTACCGGCTTTGATAAGTATCGCAACATTGTTGTGGAGCCCGCCCCGGGTGCTACTCCCATCCCCCGTGCTTCCTACGATGTCGATGAGGACGTTGCCCCGTCGGATGACACCATCTCTGTCGGCTCTGAGGACTAATTCACGGTGCTTCAGTTGCTTTTCGCCCGCTTTCCTACCACGGAGAGCGGGCTTTTTCTTGCTTTCAAAAGAGAATCTGATAGAATCGGGGGAGATATGAGTGAGCTTTGTACAGAACAAAACGATACGCCACGTTTTTCGGATTCGCTGCTCATCCTCTGTATTTTCGTGCTGCCGTTACTTTTCCTGAACATCATTTTTTCATGTGTGGTGTTGCTTTTGGAGATGCTACCCACTGCCTTTGTGTACTTGCTGTTGCGACATAGGTCCACGCGCTGTCGCTGTGCGTACTACGCGAGCGGAGCAGGAGTTGCCGTGCTGTGGCTCTTGTTCATGGTGTTTGCTATGGCTTTTAACGGAGCTTATTCTCTGTTGGATATTGGATTATGTGTCGCATATACTTTGTGTGTGATAGTGCTGCATGGGCTTGCTTTTTCGATATTCTACGCTCTGTGGAGATGGAATCGTGCAGGGTATCCGCAATCATAGACGAACGTCTTCTCTATGCGTCCACGCGTAACCATATCCTGATGATATTCCTGTTACTTGAAGATATGAATTTTCCCCTTTCGGTTCCCTTATTTTCTCGGAGCCCCTCATCAGTTCGGAATGCGAGTATTGCTTCCGTTACGACAGTCTGACAAGGCATCTGCGCTGCAATGTCGCTATTGTCCAAGATGCCGTACAAGGCTTGTAAGGCGTGATGACGTCGTATGCCTGGTAATTTTCTTTTCTCTCGAATGGAGATGCAGTAAAATGGCGGCGTTATGTTGCAAGCAGGTATTGTAGGATTGCCGAATGTTGGGAAGTCAACTTTGTTCAATGCTGTGACTCGTTCTCGCAAGGCTGAGGCGGCGAATTATCCTTTCTGTACGATTGATCCTAATGTGGGGGTGGTAGAGGTGCCGGACGCTCGTTTGGCGGTGCTGGCGGGGATGAGCAAGAGTGCGCAGGTGATTCCGGCAGCCATTGAGTTTGTGGATATCGCAGGTCTTATGAAAGGTGCGGCGGAGGGTGCGGGATTGGGCAACAAGTTCCTTTCTCACATCCGTGAGACGGATGCCATTGTGCAAGTAGTTCGCTGCTTTGAAGATTCGGATATCATTCATGAGCTGGGCAGTGTGGATCCCGTGCGCGATATAGAAATCATCAACAATGAACTCATCCTTGCCGATATTGCCGCACTGGAGAAAAGGCGCGAATCTCGAGCGAAGAAAGCTAAGGGAGGAGATAAGGAGGCACGCGAAGAGATGGCCCTTATCGAAAAATTACTGCCGCATCTGGACGCCGGCAATCCCGCTATCACGCTGGACGTTTCCGATAACGAACGCAAACTGCTGCGTACGTTTTTCCTGCTCTCAAATAAGAAGAGCCTTTTTGCCTGCAATGTGGGCGAGGCTGAGCTTGCTGCCGCTGTGAATGACCCGGATTCGCATCCGTATGTTTCTGCCGTGCGCCGCTACGTGGCGAAGCAACATCATGCGGAGGCTGTGGTGATTTCTGCGCGCATTGAGGAGGAACTGTCCGATTTGCCGGAGGAGGAGGCTCGAGAGTACTTGCATGATCTTGGAGTGCAGGATTCCGGCGTGAGTGCGCTCATTCGTTCGGTATATCACTTGCTCGGACTGCGTACATATCTGACTACCGGCCCCAAAGAGACGCGCGCGTGGACGATTCCCACCGGGGCGAAAGCACCGCAAGCAGCCGGAGTCATTCACACGGATTTTGAGCGAGGATTCATCGCGGCGCAGGTGGTAGCGTATGAGGATCTCGTGGCGTGTGGATCATTGATTAAAGCAAAGGAAAACGCCAAGCTGCGCGTTGAGGGCAAGGACTATGTGGTGCAAGACGGCGATGTGGTGGAGTTCCGTTTCAACGTCTCCAAATAGGCGCTTTGACCGCTGTTCCGGGAAGAAAACGCGCATTCTCGGAAGCTTCCCTCTGCTACGTCTCGTCTGTACAGTAGCATGCGTTCTTCCGCCGGATCGCTCGCGATCAGGCAGTTGTCTTCGTAGATGCTGATTTTCCACACTGCCCTACACGATGGGATGCAATGCAGAGAAACCAAAGAGGTCAGCTACCCACTGCGCCCCAGGACTCTCCAGCGCTACATTGTATGCGCGCGCTCGGGTATTGTAGAGCAAGGTTGTCTCATCTTGCCGGAAAAGACTCAGAGATACGCGATTCATAAGCTCGATGAATTCAGTGTCAGAACTCATTCCAGAATCGCTTTCCATGGCCTGCGCTGTGCCAATGACGATATCGCGTAACTTCCGTTCGGCATGGCTAAGGTGTCGCAGTTCATCGTTTGGTGGCGGTTCGGGAAATAGTGAAAGCACCCGCTGCGTGTCATCTGTCAGCCGTTTGATTCGCCGCGGACGCACATCTTCCCGGGGCAGAGATTCACTCAAGTGAATACTTAATTCCAGCAGGCAGGAATTACGCTGTTTGGTGGCTTGTCCCCAGCGCTGCCATGCTTCTCGCGCAGCACGGCGCAGGTGGTTCAACTTAAAGTAGGTCGCAATTATCCATGCGAGCACAGCCACCAAGATTCCCATTGGTACGGCAAATTCCATATGTACGCTATTGTCCGCCACTTGTCCCGCGTTCGCAAGTTGTTTGAGCTATCTGTTTGGGAGTAGTCATCCCAAGGAGAGTATCTCTCCGTTGACGAAGCAGAACGGTAGGCGGTTTCGCGATGTCCACAGTTCCGACATCTTCGCTCTTTCCCGCTTAAATCCTTTTGAAAAAGTAGAGTCCTTTTCCAATCTTGACATTTCGCTCAAATGGTCTATAATGCGCGCGTGCTGGGGTGATCCCGAGAGGCATTTTTACAACGAAACACAATCATCATCATTATGGCTAAACTCACTGTACGAGACCTCGATGTAGCCGGCAAAGAAGTCCTGATGCGCGTGGACTTCAATGTGCCGATGAAGGATGGCGTCATCACCAATGACGCACGAATTGTGGCGGCGCTGCCGACCATTAATTACCTGCTGGAGCACAGTGCCAGACTGGTGCTTTGCTCGCACCTCGGTCGTCCGGAGGGTACGGGATACCAGGCGGAGTTTTCGCTGAAAGCAGCGGCGGAGCGCCTTTCTGAGCACCTTGGGAGGCCCGTGGCATTTGTGCCGGAGACCATCGGTGAAGCTGCGACTGCGGCTCGCGCTACACTGAAGGACGGCGAGGTACTGTTGTTGGACAATGTGCGTTTTGATAAAAAGGAAAAGAAAAACGACCCGGACTTTGCAAAAGCGTTGCTTGGAGAAGCTAAACTGTATGTGAATGATGCCTTTGGCTCTGCTCACCGTGCGCACGCTTCCACTGAGGGTGTAACTCACTTTGCCGAGAAATCGGCCATGGGCTTTCTCATTGAGCACGAGCTAGAGTACTTGGAGGGCAAGCTTGAGAATCCAGAGCAGCCTTTCGTCGTCATCATGGGCGGCGCCAAGGTGTCCGACAAAATCCAAGTGCTTTCCAAACTCATGGAGAAGAGTCAGACTTTCCTCATCGGTGGGGCTATGGCCAATACTTTCCTTGCTGCGCAAGGGTACGATGTCGGTAACTCCAAGATTGAGGAAGACAAACTCGACTTGGCTTGTCAAATCCTCGCTGATGCTGTTGCCAAGGGAGTGCACTTTATGCTGCCGACAGATGTGCGTTACACTTTCAAGTTTGAGGAGGGAGCAGAAACCCACGTCACGAAGCCCTTTGCGGAGGGAGGCTCAGTGCCTCAGGGAGGCATGGGCATTGACATCGGCGACAAAGCTATCGATGATTTCTGCAGCATTCTAAAGGGTGCCAAAACCGTCCTTTGGAATGGTCCGCTGGGCGTTTTTGAGCTGGATTCTTTCTCTGCCGGAACCAAGGCTATTGCTGAATGCCTTGCAGCCTCCGGCTGCGTATCCATCGTTGGTGGAGGGGACTCCGTAACCGCTGCCAAGAAGTTCAAGATAGCCGACAAGCTCTCATTCTGTTCCACGGGTGGGGGCGCATCCTTGGAGCTGCTCGAGGGCAAGATTTTACCGGGCATTGGCTCGCTTTCCGAAAAGTGATCTACTTGTTCATGTTCAAGGCGGGGGCTGCGGCTCCCGCCTTTTTTTGATCTGTTTTCCATGTTTCAATCCGCGGTTGACAAATTGTGCTTTTTTGGTAGTGTTCCCCCATGACGAATGGACAAAACGAAGAATTGATTGACACGCATTGTCACTTGGCATCAGAGCGCCATGTCGACATTGTCAGCATTCGCAACGAATGCGAGGCGTTGGGCGTTTCTCATTGCATTTCTCTGGGGACTCACCCAGGCGATTGGGATGCCACGCTCGCTTTGGCACATCGTATGCCGGACTTTGTATCAGCGTGTCTTGCCGTTCATCCGTCCGATTGTACAGGAGTGAGTGAAGAGCAGTGGGAGTGCATGAAGCACCTTTGTCGTAAACATCCACTGGCCGCCATCGGCGAGACGGGGTTGGATTATTATTGGGATGCGCCGACCGGGTGGACTGAGGAAGCTTACCGCGCGCGACAACGCGATTTCCTTGAGCGCCATTTTGAATTGGCCCGTACGCTTGGCCTCAACATATCTTTGCACACGCGTGATAAGGTCGGCGCGGGGAGCTCTTGCTTTGAGGATGCTTTTGCCATTGCTCGCCAGTTCCCCACAGTGCGACCGGTGTTTCACTGCTTCATAGGCTCTCGGCAGCAGGCAGAGCGGATATTCGGCGAGTTGAATGGCATGGTTTCGTTCACCGGCCTGATTACTTTCAAAAAAACCGAGGCTGTCCAGGCGGTGGCAGCGTGGTGTCCAGAAGATCGTATCATGGTGGAGACGGATTCTCCTTATCTCTCGCCTGAGCCGCATCGCGGCGAATTGAACATACCCGGCCGAGTGCGCTTTGTCGCGGAAAAATTGGCGACTCTGCGTGAGCTCTCCTTTGAGGAAATCTGTCGCATCACGTCGCGCAATACGCGTCTCTTCTTTCGGCTTCCCAACTGATGGATACTATTTTGTTGCTGCCCACCCGGAGGTGCAAACTTGACGCTGCCCGGAGTTCGACCCGGTGAGATGTCGGCTTGGTAGACTGCGTTTTCTTCTCTCCCTGCCGCTTTCCTCTGAGGCCTGACGTCTCAAGATGAATCGCATTTTAAAGGCGAAACAGTCTCCTGCTTCTCTAAATGGTATTGTGTATATAGGCAATCGAATTGGGGACCCGAATAGGGCAAACGTATTAGAAAATTGGATTCATTTTAAGGAAGGAGACAAGTGGTTCATTTATGCTCTAATTCGTTGCCAAACAATATGTCATCGAGTACATCCGTATCCCACGTTGCCCTCAGTCTCAGCCTCTGGAGTGGCACCTTCACTCCCTCATGACGGGCCTTGTACTGTTTGATGAGTACGAGCGCGAATCTCAAAACTCTCGAAAAGTTCTCTGCACTGTTCCCCTTCCTCTTGCGTCCTTGATCTTCGTTGAACACCACGTCCAATACCCAATGCAGACTGTTTTCTATACCCCAGTGACTCCTTATACTTCCTGCAATCTACTGTGCGCTCGCATGCCGATTGCTCACTATGTAGAAGCGTTGTTCTTGCGTCGTCTTTCCTCTCTTTTTCTCATAGCTCTCTTTGCTCACTCTCACCCCCGCCGCTAATCCCTCCCAGTTCCATGCTCCGCCAATGTGGCTTAACTCATGGTATAGTTCGTACGTACGCGTCTCCACTCGTCTCTGTATAGATCGAGTCGGGCTTCTCCAACTTCGCTGTGTCTTCTATATCCTCCAGAAGCCTCCCTTGATTCTTCTTCACGGCAAGCACGTAGTCCGTTAACTTATGCATTTTCGCGTTGCCGGTTCTTGGGTCTTCCATCAGGCTGATTTTTGTAATAAGATGATGCATTCCTGTATCCTATCATATTTTGTATTTAATATCAATAATTTAAATAAGTTATTGATATTAAATTCTATACATCCAATTCTGCCCCTAGGTTTTCTAATGCGTTTACCCTGGGACCCGAACAGTGATATTGACAAGGAGAATGATAGCCTGTAACATGACGTGTGTGGAGCCGTACTGCGAGCAGAAGAAGCGTATTTATGCAGCGATTGATCTCAAATCATTTTACGCATCGGTAGAGTGTGTGGAGCGTGGGTTGGATGCATTGAGCACGCATCTGGTGGTAGCCGATGCTGCCCGCACTGAGAAAACAATTTGTTTAGCAGTTTCATCAGCTCTCAAAGCGTACGGTCTTCCCGGGCGACCACGGCTTTTCGAGGTGGTGCAGCGGGTGGCTGAGGTGAATCGGCAACGCAGAGCCGTTCGGGGACACTCCCTACGGGGGAGTTGTACGGATGCCCGTGAGTTGACGATGCATCCGGAGTGTGCCTTAGAATATATTGTAGCCCCTCCGCGCATGGCTCTTTACATCGATTACAGCAAGCGTATCTATGAGGTGTATCTGCGCTACATGGCACCAGAGGATATGCACGTGTATTCCATCGATGAGGTGTTCATGGACTTGACCGATTATGTGCGCTTGTACCATACGACGCCGCGCGCGCTCGTGTCGAGGATCGTGGGGGAGGTGCTGCGTGATACAGGGGTAACCGCTACTGCCGGCGTGGGTACTAATCTGTATCTTGCCAAGGTGGCGATGGATATCCTCGCCAAACACGCCGAGCCTGACGGCACAGGCGTGCGTGTAGCTGAGCTGGATGAAATGAGCTATCGCGAGCGGCTTTGGTGCCACCGACCACTCAGCGATTTTTGGCGCGTGGGCAGCGGCACGGCTCGCAAGCTTGAGCAACACGGTATGTTTACTATGGGCGATGTGGCACGTCGCTCCGTGCGCTGCGAAGACTCTCTCTATGCCCTTTTTGGGGTGAATGCCGAATTGCTCATTGACCATGCTTGGGGCTGTGAGCCAACGCATATCGCAGATATCAAGGCATATCGTCCGGCGGTAAACAGTTTGAGCGCTGGTCAGGTGCTGCCCACTCCCTACACGGCTCCAAAAGCCCGCTTAGTGGTCCGCGAGATGGCGGATGCACTCGCATTGAGTCTCACGAAGCACGGCTTAGTTACCGATAGGGTGGAGCTGACTATTGGCTACGATGTGCAGAATTTGGTGAACCATCCCGCTTCTTATACCGGCGTGTTGAAAACAGACCGCTACGGCCGCTGTGTTCCTAGGTCCACCCACGGCTCTCGGCGCCTCCGCTTCCACAGCGCTTCAGCCAAGCTGATTACCCGCGCTATGGACGGTATCTTTGCGAGTGTGGTTGATGCGCAGCTGTTCATTCGCCGTCTGACTGTAGTGGCGCACCATGTGCTGCCTGAACAGAGCGCACCGCCTCCGCTCAAGCAAGGGGAACTTTTTATTAATTCAACGAGTGCTGTTGGATGTACCGCCATGAATGCGTGCGATTTGCAACGCGAACGGCGCTTGCAACATACATTATTAGATATTAAACGAAAATTCGGTAAAAATGCCATTCTTAAAGGCATGAACCTGCAGGAAGGAGCTACTGCTCGCAAACGTAATTCCCAAATCGGTGGACACCAAGCATGACAGACGATTCCAAACAAGGCTACGCCGATATTTTTGAGTTGCCACCGCACCGCTCGCCATGTCGCACGCCCATGCCTCGGGCGGAACGAGCTGCTCAGTTCTCATCTTTTGCTGCGCTTTCCGGACATGATCGCGCTATCCTCGACCAAATGGAAAAACACATACTTGCCTTCGAACAGTACGACCAGTTTGAGGATGTTGCCGATTAGTTCTGTCTGCCCCTAAAGAGATAATTTTTGGCATTGCTAATAACTTCACTGGCTTTCTATGTGAATTGAATTTTAATTTATTTTGATTTTAAAATGATTATATTACTTATCAACATATCAATAAATGGGAATTTGAGGACAGACCAGAGCAGAGGAGAGGTGAATCGAGAGTGATATCAAAAGGTTGAAACCTCATAGGAAAATGCACAAGTCCGATGCCTCAAAAATGCGGCCACCCAACTGCAACGCGCCTGCTCCTTATGGCGTTTTTGCATGCTCACTTATCGTGAGTGGTATGTGTTTGATGTTAGCTTTTCATTTTTGAGACACACCAAGCTTTCGGAAATTTTCTTTGCTCGTTTTTGGCGACCCTTCGGTGACTTTATTTTTGAGGCAATGCGGTGTGTCGTTTTTTATGCGCATGGGGGCTTTTATCCTTGCATTTGTCCGAACTCTTTGTTAAACTGCGCACAGAGGATTTATGCTTGAAGCCCGCAATATATGCTTGGAAGTAGAGAATGGGGATGAGTCCCTGTTTTTGCTCAACGATGTGAGTTTCTGCATACCGCGTGGGCATTTTATGGCAATAGTTGGGCCATCGGGTTGCGGGAAAACAACGCTCCTCAAGACAATTGCCGGCATCAAATCCTCAACGGATGGCACCTTCATATGGGAGGGGCGTGACCTCTCGGAAGAGGGAGACTTTGAACCGCATGAGATCGGCTATGTCCCCCAGTTTAGCATTGCATACGATGAACTGACAGTCGATGAGAGCATCGAGAGTGCTGCTCGCCTTCGAGTTGTGGGAGACGATGAGGAGATCAACGATCTCATCGATAATGTCCTCGCCGAGACTGGAATGACCGACATTGCAGACCGGCAGGTGAAGCTCCTTTCCGGCGGACAGAAGCGACGCTTGGCTCTGGCCATGGAGTTGGTGAGCAGTCCGCGGATTTTGCTGTGCGATGAGGTTACAAGTGGGCTCGACCCACGTTCAGAACGAGAAATCGTACAATTGTTGCATGATCTGAGCCGCAAGGATGGACGCATTGTCATCTCTGTCACGCACAGTCTTGCGCAGATGGAGCTCTATGATAGCATCATGGTGATGGTGCGAGGGAATTTGGCCTATCACGGTTCTCCAGATGCCATGAATCATTATTTCGGCGTGAGTAGTTTTGAAGAAGTTTACCCGCAGCTTACCCTGCGAGCACCGGAAGAATGGCGGATGAGCTGGCTTAAGCACCGTGTGGCATATTACCAGCGCCTTGAAAGCGAACATGTGGAGAAGTACCGGCAGCTTGGGCTGCAACCTCCACCACCGAGGCCGGAGGCGGACCAGGAGTCACCGATGCCGGGTTTTCAGGCTCAGATGGTGCAGCTCTTGCGGAGGCGGTTTATGATACTAATGCGGGACCGCGCACAGTTGATGTTGCAGATCGCCATGATCTTGGTGTTCCCCATCTTGGTGGCACTGTTCTCCAGCAAGGGACAGGATCAGCTCCTCACGCTCACCGATACCTCCAGCGGAGATATTGCGGCAGAAATCCAAGCCCAGCAGGCGCAGGCCGAAGTACGCGCGCGCGTTGGTTCTGCCGTGTCTGGCATCATCATGTTTGAGGTCATATTGCTTGGATTAATGGGATCTAACAATGCCTCGCGTGAAATTGCTGGAGAACGCCTCATCATGGAAAAAGAAAAGTTCGCAGGCGTGAGAGTGGGTGCATATGTCGCGTCAAAGGTCACTTTTTTAGCCATACTCGTGGTGTTGCAAAGCATCTGGATGTACGCATTTGTTCAGTTTTTCTGGGAGTTCCGAGGGGATGCAATGAATCACCTTTTTTTCCTCCTGATGGCGAATGCTGCCATGACGAGCGTTTGTCTGGGCATATCGTCCAACTGTAATACGCCGGACCAATCCTCGCTTCTGAGCATCTATTTAGTTGGATTTCAGTTGCCTCTTTCGGGTGCCGTGCTCGCTCTGCCGGATATAGTGGAGACGTTTACTCAACCCTTTATCTCTGCGTATTGGGCATGGAGTGGAAGCATAGAGGGGGGATTAGGGTCGGATGTCCTCAAGGCGGTCAAAAGCATTGTGCAGACAAACTTCAGTGCCGAATGGCTATGTCGCGTGGTCCTATGGGGGCATGTGGCGGTTGGTATCGTACTTACATGGTTCGGCTGTAGTAAGGCTAAGTGGGATTAATCTACGTTTTATTCATCATCCATCAGCTAACTCATATCAAACATATGGCAGCAAGACGAGTCCGCAGTGGCAGTAGAAAAAAGGGAAAACAAAATCTGGTCCCTGTTTTCATTGGGGTGAGCATCATCGCGGTGCTGGCTCTCATCATGGGTTCAGGCGTATTGAAAAAGGGGAGCGCAGCGCGAGGTCTAGAACCTACACCAAACTTTCGTGTGGCGGAGTACCGCCAAGATGGTTCGCGCTTTGCATCCTCGGGCAATGTTTATGTATTCGATGGACGAGTAGAGAACATAGAAACAATAGGGAATGCACGTTTGGTGAGTATTTCTATCCCCGAAAATCCGGATGAGCGCTTGCCCCTGCTCGTGCAAGGGGATACAAAGTTGCGCGTTAACTTGACTCGCGGGGATCGCTTTATTTTTGAGACCACCTGCCGCACTGGGAAAACAAGTGAGGGACAGCAGGTGAAAGGTGTTCTAATTGTGAGAAACGTGGAGACGAAATAATGAAACGAGAAAAAGCAATCGTAATGATGTCGCTGCTTATGGCCGGGGCTTGCTCCGCACAAATGCCTGGCGGAGCGGCGAATCCGCCGACTCCTGGTGTCCAAGCTCTGCCCAGCAGTTTTGACGCGTCTGGCTCATCAGCAAAAAAAAACTCAAATGACCCCGCGCACCAAGGTGAGACTCCGAACCCCCAGTTGCTAGGGATCGAAATGCCCCTCTTGGATCCCTCCACGGATACCGTAAAATACAATGGCGGTATGTTTGATGTTGGAAACAACGCCGCAGTGCGCGCCCGCTTCGAGAAGTATTTGGAGCAGGTGCCCGACAACACAGCGGAGTCGAAACGCTACCGTGCCTTAATGAGAGATATGCTCAAACAGACGCAGCGCGCAGGACGCGATAGAAACTATGCTGTGGGCGGCGATGTACTCATCAAGGTGGGCAAAGGTCTTTATCAAGCTTCTGAATACCCCGGCGATGCCAATCAATCCGGAGCGCTTGCGAGCGCCATCGTAAGTGCGTTGGATGTGCAGAGAGAGTCGTTGGTGCGCACGCGTGACAACGAAAAGATAGAAAAGGAGATGAATGGTCTGATCAAGCAGGCAGACAACTGGCAAAATTATAATGTTGCACGCAAAACGGCCATTTCTACGGCTTCTGCCAGACCGAGTACAGGTAAAAAGGGAGGAGGAGGGAAAATTGACAGCGGAGGTGACATTAATGCTCTGAGGATTGCTCAGAATATTAAGATAGCAGCAAAAAAGGAAGCAACTCAGGCGGCCAATTTGGCAACCAATGAATCGGCGAAACTTGCCTCAAAACTCAATTACCAGGCCATGCTCATGGCGCTTTTGCTTTCACGGCGCTTCGATCATGTCGTGATAGGTGCGCGAATATATCGCCACATATACCGGGATGGGGACACCAAGCTGAATCTTGATGAAAAATCCAAGGCTCACGAGGTATTTACAGGTGGGGTGGGACTTCCCCCAACAGTTAACGCGATAGATTCTGTGGCGAGCAATATGCGTCGCGAGGTGGACCAGAGTATTCAATCGGTATATGGCATGTTGGCGCGCAACAAGTTAGGCGAAGCTACACAACACCTTATCGAGGCTGTAGCCATTGGAGAATATATGCAGAGCGTAGCTACCTTTCCAACAGAGGCGCGTCAGCGTATAGCCGAGTTTTGGACCTTGCGCAAACGTGCGCTAACGGCATTGAATGCGCGCGATTATGCCACCGTAGAGCAAGTGGCGGCAAAGATGAAGGAATTGGATGTCGACTTTGATGATTCCCTGCTACTCACCTACACAACTGGAAAGAAACGGCAGAGTGATCTTGCCATACGTAACGCAAGCAAGGCCTTGCGCAATGGCGACGAGGAAAACTTCAATAAGTATATTACTGAAGCCGGCATCATCTGGCCGCGCAATCCAAACCTTGACAAGGGAACTGAAATGCTCGCCAAGATTGATGCGGGCGATCCCGTGAAGGAGGAGTTCAAACGCTTGTACGATGGTAAGGAATTCCGCCGTATAGCGCGTGAGCGCGAGCATTACAAGATTGTGGCTACGGACCCCGACCTCGCCAAAAAGTATGAGGAGGTGATTGCTCTGGTGATGCGGATGGACGGTATGCTTGAGCAGATTAAAACTGTGGCGCAGCAGGATGCTACGCTTGGCCCCTGCATGGCGTATGAGAAGCTGGTAGAATGGCAGAAATCGGACGAAAATTTTGCTCATGATACTGACATGACGCTCGCTCTCAAAGATTTTGAATCAAAAGCGCATGACTTTGTGCAAGCACTGCGGGAGGGCGAGTCCTGTGAGCAACGGGGAGAGTTCGGCTCGGCTCTCTCATGCTACTACCGTGCCCAGTGCAAGTATGTCCAGTCAACCTTGGCTCGTGACGGAATTAAGCGGGTCATGGATATTATCGTGAGGGCCAAGTACGAATGAGCCTGCGCCACCCGGTCATTACGCGATTCGCTCCTACCCCTAGCGGTGAACTGCATGTGGGCCATGTCCTAGCCGCGTGGCGAGCAAGACGGCTGGCTGATGTTCACGGCGGACTCTGCGTGCTGCGCATTGAGAATATTGACGCCGACCGTACCCGTGATCCGCGCTGGCTTGCTGGCATATATGAGGATATGCAATGGTTGGGTATACGCTTTGATGGGGAGGTCATGCTGCAAAGTAGGCGGATGGGAGAGTATGCGGCCGCACTCAAGAAATTGCGCAGGATGGGAGTTCTTTACCCGTGCTTCTGCACACGAGCTGATGCCCGCGCCCAGTGGACGGAGATGACCAGCGCTCCACATGCCGGATGGCACATGCATTACAGCGGACATTGCAGAATGCTGTCTGATGATCGCATAGCTGAACTTATTGCAAAAGGAGTCCCTTACGCATGGCGCGTCAATATGCGGCTTGTGGAGGAGCTTATTGGTTGCCCGCTGTGGGAGGACTTGCAGCTTGGGGTTCGTCGCTGTGTGCCGAGCCAATGCGAGGATGCTGTGCTGGCACGTAAAGATATCCCGGCCAGCTACCACTTGGCCGTGGTTGTGGATGATGCGGCACAGCGGGTGAACTTGGTAACACGCGGGGCCGACCTCATTGAATACACTCCGCTACAGCGCGCATTGCAAGCGCTGCTGGGTCTGCCAACTCCACTTTATGCGCACCACGTTGTCTTGCGAGATACTGGGGGAAAGCGTCTGGCAAAGCGCGACCATGCGTGCTCCGTACGATCCCTGCGTGCGCAGGGAATTTCTGCTAAACAGCTGTTGAGCGCCGTACAAAGGGCAGCCGAGCGAGGAGGGGTATGGACAGGATGGGGATAACGATGTGAAATTCTAGCCTCGGTAGAGTGCTTTATGGTGCTGCCACAGGGCAAAGGCAAAGCAAATCACATTCGGCAGCCAGAGAATGATGTAGGGGCCGATGCCCGGGCTTTTACGAGAGAGTTCACAAAACACGAGTGCGACGAAATAGACGGCAGCCACCACAATGCCCATGAAAAAGCCCGTGGAAGTCTCGCGCCGCCGGGCTGTGATGGCGAGCGGCACTCCAATGAGTGAAAAAACAAGGCATGCGCAAGCGAAGGAAGCACGTTGCACTCCTTCTGTGCGAAAAGCGAGCTCATTTTTTGCATCGAGCTGAGTTTGGGTAAAAAAGACCTCACGAGCGCAATCCTCCATGAGTAACTTTGCGCAGGGGAACGTAGGATGAGCAGAGGCAGCCGTAGCGTAGCGATCGGCTGTGCTAGGGCTCAGCGAGCGTATGCGTTCTAAGTGCCGCAGCGTTTCATCAATTTCTGCGTTGGTAAAGCGATTAGGCTTCATTTTACGGCGGTTGAGCAGGGGAATGTGCACGCGCAGGGGCATTGTTTCAATGAGAGGCAGGTGGGTGACTCCATCGGCGCTGTTCTGTTCAATCGTCGCTTTGTGCAAGGTGAGATAGAGCAGACGTTCGGAGGTATCGAACTTTCCAATATCTGCGCTGCGTGCATGCATAGCGCGGAATTTAGGCACGGCGGGATCGCCACTTGTAACATCCGGGTAGATATGCATGCCATAGATAGTATCACCCTCTCGTTTGTTGATAAAGAGGCGTACGCGGTCCAGCTTCGTGGCGGCTCGGCCAGATTTGAGGAGATTGCGAGGGTTATCCATCGCGGCTTGCATGGCGAGTTCACTCATAGCATTTTTCCCCCGTGGTGCCACTTCTATGTTGATGTAGTAGCAGAGGGCCGAGAGCATCAGTGCCATGACGAAGGCCGGTAGACTCAGTCTCCACAAGCTCAGCCCTGCCATGCGCATGGAAGTCAATTCATTGTCTGCAGCTAGCCGTCCATACACCAGAAGCACCGCTGTCAAAAATCCCCATGGCACCGAAAAGGTGAGCGAAAAAGGGATAACCTGAAGCACAAAGTCAATGACAATGCTGGCCGGCGCGCCGCTCTCCACCAAAAGGGCATGTAGCTCCTTGAAGAGTTGCCCAAGCAGCATAAGCAACGTTAATGACACCACTCCAAGCAGTGTCACCAGGGTCAACTGTCGAAAGATATAGAGATCAAGCGTGCGCATTTCCTCTTCACCATGTTAGCATATTAGGGGCGTATTTGCCAATGTAAAAACAGCCGTAAATGTGAGTCAGTCGCCGTTTAGCGGAGAGTTAATCGCGACTTTGCTCAGCGAGATATCGCTTCATCTCCAAATCGTATATCTTCTTTTCCAGCTCGTAAATGCGCTTCTCAATGGAGTTCTGTGTCGCTCCAGCCGTTAAGGCGTGAAGAGCGGGAAATTGACTCTCAACATCCTCCACTACTGCAACCTTGGTTCCGACAGAGGTAATACGGTAGAGCTCACGAGCCATCTCTCCGGGCGTGCGTATGCAGCCGTGTGAGAGCCGATGCCCGGCTCGCACCTTGCCTATGTGAATCCCCACACCATCCCCCGTCAGCCGCATCCAGTACGGCATAGGGGAACCGGCAAAATGTCCACCTTCCGGCACGTGGTCGGAGAAGGCATCAGCATCGCTGTTCACACATTTGCCATCTTTATCAAATATTTTCCCGTACCGGTTTGAAGCGTAGGATGCCTTCTTTTCGCGGATGGAGAAATTGCCAGTGGGGGTAGCTCGACCTGGAATGCCGGTAGAGACAGGCCAATCAGCTGCCACTTGCCCATTCACATAAAGTCGGCCGCGTTGCTGGGACAGGCAGATCACGATGCGGCAGTTTTGAGGCGCTAGGCGGATCAGCTCATGGTTTTTGTATATGTTGATCGTGACAGGGTATTGATTGTGGGACACGAAGTAGTCATAGGAGCCGGGCGTATAATTGTAAAGACTTTGCCGCTCCTTCAGGGTAGTAAGTTCTTTTTTTGCCGCGCTCAGCTCGGGGTCCTCAATGTTCATGCAGGATGACATGGCAGCCTGTAGCACGAGCAAACAGACGAGCACGAGCCGATGGCAAATGGAGAAGCGCATACCAATGGATTCTATTTGATGATCACCTTAGAGCCAATGGGGGTGTTTTCAAAAAAGATTTTGGCCATTTTTCGTGGCAGACGGATGCATCCATGGCTCTCTGGAGCGGACGTAACGATACCTTCATGCATCCAAATGCCGTTTTTGGTAATTTGCATACCGAAGTTCATTTCTGCTCCCTTGTAGCGACCTCCAGCTGGGATAGGATCGCCTACGCTGTACTCTGCCACCAGAGTGTTGCCGTCTGCATCCACAATGCTGCCGTAGGAAGAGGATTTATGGTCAATATCTTTGGCAATGATTGAGAAACTGCCCTGGGGCGTGCCATGACCGGCCCTGCCGCTAGAGATATCAGAGAGACCTACCTGGCGCCCGCCAATGTAGTATTTGGCTTGCTGAAGACGAGTGTCAACTACAATCACATGTTCGCCGCTCAGTCCGCTTGGCTTGTCCCAGTAGCCGTCGGATACGGCGTCTTTTACTGGCGTGAAGAGGTTTTCAGGGCGGAACATGTAGCCGCCACCCAGTGCGCTGGCTATCTCGTTCTGGGCTGTACAGGCTGTGGTAAACAGGGTTGCCAAGGTCAGATACAGGTACTTCATCTCTCGTTTGCCAAGGATTGTGGAATACGCCCGCTGGGGCGCGGCAAGTTATGCACCTAAGTAGTAGATTTGTCAAGTTTTTTCCGATTTCCGATCCGCAAAATACATGCGCGCGTCGACATCCATTTTTCCTCGATCTTTCGTATTCCTACTCTACCAAGAGTCCTGAAGCTATGTCCGAACTCGTGACGTGGATTTTTCTTTGCTTGAAAATCAGAAACACGATGGCGCGCCTCGTGTGTTCATCATTTGTTCGCGTTGTACATGACACTCAACCCACACGATTTTCTCGCGACGTCACGTCCGAAAACTCTTGGCTTTTCCCTCCTCCTTCCAATGCGAGGTATTTCGCAGGGCGGTGAAGAAATCTAGCGTAGGGCTCGGCGGTGACGACTTTGCTCGCGCAGGGCAGCTTGCATCTTTGCGCAATGACGATAACGCGTGCGGTTCGCCAACATTTTCATGCTCAGTTGAGAGGAGCCCCAGCGCAGCACCTGAATCTCCACAACGCGCACACCCCACTTTCGCATCAAGCTTTTAGACGGATGATAAATATCAATAGTACCCGTGCCCACGAGAGCGCTGCCATAGTCGTCTACCACATAGACATACGGTTCCCCCTTGATCATAAAGCGCGTACCAAGCGGGTAGACCGACCAATCCGCCGCTGCACTGCGCACTTGGTTTGTGTACTTGAGCTGAGTGCCAACAGCATTGCGCGCCCCAAAGCCAACGTGGTCCAATTCAGAGTGAGTGTAAGCTGTCGTGCGTACGACGCGGTTGAGCTGCGAAGGATGGTAGAAAGGCATGCCGTGACGGTCGCGACCAAGCTTGGGCAGCTTGGGGTCAGGTCGGGCGGAAGGCGATGGCACAGTTGGCATGACGAAGTCCCGGCTCACGGCGTTTAAGTTTGTGGAAGGAGCATGCTTCTGAGGCGCAGACGCCCCCCACCCTGCTTCCATCCCAACTAGGAGTATAAGCAGTGTAAACCCGACCGTGATTTTTCCAACAAATCCCATGCGTTATGATTTCCTGATGATTTAGTGCCAATATGACTCGCACTTCCTCAGTCTAGCACAGACAGTCCGCACATGTCAAGCTTTTTTTAAGACAACCTTATACAACGCCGCATCGCATTTCCTCAAAAATAAAGTCACCGAAGGGTCGCCAAAAACGGGAAAAGAGAATTTCCTGAATGCTTGATGCCTC
>CANQBZ010000005.1 GCA_947589295.1 uncultured Akkermansia sp.
ATGCTTTCTACCAATTCCCGGGGAATTTCTCTTGCAATTTGGGCTAAAATGGTTATCTTGGGCATGGAAGGTTTTTTTGTTGTTGCACCCTCAGTATACTCTTTTCTGAGGAAACAAATCAACCTTCCTTTTTTTTTGTCTTCTCTTACCCTCTCTCTTAATTTTCTTGGGACGGATGTGGGACAGAAGTCATTGCCGCACACCTGGAGCGAAAAATGCAGTGTTCGGCATCATGAAAAACTCTTCAGTAGAGAGTGAGGAAGCTGCACGGATCAGGTGCGTTAATTAACGTATGTAACATTGCTCAATCAGAGCACATATGAGTAATCATCAAAGGGAAACTTACTTGACTTTTCCTAAGGAAATTACACATAGCCTCGCCCTATTGGCACCTGCACACCAATGCTCAAAAAAGTTGAACTATGTTATATCTTGAACAGGAATAGATCGCAGCAATGACAACAGACTCTCAAACAGAGGACGAATCTCGCTGGCAGCCTGGTACTTTGCTGCAAGAGATGGATTTGCGACCCCTGTTGCGATGCCCCAGCTCACAAAGTGGAAGTAAACCAGAAGTTCTGCATACCCCAACGGCAGCGTCTCCCTCTATTCCTGCACCATGTCGCACCTTCGCAGCGCGTCTCTCTCCCCCCCTGTTGCATTGCTACAATAATTTTGGCGAGCGGAGTTCAAACATTTCCTTCCCCTTCGGGCAATTTATTTGTTACGTTGCAGCTCCCAGCAAATCGTGCGGGTAAAGAGTTCTCCCGTCCGCAATTGGATGCTGGGAAAATCTGCATGATGAGGAGCATCTGGCCAACCCTGTGGTTCCAGTGCAATGCCACCACGAGGTAACTCTCTCATACCATCCCCGGTGTACACCTGCAGTCCAGGAGCATCTGTGCTCAATTCCAGCCGCAACGCACCGGAGGCCAAACACGCCACCGGACGTACTCCATTACCCACCGCCGTATGAGATAGTACGTAGTTATCATCCAGCGTCAGCGGTCCCTTTCCCTTGGCACCACCCAAACATTTCAAGCGGCGCAGGTCGAAGTCACTTCCCCCTACATGCTGCACTGCACCGGTGGGTATATGCTCCACCATCGGTGTGTAATAATCGGCATTCACTTTCAGACTGTGACCATCAATGCTGCCCTTACCGGCGAGATTCCAGTACACGTGGTTGGTAAGATTGAGCAGCGTATCTTCTGTGCTAAAGGCAAACAGAGTGAGCGTCAGCTTTGTACCCGACAAACTGTAACATGCTCGCACCGAAACCCTACCAGGGTAACCTTCGTCCCCCTCAGGGGATACCATGGAAAGCATCGCCACCTCATTGCTCTGTTCATCGAGTTTCCAATAGCGATTGGAGAATCCGACCGCGCCTCCGTGCAGATGATTCTTGCCGTCATTGGAAACAAGCTTAAAGCCTCTCCCCTTCATGCGGAACTTTGCCCCGGCAATGCGGTTCGCAACGCGCCCACAAATTGCCCCACAGTAATCTGTGTCTGCCAACACCGCTGCGGGGCTCTTCGGTCCGCATACCACATCCTTGCCGCCCAGACAAAAGGAAAGAAGCCGCGCTCCGTAGTTGCAAACGACAACGCGCGCCTTTTTGTTGCACAAGACGAAAGTGCGCACGCGCCCTTTGCCCAGATTTCCCCCGGACGCCTTTTTTTTGCCGTCCATAGTGCAATGATGCTGTACCCAGCTGTGCGGTTAGAACGGGTATTATCAGAAACCATCGGGCAAGAACTTGCTGCCGCTCCCGCCGTATTGCAGATTGCCGTGTGTGCCCACAGGAATGGCGCCAATCTGCGAATAGATGGGCTGTATCACGCGGTACTGCTGTTTATCGCCATCTGCTTTTACCACGAGTTCCTGTCCCTGAGTCTTGCCGGCTGAAGCCCCTACGCCGCGCCCGGCAAGTGCTCCAACCACACCAAAGCCCACGGCAGAAACAATTTGTCCTTTGCCGCTACCCAGCAGGGAACCCGCACCCGCGCCCAGAGCCGTCCCCAACCCCATGCCAAGATTTTTATCCGAGGCACTGGCACTCACCTGCACCGTTCTTGCAGATACCACCGTGCCTGGTATCACCTGTGCCACTGTTCCCAGTGAATCTGCCGACGTCGCGTTGAGAGACGCCACGTCCGAACACGAATATAGCCCAAATAGGCCAGCAGTCAGTAGTGCAATGATGTATGTTTTCTTCATATCGATGTGTGCTTTCAACCATCGGTCCCTGCGAGGCGGGTAAGGCATCTCACCCCGTGCGCCCCACTCTGCCGAAGCTACCCTGAAGTTATCATGGAATTTTGCGCTTGCCAAGCAAAAAAAAAATTGCTAAATTACATCGCGTTCTTATGAAAGCGTTATCACTTATTCTTGCAGTGTCGGCTATCCCCGCTTTTTCTGCTCTTGCAGCCGATGACGCCGGGGTAATGGAGTCCTATTTTCCTACGGTAGATGGCACTTTGCGAACCGGGGCACAAGTCCGCGCTGTCCCGGATGCGGAAAGCCTTAAAGAACCCATCCGCAAGGTGAACGAGCGCATCGGGCAAATTCCTCAGGAAGACAAAACGGCCTTTATAAACGATTTCAACGCGATGCAGCGTCCAGCGTATAGTGCTGCTATATGGCCGGATCGCAAAGACTATGATGAGTTTGTAGCGGCTTGGGAAAAAACTCAGGTAGTGCCTGTCACGCAGGTGGCTATGGGACTGCAGAAAACTGATGATGGCACATGGCGAGTACTCTCTGTCACGGTCGATGCACAAACAAAACGTCAAATCCCGCTCACTGTGAGCGCTCTCCGCTATGATGCTGCCAAAAATGAATGGATTTCCAACGATGGCCGTCTTACCCCAAAAGATTTCTCTGTGCCTGAAACCAGCATCTTTGGCGCCCAAACTGGAACAGAATGGACGCTCAAAAAGGAGTCCTCACTTAGCACGCTTATGACCTCTCTGCGCATTTCACGCACAACAGACGGCAAGTTTGTGTACCTCAACTACATTTTTGATGAGCGCTCCACAGTGACGGGTAACTCCATTGCCCATGGCGACTACCTTCTGCGTTTCCCAGTGCCCACTCCGGGGGCGGATGTAGGCAAGCCTGGCCAGCGTTGAAGTTTCATAATGTGAGGCGGACCGTTGCGAATAGGAAGCAACGCCGCTGTGCATGGTAGGCTTCCGTTCTTTTCCCCCTTCCACCCTGCTATCTGGACATCTTGGCATGAAAATTATAGCTGGTATGGCGGGGGGCTTGCCTTTGGTGGTCCCTAAGGGCGGGGTGCGTCCCACGCAGGAGCGCGTACGTGAGGCGCTTTTCAATATACTGACTCCTATACTGCCCGGGGCGCGGGTACTTGACTTGTTCTGTGGCACCGGGTCGGTTGGGCTTGAGGCGCTGAGTCGTGGGGCTGCCTACGCCTGTATGGTTGATGCTTCGGCCGCGGTTTGCCGGGTGGCACGGCAGAATATAGAGCGCTCTGGACTTGAACGTGCTGTAGTGGTACAGTCAGACTCTCTGGTATTCATTCGCCGAGCATGCGAGCGATTCCATCTCATTTTTGCTGATCCGCCGTACTGCAAATCCATCGGAGACAGAGATATGATTGCTGAGCTGCTTACTGGGCGCACGGCAGAGCTCTTGCTTGCAGGAGGTTACTTGATTGCCGAGGCACAAGTTGGCTATGGCGTGGGCGACCGACTCACCCGCAATTTCCCTGGTTGGCGTATTGCTGATGAGCGCACTTATGGTAAAAATACTCTCCTTTTCTACCAAACCACAGCATGATACGCTTCCTGATCTTCGCTCTCTACAATGTCGTCTATCCAGTTTTTCTGCTGATTTCTCTGCCGGGATTTTGTATCAAAATGCGGCGGCGAGGCGGGGCGTGGGGCGATGTATGGGAGCGCTTGGGTTTCTTCTCTCTCCCTGCACAGCACGAACCAAAACGTGTCGTTTATGTACATGCTGTAAGTGTGGGAGAGGTCTTTATAGCGCTCAAGTGGATTCGAAATTGGCGTGCGAGGCACTCCACCTCTACTATTCTGCTCGCCACTTCCACTGCCACGGGCCTTCAAGTAGCTCGTGCTGCGGGAGTGCCAAACACTCGCGTGATCTATGCTCCTGTGGATTTGGGATGGGTGGTGAGCAAGGTGCTGCGCCGTTTCACACCGCAAATTATGGTGCTCATTGAGGCTGAGCTCTGGCCAAATCATGCCCGACTTTGCCGTAAAATGAATATTCCTTTAGTGATGCTCAATGCGCGCCTCTCCCCACGCAGCGAGCGACGCTACGCTGCCATGCGCCCCATCACTCGTCTCCTTTTTTCCTACCTTTCTGCTCTTGCCGCTCAAAATCAAAATGATGCAGACCGCTTCATCGGAATTGGTGTGAATCATTCCATCATTTCAGTGACCGGCAGCATTAAGTTCGATGTGCTCAGTGCAACGCCCTCAACAACGCGCCCCGATTTTGCTGATATTCTGCAACATCTTTCGAACGGCAAGCCTGTTGTGCTGGCATGTTCCACTCACGCTGGCGAAGAGCTGCTTATCGCAAATGCTGCGCGGGCAATCGGAGCTTTCCCTCTTATTGTTCCACGCCACATGGAACGCCGCGCAGAGATCGTGAACGCTCTGACAGCGGCTGGTTTCACGCCAATACTGCGTAGTGAAGATTCTCCCTTGCCTACCGTGCCACCTAAGGATGTATGCTATATTGCAGATACTACGGGCGAGCTACGCGATTGGACTGCCTTGGCAGACATTGCAGTCATCGGTAAGAGTTTCCTAGCAGATGGCGGACAGAACCCAGTGGAAGCTATTGCAGCTCACGTGCCTGTTGTGGTGGGACCGCACATGAGCAACTTTGCCGATCTCATCAACTTACTGCTCAGCAAGGGCGCCATTCTAACTTGCCCGGCTCAGGGTATCGCCACCACTCTGAAACGCATCTTGGATGACCCACCAGCCGCCGCTCACCGCGCAGAATTAGCGTATGAAGCTTTGCAGATGCACTCCGGAGCCACAGCTCGCAGCTCGCAGCTTGTGGAGTCTCTCATACAGCCAGCATCTGTCACCCCTGCAAAAAAAAATACCGGCACCAACTTGAGGCGATGAACCGTTCCGTAGAACCTGACAGGTATCACTGCTTCATTTACAAACGGAAACGCAGAAAGGGCGTGCCCTGCTGCCAAGGCACGCCTCATCAAATCGGTTCTTTGCCAACTCTTATGGTTTGACCACCGACACCAGCACCACCGTACCGTTGAACGGCGTAGTTACCTTCT
Organism: uncultured Akkermansia sp.; assembly: GCA_947589295.1. Classification (GTDB taxonomy): domain Bacteria; phylum Verrucomicrobiota; class Verrucomicrobiia; order Verrucomicrobiales; family Akkermansiaceae; genus Akkermansia. The sequence continues at coordinate 5,306 of CANQBZ010000005.1, forward strand.
CTGGCAATGTCAACTGAGCCACTCGAAGAGACTCATTCAGTTTGATAGCGCTAATATCTGCAACGATTTCACTCGGAATATCTTTCACTGCGCTGCGAACCGGCAGGTCGTGCACCAGCTGCTGTACCTGCCCACCCATTGACACACCAACAGGTGTGCCCTTCAAATGCACCGGCACCTCGGTAAGAACCATTGTCTCCGGCGTCACTGCATGAAAATCCACGTGCATTGTACTATCCGTCAGATGATTATGCTGCACATTCTTGATAAGCGTAAGCAGTTCCCTTTTTCCCATCTGCAGAGTCACCAGCACGCTATCTGTCTCATCGTCACCCAGTACTGCACGAATATCTGCTGCCTTCATCTGCACATTGATGCTCTCACCCAACGCCTCCCCATACACCACTCCAGGCACCCAGCCTTGGGCACGCAGGGCATTGAGTTTGCCACTCCCCACGACAAGTCGTTCTTCTACTGTGAGTTTCTTCGTTTTCATTTTCTTTTCATTAAACTTTGTTTGTTGAACAGTTCGCCGACGTCGGTGCGTTTGCGTCACCCGCCGAAAGTACTTACCCTAGCTGTAATGCAAGAGCGGGCGCACACGATGCCACGCATGCCTTAATTTGTCAAGCACAATTTAGTGAGTCATTCAATTTTTTGCTTTACCTGTATGGTCTCAAGGATAAAGTCATCGAAGGATCGATAAAAACGGGGAATGGAGATTTCTTGAAAGCTTGATGACTCAAAAATGAAGGAACAATACCGAACACATACCACTCAAAATGAGTAGGCAAACAAGAATTGAGTTCCTTTTGTATAGAAAACAATAAGTGTCTCGTTTTCTCTTCGATACCGAGATGCCCCCCCTTTCACACCCTCATTTACCAAAACCTTCTACCATATCTGAAAAGAGACGAGTAAGGTCACGAGGAAAGGAGAAAGGCGAGTTCTACTTTGGTATTTTGTGATAAAAACTTGTACGAAATAAAAATGAAGCAGATAGCCATGAAGAGAGGTTAGGAGGCGTGAAAACGCGCAAAATAGGCACAGGTCCGGTATTTCCTCCGAAGGAGGAAAGAGAAATTACTCGCGGATGACGACTTCCGTTCCGATGGGGACAATGGAGAAGAGAGTTTGACAAGCATCGCGCTGCATGCGGATGCAGCCATGAGAGGCCGGAGTACGCAAAACACTGCCGACGTGGAGGCCAACGCCATCATTCGTGAGGCGCATAAAGAATGGCATGGAAGCGTGGTAAAGATTGGAGCGGTGGTAGCGATCCTTTTGGCTGATACGGAAGAATCCGATTGGGGTAGCGTGTCTGGAGCCTCTGCCCGTGCAAACGGGGAAATCCATGGCGGGACGGTCGCCCACGATAAAAAGTCCTCGCTGGGAGGAGAGACTGATTACAACGAGGAATTTGCCAGAGGACTGCAAAGCATCCGGATCGCGCCACGTGTCGTAGGTACGGGAGTAGTCACTGCGGTTACGGAAGGATTGGTAATCTTTTGAGAATTGGACTTTTGGCAAGACGGAAGCAATGATGTGGTTGAACTTGGAGGTACTGTATTCGGTAAGGAGTTTGGCGGAGGCATCGCGGTGGAACTCGTGGGCGAGAGAGAGTGGAGTTTTTCTGTCACGGCTCCAGATGTCGGTTCTACCGCCGGCATCAAGGAGGAGAGAGAGGAGTTCCGGGTTATCGCAAGAGGTCATCAGATGCATGATAGCGGAGTAGCCACGGCGATCTTGCGCGTTGACATCAGCGCCATCAGCAAGGAGCTTTTGAATGGTGGGAATATGAGGTCTACTGTCCATGGCCAAGAGCATGAGCGCAGTACGGCCTTGAGCATCACGGGCATGTGGATCGAGCATGATGTCGGTAATATGCCGCTGTGAAAAGAGTTCAATGAAGAGGTGGCGCTCATCCGAACGTTCCTGGGCAACTCTCAGGGCGCTGACGCCTTGGTGATTTAGCAAGGTTGTATCAGCCCCGGCATCCAATAGAGCAGCCGCGGCAGATACGTCAGGGGGATTATCCACAGCAGCATGAGCCATGAGTGGAGTGTTGCCGAAGTTGTCCACGGCATTGACATCCGCTCCGGCTTGCACAAGAAGTTCCACCGTGCGGGCAGAGGTGGTGATGTGCAAAGGAGATAAGCCAGAAGGATCAGCTGCACGCACCTCAGCGCCGGCTCGTATCAAGGCTTCTACGCGCTCAGGGGAGTTCGCAGCGAGGTGGAGAGGGGAAAGGCCACAGGCATCCGGAGCATTCAGTCTGGCACCAGCTTGGGCAAGGAGACGGATGGAATCGGGGGCAGTGGCAAGGTGAAGAGGCGTCCTGCCGAGGGCGTCTTTGGCGTTCACATCAGCTCCGACTTGGATAAGAGCTGCCACGTGATTCGGAGAATTGACGAGGCGATGAAGCAGTGTTTGCCCAGCGGCGTCCTTGGCATTGACGTCAGCTCCCGCTCGAATCAGCAGTTGCAGTGTGTTGATATTGGTCGTCAGCTCCATCGGACAGCGTCCCTGAGCGTCGGCGGCGTTGACATCCGCTCCTGCATGAATAAGGGTCGATACACAGGCAGGGTTCCCTAAAGCTCGGTGGAGTGGCATAAGACCGGCATGATCCGTAGCGGATAGTCTAGCCCCGGCATGGACGAGCATCAACGCAGATTCCGGGTTGGATACGATGTGCAGTGGCGTGGTTCCATCGCCGTCAGCGACATTCACATCAGCTCCTGCTTGGATGAGCGCCTTCACACGTGCCGGAGAATTGACAGCGGAATGCAGAGGAGTTCTGCCGCCACTGAGCCTGACATTCACTCCGGCTAATCCTCCGAAAAAGCGCACCAAAGCGATATAGATGTCCGGAGGGATATCTGCATGAATGGAGTCAATAGCCGATGGACTGGAGATCGCACCGTGAGTCGCCCAAAATTGACAGAGGGATGCCAGACCTTTTCCCTCGCACGGGTGGGACACCAAGTACGGAATAATGGGGCAGGATACATCCGCTGCACGCACATTGGCGCCCGCAATGAGCAACGCCCGCGCAATATCAACCGACGGAGCGAGATGCAGAGCAGTAGTGCAGCCAGGAAGAAGTTTTGCATTGACATCTGCACCAGCCGCTAGAAGAACACGTACGAGGGTTTCATCTCTCGTGACTGCCAAGGCGAGAGGTGTACGGTTTCCTCTTTGCTCGTCTCTCCCATTGGGAGACGCGCCAAGCTGCAGAAGCTGGCATATGATGCGCGTCATGTGCGGCACGGTAAAAGCCGGTGAGGATTCCGGCAAGAGGGCAATAGCATCATTTGGAACTTTCCCGCCAGAAGCTTGCGCAAGCGCACGCAGGATGCGCAGGTCGTATTCTTCAGCAGATTCTCCGGATCGATGTGATGGGTGATTTGAAGCGAGAAATTGAGAGAGGAAAAGCCGCCAAGTGTATTCATCCGGAATCCACCCACACTCGTGCAAGTTCTCAATTAGCGTTGGAATGTCCTCTGCAAGGCCAAGCGGTTGATTGGTACCACAAAACAGTTCTGCAAGTAACATCGCTTCCGAGCGCACATCATTGAGCGACTGTACAGGAACAGGTGTATTCTCCTGTAGAGGCAGATGCAGGGCAAGTGCAAGCTGTCGGACTTCTTCAGGAGTCTCTTTGTTGATAATCACGCAAGGTTCGTCGACCTCATGCGCCAAAACCGAAACACGAACCCTCAAAGCCAGCTGCTCCATGCTCGTGCAACGCGTCCCAACGGTCACTCTGCCATTATCCGATTCACCTGCCATGCGCAGCAAAGCACGAACACGTGCGTCAGTCGTATAATCTGCGGCTGTTTTATCTTTATTACTTTTGATGTCTGTTTTTGCTCCTTTGGCCACAAGCCAGCATACAGCGGGAAAGTGGTTAATGGCCGCGGCATACATGAGCGCTGTTTGCCCGAGAACATTGGTTGCATTCACATCCCTCCCGGCCTCTATTTCTTGCATTTTATTGGCAAGCCTTTTTCGCAATCGCTGCGCGCGCGCACCCTCCACATGCAGGGTTTGAACAAGCCCTGCAACTTCATCCGACAAAGAAGAAGGGGATGGCTTTTCTGCAAGACTCTGCGATGCCCCAAGTGTCATGCAAATTCCCATCATCAGTGCCTCACAGAACCTCCTGCCTGCGCAGACGCGTCCACCTTGTGTCTCCTCCTGCATCCTAGCGTGGTTTCATTTATGCCTCACTAAACTAACAACTTTGCCACTCTTTTGCAAGCTTTCAATATCATATAATCTAACTTTTTTGCTTTATTGTCCTGCCTCACAATAGTCAAGACATTGAGTGAACACGAAAGAAACGCTGATAACTTAATTTTTTGCCTAGCAAGAACATGGAAGTTGGACTTGCTTTTTAGTAAGGAGCCGGTACAATGTCGAACATGCCCGTGCCGCAAAATACAATAGCCCTGATATTTGACTTTGATAAAACTCTCAGCCCGCACAATATGCAGGAGGACACGATCTTCCCGGAATTTGGGATTGATGCAGAAAAATTTTGGTACAAGTGTAATACACGAAGTTTGGAAGAAGGGTGGGACGGAGAATTGAGCTACTTGAAAGAACTATTGGACGTGTTACGGATGGACGGAGTGAGCAATGCACGTCTGCGTGAGCTTGGCAAAAAACTGACTTTCTACCGCGGTATACCTGAATTTTTTCCTGAATTGCCAAGGCGAAGTCTGAGTGAAAAACACCTGCAAGGGGGCGTGCATATTGAGTTCTATGTTGTATCCAGTGGGTTGAAGGCTATCATTGATGGGTCGGCTCTTCGGCCATACATGCGCGAGGTGTTCGGCTGCGAGTTTAGTGAAAGTGAAGGCTGCATTGAATTTCCAAAGCGCGTACTCTCCCATACCACGAAAACTCAGTTTCTATTCCGCATTAACAAAGGCATGCTGCGCTACACGGAAGATGTGAATGACCACATGGATGCAGAATTGCGTCCCATCCCCTTCAGCAATATGATCTATGTGGGTGATGGCCCAACTGATGTACCCTGCTTCACCGTCATGAGACACCAAGGCGGCCACAGTATCGCCGTGTACGATCCAGATGACGAAACCCGTCAGAGTTTCCGCAAGGGGTACAGTCTGAAAACGGATCAGCAGCGCGTGGATTTCTTTGCCCCGGCAGACTACCGCGTGGGAAGCCACCTCTTCAACATAGTGGAAGAAACTGTGCGACATATTGCAGATAAGATCGTGCACGCACAGGGCATGTAATACCAAATACGCTCAACGCTCTGCCGTTTCATTGGGGAAGAAAGTCTCTATCCCATGCCCTCGGGCACGTGGAAAGAGGATGATGCGCTTCATACCAATGGAACGCAGCAGTTGCGGGTCAACGATGGGTTCATGCAAATTATACCCAAGGATGAGTACGTCTGCACGGCGGAAACCTGACGGCAGCGTCTCAAAAGTCGAGAGTGCAGCATTACCAATGAAAAGGAAACGACGAGTATCTTGTCGTTGCCAATAAATAATGGGAGTTGCGTTGGCAGAGTATGATACTGGCAGACCATGTGGCGGCGCGAAGATCGTGAAGGTCCCGGCGGCAGAAGTAAAGCACTGCGGAGCCGCCCCAGGAGGAGCGGAAAAATAGCTTAACTTCGGCCATGCATGAGAGTAGATACTTGCTGTGGCAGCATCCCTCGGCTCCGGACAAAGAACGGGGGAAAATCCGGCATGAAAGAGAGCAGGCTGCACCACATAACGCGCGGCACGCTCACCACGCACATCCCCCACCAGAATGCCCGGATTGCCCAAGACACACGCACTCTTGCCATAGTTGAGAGGCACTACCATCCACTCTTCTGCCGCCGCCGGCGGCACAGAGGGAAGATAAGCTCCTGGGATCGAAGCAAACAGGCTCACCAACGATACGAGCCACCCTGCACTGCAAAGTGCTCCTGTCTGCACTAATCCACCTATAAGCGGCACGCCACCCACCACCAAAACTAGCAGCCCCATAAACATAGCTACTGGCAGTAGCGGTGCAATGAGGATATTGATAACATAGCTCGCCGTATTTACCACATGGAAGTGCAGAACGGAAAGAGGCAGAGATACCAACCACGCGGACATCGACACCATGACCGTCCCACGAGCGAAAATATCTGCACTTACCACCCAACGCTCCCAACGCGTGTGAATACGCACTGGTATGTACGAGTCCGGCCCGAACCACGGCAGGTTCGACATAGCATAACGCACACCCAAACAAATGGCTCCATATACCATAAAAGACAGGCGAAAACCCGGTTGATAAAACTGCCACGGCTGAAACATGAGCACGAGTAATGCCGCATAACACCACGCATTCAAAAAACTGATGCGTCGGCGCAGCATAAGTGCTCCCAACACCATAGACAGCATAATGTACGCCCGCAATGCCGGAACAGCCATGCCTGTTGCAAACACGTACAGTCCCACCCCAAAAAGCAGCACCCAACGCCCCCAATCAGGCCGTAAGTGGCATAACCGCAACAGCACCCATAATATGCTCGCCACAATACCCACATGTAAACCGCTCACCGCAAAGGCATGCAAACACCCTCCACGACGAAAAATATCAATGGTATCATCATCTGCTCGCCCTTTTTCTCCCAGCACGAGAGCACAGAGAACTTGGCGGCGAACATCTTTTTCAGTGCCGGATGGCATCAGACGATTTACCAGAACCATACGCACGCGCTCCGCTGCGCGCAGAAGTGTTGCATATCCAAAGTCACCGTTCGAACACTCCATTCTCAAACAGTTCAAGCGCGCAACAATACCCATCCCTCGCATCCACTCTTCCTGCGAGAACATACCCGGCACAAGCGGCTGCTCCGGTGGCTTAAGCTCGCCCACCACGCTCAAGCTCTCCCCCAGCTGCGCAGAGATATCCCCGTACACGACTACACGCACACCGAGCACACCTGACTCTACAATGCAACCGTGATTGAGTGTACGAATCACCGTGCCTTGCACCTGTACAATGCGCGGCGGCGGTTGATCTGTGAGCTTCAACTGATCCATCTCTCTCTGCCGCAATGCCGCGCAAAGCGCTACAACCATCCCACAAAAAAAGGCGCACAACGTCACCCGATATGCACCTAGCACACACCCAATAACCAACGCCACACCTGCCACAGACCACCCCACCCCACCACTGCAAATCACCCCACATACTACCATAAGAGGGAGCAACAACGGTGCGCGATTCACCATCCCACGACAAGCATGAAACAGGGCACCTAACCTACATTGGCATTCATTTGGGTGCATTGCGCTCGTGATCGGCATAATTCTCAAGAGCGCTGCCGGGCAGACCGCAGCGAATGGAGACGCATAAGCATTTTGGGGTGCAGTTTACAGCGAATCCACTCGTAGGCGAGCGGGAGTTGCCCCTCGCGATAGGCGCGACCTATGCTGGCTTCCACCTCGGTAGCATTGCCAACGAGACGTAAAAAGTCATTGGAAGTAAGTTGCACAAAAGCCTCCCCATCGATATGCCCATGGCACTCCAAAAGTAAAAGCTCACGCACGTAAAGAGCCAACACCGCGTCCCCAATCCACGCCTCCGCTCGCACAGATGGATCCTGCTCCGGACGATGCGTGCTCATAAAACCGTGACGGGAAAACAGGGGTTAATTGCGAGAGCGCGGCTCACGCTCTGCAGCTGTTTTACCACCGGGAACAGTGACGAATGGCGCACCGGAAGTGGGAGCCTTCTCCGTGAAAGCAATACCGGGAGTTTCTGTAGGAACACCAGCCACGGGGAAGTCCTTGCGCAGCGGATGGTAAGGGTAATCATCCCACATCATAATGCGACGCAGATCCGGGTGTCCGTCAAAATGGATGCCCATCAGGTCGTACTGCTCGCGTTCCAGCCAGTTGGCCGAGCGCCACACGCCAACCAACGAAGGCACAGAGGCATCCTTCTCCTCCAGCAAAGTGCGTACCAATAAATTTGCCCCTGTTTCAGCTTGGGTAATGGTGTAATTCACCTCATAACGCGGTTCTTTCCCTAAATGATCCACCGCCGATACGCACAAGAGCATATCGAACCCACAAGCCTCCTTCGCGTAGCGCATGATTGGCACTAACTGCTCGCGCGGCACGGTGAGTGTGGTATCGCCTCGAAACTCATGTAGCGCAACCTGCGAGAAACGGGCATGTATTCTATCACAGGCCTCTTGGGCAGCGGCAGTATGATTTTTGTTCGTCATGGTAGAAACAGGAGAGATCGTTCTTTTAGTCGGTGATAACCTCTGCACGGATGCTGTCCGCACGCTGCGCCTTGCGCAAATCATGGGTCTTGAAAAATCCCTTCAGCGGGTGATCTGTCTTCATAATCTTATCCTGCAGGGTGATGAGCCCTTGCAGCAGGGCCTCCGGACGAGGCGGACAACCGGAGATATACACATCCACCGGCACAATTTTATCCACCCCTTGCAGAACCGAGTAAGAGCGGAACATGCCGCCGGAACATGCGCACGCCCCGCAAGCAATGCACCATTTCGGCTCCGGCATCTGGTCCCAGATGCGCCGAACAAGACCAGCCATTTTATAAGTGATGGTTCCACAGATAAACATGAAGTCTGCCTGACGCGGGGCGTACCGGTTGACTTCCGACCCGAAACGTGAAATATCGTAGCGCGAGCATGACGCCGCCATATATTCAATCGCGCAGCAAGACGTCCCCATCGGCATAGGCCACAAAGAGTATTTATGCATCCAGTTGATTGCGGCCTCCAACGTTGTGTACACAAAACCGCCATCCGCATCTGGATCGCACATGTAATTCTGCTCTGTCTGCTCTTGAGTGTCCGTAGCCATCACGCGAACAAGGGTACTCCACGTCAGAGGAAATGTCAAGCAGATGCGCACGCGCATCAGGGCAAACGCATTAGGAAATGCGTTTGCCATTTTACGACGGTTGAGCTTGGCGGCGCCTACGTACGATGCACGATTGCAAGGCTTACGCGCGTTGCGCGGGAAAGCTTCTGGAGTGACGCCATGCCGGGTTCACCGTCTTGCTCAATCACCAATGGTTGGCCGTCTTGTGGCTTACTTCTTTCCATCCATAGGAAACGCAGGGGAAATGGGTTGAATGAGCCCGGAGAAAATTTTATTGGGACACGTATGGCTCATTACCGTATTTCCGCGATGATGTGCTCTGCCACATGCTGAGCCCCATCCGAAGATAGATGGTTGGTATCATGATAGAAAAGTTTATCGCGATACATTCCCCGAAAAGCACCATCTTGCTCCAAGTACGGGTGGATGGGTATGATGCGTGCACCGCTCGCAGCGGATACCCGGGCCAACATTTCAAACACTGGTTTCTCTGCAGCCAAGAATTCAGACATGGTGATGGCGTCGCCGATGTCCGATAGATCCAGCCCCAGCATGATACGCCGTCTGACTTCGGTTCCAGGGGATATTTTTAGCCGAGGCGTTGGGGCAATGATTAGCACCTCTTTCCCCATGTCGCGAATGCGTCGACATGTACCGATGAGCCCCTTTTCGAGCAATTGCGTATTATGGCGTGGGTCGTTACTTTCAGCTTCGCCCTCGCGATAAAGATACTGATTCGTGTTGGGTGTACTTAAACGAGTATCCCAGCGGCACATGATCACGACTTTCTTGATACTTGGGGCATGCCGTAGCCACTCCAACACTTCTTTCACATCACTGCGGAAACCATTGGCAATTTTAATCCCATCAAGTGGGCAAACCTTTAGTCGCAGAGCCACAGCCTCTGCCCGATGCGTCTTGCAAACACGGCTTAGTCCTGTTCTGAAGCACTCCGCATATGAATCACCCATCAGGAAAAAGGAGGGAGCAGCTTCGCCTCGCCCGAGAGTTTCTATGGCATCATGGTGAAGTTTACCAACGTTATCAGTCACAGTAAGCTGATGCAATCCATATCTCCCGTCTTGCCAGGATGGAAGATCTTTTCTAGTTTCAAGGGATGCATACTTGTTGGCATTCGCATGCAGTACGTGAACGAGACCATTCGTCTTAAAAAGTACAGCCCCGATGCCCGCCACCAAAACGCACATACAGAGCAGACCCGTGAAGGCCTTGCCTGCTGTGATGCTTCTGTTGCGTCGTATTGGCATCTCGATATATCTCCATGATAAATAAGCTATGGTGAACGAAGCCGCAGCAGCGAATAAGATGTGCCATGAGCTTAGCTCGCGCCCAAAATAATACCGCATGTAAACGATAATAGGCCAATGCCAAAGATAAAGGGAATAGGATATTCGTCCAATGCCCACTATGACATTTGATGAGAGGACTCCGGATATGAGCCCGATCCCACCGCCGTAAATCATGAGTCCGGCTCCCACAACCGCCCCCAGAGCGCCATATCCGGGGAAATGCGCATTCGTACCCCCTGCGTAAACACAGGATGCCAAAATGCAAATTAGGCCAAAGAACGCTCCCCATGGAGCCAGACTGCGCAAAATCTTGTTTTTGGATTGCGAAATAGTCGGGATACCGGCTATCACAACTCCCGCCAAAAGTTCCCAAGCACGAGATTCCAAGTAATAAAATGCCTTGAGTTGCAAGCGTGCGCTATTGGAAGCAAGGAGTCTCTCAGAGTCCACAAACGATAAAATCAGTAACAAGCTCAAAACTACCATTTGTGCGCGCGTGCTCCTGCGGCTCACGCCCAAAACCAGGAACATGATCAGGGGGATGATGATGTAAAACTGCTCCTCAACGCTCAGCGACCACAGATTCATGAGTGGGTGAGAATCAGCATCCCCAGCAAAATAGTCGCCGAGGAATTTATAGCAGAAGAAATTGGCGCAGAAATAAGCGCTGCGAAGCGTAGCGTTGCCGAGTGAGCTGAGCGGCTCGTAGTGATAAAGGAAGAGCCCCACCACAAGCGTAGCTAGGATGACCGCAAAATACGCAGGCATAATACGCTTGATACGCCGCGTATAAAAGTCAACAAAAGAGAAACTTCCCTCTCTCAGCTCCCTGAGAATTCCTCCGCCTATCAAGTATCCAGAGATGACGAAAAAGACATCTACCCCTATAAACCCGCCCGGACATAACCCGCTCTGCAAGTGGTACAGCAAAACCGCCAAAACAGAGATTGCCCGAATCCCGTCTATGTGCGGGAAATACTTTCCACGTATTACCTGTTGTTCGTAACTACCTACTTCTCCTCGCAACGCAACATCGTCGCTACCCCCCCCCTCACTATATGTTGACTATAAATATGTTGCATATCTATATCTTGTGACGCACCCCCATTATACCAGCTATCGGCCCAATTTCAAGGGCAAAATACCCAGAGCAACCGCATTAGAAAATGCGGTTGCCAATTTACGATGGACGATGTGCGATTCATTAAGAATGTGCGTGTTGCGCATATTATTGAATTATTAGTGTTTCCCTGAGTCTTTGGAACCATCATCATGATGGTCGCCGATTGTCACAACTTCTGATACGTATAAACGGCGATATCAGCCAACAAGAGTATTTTCTCTATTGATTACCTTCTCTCAAGTGCATTTGCCCTGGTACGCGCATCTCCACATACTAGTACACATCTTTTTGGTAGCGTTTCTGCGTCTTGAGAGCAGCTAAATACGCAACAGCGGCTTCCGGACTGCGTCCGCCTTCGCGGGCGATAATCGTAAGCAGCGTTTGCTCCACATCCTTAGCCATGCGGTTGGCATCGCCGCACATGTATACGGCTGCTCCCTTTTCCAGCCATTGCCATATCTCAGCGCCAACCGCATCCATGAGGTGCTGCACGTAAATCTTGTGATCCTGGTCGCGACTCCACGCCACACTCATCTTCAGAGCTCCACTCCCCACAAGCGGCGCCAGCTCGTCCTCATAACAAGCATCAGTAGCCTTGTACGGGTTGCCGAAGAAGAGCCACATGGGGCCGGTGGCACGATCAATGATGCGCTGCTGCCAGAAAGCGCGGAAGGGCGCAATGCCAGTGCCGGGACCCACCATGATGATGGGCGTTGCGCCATCCTCCGGCAAACGGAAATTCTTATTGCTGTGCACAAAGACGCGCACCTTGTCGCCGGGTTTGACGCGATCTGCCAAGAAAGTGGAACACACGCCGTTGCGGGCGCGGTCATGCGATTTGTAGCGCACAGCCCCCACGCACAGACTCACCTGCCCGGGCACCTGCGCCGGGCTGCTGGCGATGGAGTATAGCCGCGCCGTGAGCTTGGGCAGCACGGCTACGAGCTCCGCTCCGTTGGTGAAACGAGGCTTCATCTCCTCATCCTGCGCCAGATCCAGCAAATCGCGTCCCCACACAAAGTCCTTCAGCTGCTCCTTGTCAGCGAGGATAGTCTCCAACTTCGCACTTCTGGCAGAAGCATTCCACTTGGCAAGCGTGCTCTTCTTGAGACCCGTAATATCGTACGTGGCAATGAGCGCCTCACGCAGCGTCATCTGCTCACCCGCTGCATCCACGACTTCTGAGGCATCCAAGCCCAACGCCGCTATCAACGCATCCACCAACGCCGGATCGTTGTTCGGCAGCACCCCCAACGCATCACCCGTCACATAAGCCAACCCCGAATCTCCCAGCGAAATATCCACATTGATCGTTTCTTTCGCACTGCCCGGTTTCGTGATGTGGCGCACGTCCATAATTTCTGCCGGGTACGGATTTTTGATGCTGTAAGGTTCCATAGTCGCGTTGGGTTTGTCCGCACGTTACTCTACCCGATAGACCATATTTTGTCAAGGAGTGCGAACTCCCGTTTTTAAGGCACCCATCTCAAAAATGAACGCATTTTATCGAATTTATGTTGATGTAATAACTATTCAGTGATATTATAATAGCTGCTTAAGCTCACTAATGCGATCATTTTCGCTATTAAGCTTGACAAATCAACAATCAAACTAAATAAATCATGAAAACATTAGCACTCATCGCAACAGCTCTGTTCGCCATCACCGCATATGACGCAGCTGCAGCATATGCTGACACCTCGAGCGCCTGCGCCATCGAGAACCAAGTGATATGTGGACAGGCCAATAAACCCCTCGAACGTTGCCCATATTGCCATGGCACAGGCTCTTTTGGTACACAACGCTGCATCCCCTGCAAAGGGCGTGGTTTCCGTTAATGAAGCACCAGTCAACCTGAGATACGCAAACGGGCGACCCATGAAAGGTCGCCCGTTTTCTTGGGGGAGGATTGCGCATCATTTGGCGCGCTTGGGGGCAAGTTTACGGGTTTTCTGCTGCCAGGTCCAATCCCATCGCGTGAGTGAGGTGAGACATGCGGCGAGCAAATCCACACAAGCCTGCAAATCGATTTTGTGCGCCATCTCGATGCTCTGGTGTACATTGCGCACAGGGATGGAAATTGCTCCGGTAATTGAACCGCCACCGGTAAACTTCTGCAACGCACCGGCATCTGTGCCACCCGCCGCGAGCAGTTCGAGCTGGCAGGGAATTTTCTTCTCCTTGCAAAGCGCCTCCATGTACTGCACCATGCGCGCATCGGTAATGAGCGTGCCGTCGTACACCTTCACGCCAGCACCTTTGCCCAGCACCGTACACTTGTCGTGCGGCGAAGAACCCGGCGTATCGTACGCAATGGTAGTATCGAGCGCAAAAGCAAAGTCGGGCTGCAATTTGAGCGTTGCGGCCTGCGCACCGCGCAGCCCCACTTCCTCCTGTACGGTGAAGACAGCGTAGGTGTCATAATCGGGTTTCACGCGGCTCTTTTTAATGGCACGCACAGCTTCGATAAGCATGTAGCAGCCGCCGCGATTGTCAATGCTCTTCACATTCACGCAATCTCCCATTTCCATGAAGTCGCTGATGCGCGTGATCGCGTCACCAACAGAAACGAGCTTCTCGACCTGTTCTTTCGGAAGACCGATATCGACCACGTAGTCCGTGATGGCGGGCATCTTGCCGCGCTCATCCGGGGTCATCACATGAATTGGCTTCACCCCCATGCAACCGGGCAAATCCTTGCGTCCATGAACCATCACACGCTGCGCGGTGAGTGTTTTCGGATCAAATCCGCCGAGAGGAAGAATGCGGATGAAACCTTGCTCATCGATGTGGCGCACGATGAAACCAATCTCATCCATGTGTGCGGCGCATACCACTTTTTTTGAAGAAGATTTACCGCGGATCAGACACGTGATGTTGCCGATGTTGTCCACTTCAATTTCATCCGATAGCGGGTGCATCTCACGCACGATCAGATTGCGAATCTCATTCTCGAAACCCGGGGCGCCGGAAGCCTCGCACAGCTGCTTGAAAAGTGTCGTATTCATCAGCAGTGAGCATACGCTTGATTACTGAAAGCGTCAAGGCGAATACTGCCGAAAAACGTTGCACAAAGAGACCGATGAGGACAGGTCTGAACACTGGATGAAAAAAATCACGCAAAAGTTAATTTTCTTCTTGAATAATTATTCCCTTTGTGGTACTAGCAAGAAAACCGAACCGCAATTTCGGTTTTTTGCATTGCGCGCAATGCAACACGAAAAAAACAACACGACCATGGCGACAAAAAAAACAACAAAACCGACTGCAAAGTCGGCTCCCGCTAAGAAGACCGCAGCACCAAAAAAGGCTGCCCCTAAAAAGGTAGCGTCCAAGAAGCCTGCTGCTCCTAAGAAGGCCGCCCCAAAGAAGACCGCAGCTCCCAAGAAGCCTGCTGCTCCTAAGAAGGCCGCCCCAAAGAAGACTGCAGCTCCCAAGAAGCCTGCTGCTCCTAAGAAGGCCGCCCCAAAGAAGACCGCAGCTCCCAAGAAGCCTGCTGCTCCCAAGAAGGCCGCCCCAAAGAAGACCGCAGCTCCCAAGAAAGCTGCCCCCAAAAAGGTGGTGCCCAAGAAGCCTGTAAAGAAGGCCGCTGCTTCCAAGAAGGTTGCCTCCAAGAAAGCAGCCCCGGTAAAAAAAAAGTAAATCATAAGATTGTTCCCCTGAGAGGAGCTGACCAGGTCTCTGGGGCCAAGTCCGCTCCTCTCAAGGGGAGCAAAAAGGGTGGGGTTGCGCCTGCCAAAAGAATTGCTCTGAAGGCAAAATCAGCCTCCTCTCTCAAAAAAACGCCAGCCAAAGTTGCATCGGGCAGGCGCGTTCCAGAAAAAAACAAGGCCTTAGTAGCCGTCAAGACATCTGCGAAGGGAGGAACGACTACGTCTGTAAAGACATCTGAAAAGGAAGCTCCTGCGTGGAAAACACAGGTAAAAAACGCCTCGAGGTCAATGACCCACGCACAGAATATCCAGGAGAAAAAGCCTTCGACGCCAATTATCCCAGCAAAATCGCCGATTCAACAGTCAGCGCCTGAGGGGGAGGTGCCGACAACGCCTGCCGAGCATGCCGGGAATATCGCTATTAACTTGTCAAAGGAAAGTGAACGTCGTAAAAAGGTGAAGGCTACCATCGCTAAGCTGCGCTCAGAGCCAGATTGGAAGCAGTTTTTAGCGGGGCAAAAAGAATTGCTCATACAAATGCGCGATAATCTGCTGCCGAACATGCAGAATGTAACGCGGGACCACTTGCGCAGCGGCGAATCCAACGTCTCCTCCTCGTCTGGACAGCATATAGGGGATGCGGGAAGCGAAGCCGAACAGCGTGATATCACAATTTTGCGTCTCGATAAAGACCGCGAGCAGCTTTTTGAAATTGAGGCTGCATTAGACCGCATTGCCAAGGGGACGTACGGTGTATGCGAACTCTCTCTAGAGCCCATCCCACGTAAGCGCCTCCAAGCACGCCCCTTCTGTCGTTTCACAGTGCAATGCCAAGAAGAATATGAAAAACGATACGGCACCTATTCTGCCTTACGCTCTAAAAATTCGGGAGATGTGGGTTTCTCAGGTCTTCAAAAAGTCATCGAGTCAACAATTTTACTTGACGAAGACGAGGAATAGTGTAGAATGTTGCTCCGACTCAACAACCCGAAATCATGCCAAGAGACATCATCATCCTCGAATGTACCGAAGCGAAGGCGGAGGGGAAACCCGCCTCGCGCTACGTCACTACACGCAACAAAAAGAGTCCTCGTACCCCGGGGCGTCTGGAGAAAGTAAAGTACAACCCTTTTCTGAAGCGCCGCACGCTGCACCGCGAGATGCGTTGAATAGCCCGGTATTCCCCTCCCCTAACGAACAATTTTTGATACCATGATGTCAGAATTCAAGAGTGTTGAAAGGCGCATACGTTTTCGCACCTGCAACAAGTCAATGCCTCACCGCCGTATTGATATCCCTGCTGGCGCCGTAGATATGTGCAACCCCGAGTTCCTTTCCAAGTTTACCTCTGAGACTGGAAAGATTCTTCCCCGTCGAGTGACGGGGGTTTCCGCTAAGATCCACCGCAAAATCACGCGCGAAATCAAGCGAGCCCGCGCGGTGAACTTGCTGCCCTGAGCTTAGACGTTGCAGTCGGCATTTTCGATTTGTTGTTTTCCTGGGGAGCTTGCAGACACCCGTACCTGCAAGCTCCTTTCGTTTTCATCCAACGACCTCCAATGAAGGAACTCCGCGATACTCAAAACGAATGCGACACACGCCATATCTCCATTGATCGTGTAGGAGTGCGCGGTATTCGTTTCCCCATAGTAGTATCAGATAAAGAAAAACGCACACAATCCACCGTGGCCAGCATCGCTCTTATGGTGGATTTGCCCCAACAGTATAAGGGTACCCACATGAGCCGATTTATAGAGGCGTTGCACGAGCAGCGGCATTTTCTGGATGTACACACAGCAGTGCATCTGCCAGATCGCCTGCTCAAAAAACTTGCCGCACAGCGAGCGCATGTGGAAATTGATTTTCCGTTTTTCCGGGTTAAGAAAGCACCTATATCTCACCTGCCCGGTATGATGAATTACGATGTACGCTTCGAGATAGATGCTGAGCGCCGTACCTCAGGGCAATTTACACTCACAATCCGTGTACCTCTCACTACGCTCTGCCCCTGCTCTAAAGCAATGAGCGAACACGGCGCACATAACCAACGTAGTATCGTCACTTACTCCGTGCGCTTTGCCGGTGCGCCCGTGTGGATAGAGGACCTGATTGATATGATTGAAGAGTGCGGAAGCAGCCCTGTGTACAGCCTTCTCAAAAGACCAGATGAAAAGTTTGTGACAGATCGCGCCTATGAGCACCCCGTATTTGTCGAAGACTTGGTGCGCAATGTAGCTGTAGCAACTGAGAAACACAGTGCTTTCAGCTGGTACCGTGTGGAAGCAGAAAACTTCGAATCCATCCATAACCACAACGCCTACGCTATGGTGGAGCGTCAGCTCTGCTGATATGCTGAGGGCTTTTCCTCGCCCTCCCCACTCTCCCCGCACATTCATGAATACGCCGTTTCCAATTCACGAGCTGGCCACACTCACAAATGATCAACTGCGATGCTCTCTAAATAACGGACAGCTGTGTCATTCCTACAGTCGAGCTATGCAGCATTGTTTTCAGTCTGCTGGATTGTCAAACTTGCATGCCTACTCCTCTACTACCATTGCAGATCAACACATAAGTCTATTTACGGCACGCAGTACTGAGTTGTCGGCAGCAATTTGCCTGCCATCCGCCGCAAATACTCCCATGGAACTGCTTGCGCTAAGTACAGAAGAATGCGATGTCTGTGATGAACTTCTTCCGGGACACGATATTTACTACGCTTCCTTTCTTGTTGATCCCGCGCAGAAAAAATTATTATTGGTAGGCCCAGTACTTGTTCGCCGAGCAAACGAATGGCTTGGACATAGTGAGGAAAGTGCGCAATTTTTACCACCGCGTCGGCGCGAAAAGAACACGCAACTTTCACCGCTACTCAATGGGGCTGCTCTGTTCAAGATGCAGAATCTCCTGATTCCACATACCCTGACGCAGGGCACCCTGCCTCGCTTCAGTGTTCAAGGGCTTTTTGAGGATCGAGCACAAGGCAACTCATGCTTTTACGCCCTGCTCAGCTCCACTCCGCCCACACACATGATGATTGTGCGGCGTGATGATCATTCTCAGCATTTGGAGTTTATCCGACCTTTCTTTTTCTACGCAGACGCGCCGGACAGCGAACTTGTGCTCGTGCAGGAGACTCTGTTGGGTGATGCACCGGAATCCGGTCTTATACAGTTGATCTCAGCCGCAGGCACAAGTCTGTGCGCAGAGTGTGTGGAAAGCATCCTCTTTCCCAAGGCGTTGCCGACTGACAACTGCTACCGCTGGACCTTGAGTATGGTCGCGGAAAGTTGCTGTCTGCTCCCGCGACATGACCCTCATCCAACTCAGCCTTTGCTGCAGCAGGCACGCAGAGATTTCCATCGCGAACACGGCTGTGAGCCACCTAACGACTTCTTGCTTGCTCTGCCGCAAAGCTCTAAATCACCCACCATCGCACAAGAAACACTTACCGCACGCACCACGCTCACTGCGCGAGTGTTGAGTTGTTCACCCACATGCGTGGATAGCGTGCCTGCGCAGCATTGGCGCGTGCAGCTACTGCCAGAGTCAGAAGAGATCATATTGAATGTATTTGTGGGCAAAGAATTCGAATGTTCCCCATCAGCTGGGGATGTTGTCTGCCTGTGCGGCCACCTGCATGCCTCACCGGACGCTCTGGTAACGGACAACTTCAACCCAAAAACTACCCTCCAACCCCAGTTTCAACCCGCCAAGACGCCGCTAACTGAAAAGGAAGCCTGCCGCATCCTCTGCAATGCAGTATGCTCTCACGAATGGGATGTCTTTATTGCCAGCTCCCGCGAGAATCTCTCGTACATCAGCCACATGAATGGCACACGCCTGAGTACCCGCCACGAGTTCATTCGCTATATGAGCGAGCGCCGCCAAATATGGCGTAGCCAGCATAGTTTTCAAGGCATGTGCTGGGATACCGGCAGCATCATCTACCGGGGAGAAGAAAAGCCTTGCTACATGCTCAGTTGCTTTGGGCACATGGTGGGAGCATCCATCCTCACTTTGCAGGAGGGCCGTATCGCGACCATTGAAACGTTGCCTCAGGAAGCCAACAGCTCATTCACGCCAGATGCAGAATGCTGCAGTGTACCGCGTATTTTCCATCCCTTCCGCGGACACCTCACTCCACATCCCGCCGAACAAACACTACTCCAACTATTCACTGCTAGCTACTTGCGCGAATGCATGGTGCAGAAAACCGGATATTGTCCTCCCAATACTCAAGATAGCGCCGACAAAGACAACTGTGCACGCTGGATAAAAATCACTCGCGATGAACCATCGTGCTGCGATATGGCTTTCACGTATCGTGGATGCGTGTATGCTGTGTGCGCTGTAGAGGTGAAAAACCATCCAGCACATGGAGGCAGTATTGAGGAGGCAATAGCAACCATGCCAGACCGTGTGCGCCTTATGGCGCTTTCCGAGCAGCACAGACTTATCCCCTGCATTTTCCCAGTTGAACGACAATTCTCCCCGGATCCAGCTCAATCATGGAATTTGTGGGATGTGCGCACGATGAAACCGTTGCAGCCGGAGACAGAGTCGGCAACCGATGCCACTCCACCACCCTCTGTGTGGGAGATTTTAGTGGGAGCACTCGCAGAGCTTCAAACGCGTATACTCCGCGATGGCGGCTCGGTCATCGCTTACCACGATATGCCACAACTCCTCCCTCACTTTTGGTTTCGCGATGCTCAAGGAACGCTCAGCTGGGTTATCCTGCGCTGCACCGCAAACCCTGCTCAACAAGATAGATCACTCAGCGAGAATGAATTGCTACCCCAACAACTCGCACCAGGCACGAATGGTTATCTAGCAACGGCAACGGCTTACGGAAATGCAGAATGTAGCAAACCTGCCCGGCGGGGGAAACCGATTTATCTAAGGCTCAGCGAACTCATGCCACTGAGTTGCTAACACGGCGTATGTAACTACCCTGCAATCTTCCCACGGTGCAGCAAATCTGCGCGCAGTGCATCCAAAACTCCTTGCTCGGGGCGAAAATTTGCATCGTGGTGCGAAGAACGAATAAGCGGGCCACTCGCTACATGCTTAAACCCGCGCTCCAACGCTATTGCTCGCAGCTCGGCAAATTCATCAGGCCGCACGTACCGAATTACAGGCAGGTGCTGTGCACTGGGACGCAAGTATTGCCCCATGGTGAGTACGCGCACGCCATGCTCCAACAAATCATCCATCGTACGCACAACCTCATCCCTGCTTTCACCTAAGCCGAGCATCATGCCACTCTTGGTCACTACCATGCCAGGCGCCATCTGTCCAGCGCGCTCCAACATGTGCAGAGAACGCCTGTATTGCGCGCGAAATCTCACAAGTGGGGTAAGCCTCTCTACAGTCTCTACATTGTGATTGAAGATGTGCGGCCGCGCATCCATTACCTGCTCCAGAGCACTTTCATCCCCGTTAAAATCTGATACCAACACCTCAATAATCGTCGTTGGACTTAACGCGCGGATAGCCGCTATCGTCTCCGCTATGTGTCCAGCCGCGCCATCCTTCAAATCATCGCGTGTCACCATGGTCACCACAGCATGACCCAGTTTCATACTCGCCACCGCCTTTGCCACCTTGAGGGGTTCATCAGCATCCAGCGGTTCAGGTTTCGCTGTGCGTGTAGCGCAAAATCCGCATGCGCGCGTACACACATTGCCGCACACCATGAAGGTGGCTGTGCCATGGCTCCAACACTCCCCACGGTTTGGACACAAAGCCTGCTCACACACTGTCACTAAGCCCTGCCCCTTGACAAGCTCTTGCACACGATTGAAAACTCTCCCCTTTGGCAAACGTACCTTAAGCCATTCTGGTTTATGCTCGGCCTGTTCTTTCATGTCTCCGAAAGTTATGCACCATATCATCCGATCTTTCAAGTGTAAATCTATATTTCTTTGTCTGCTGACGGAGAATCATAAGCTAATCCAACAGACAGAAAAAAGTCGCTTACATACAAACATTTAGCGAGTTAGATTGCCGGAAAACAAGCCCTGTGCGAAATTATACCCGGCAGGAGTCTACCATGCTCCAGCCGTCATCAAAAAACAAAAAAAACAGGATATGACCCAGAGAAACATCACACGCTATACGTACGAGACTACCTCCTTTCAAGGCTGGAGACTCAGTATTTGCCGCAAGTGGAATCAGTTCACCAAGTACTTCTCTGACCGCCAATATGGCAGCGAAGAAGCCGCTTTCCAAGCCGCTATCGAAATGCGCGACCGCATTTTTGATGCGCTTAAAAAAACCCCGGATGACCCACGAGCTGTTTTCGAGCAATTCAAAAATGGCGCGGTGGAAAATATAGCTCCGAACAAAGTAGGTGGTCATTGAAAGTTCTTTCATACTTTTTCTTCGACATACTCCCGAAAAACCGCGTGCTTGCACGCGGTTTTTTTTATAAATAGTTGGACGGAAAATGCGACATATTGTACAATACGGACTGTGAAGTGGGAGACCCAACAGCTTGACGTGTGCGAATCCACCTTTGATATAGCTCGCAGCCTGCCTGCTTGGTGTGTGGTATCCGCCCGCAGACAAACTAAGGGACGCGGCCGCTTCAATCGCAGTTGGTATGCAAATGAAGGAGGATTGTGGGCAACCTACAACCTACCACTTGATGAGACATGCAAACAGCCCTGGGAACTGACGCCTCTCGTGGCCGGTGCTGCGCTTATGAAAATGTTAGAACGTTTCCATATTCCTGGGCTTCGGCTGCGTTGGCCGAATGACCTACTTGTTGGGAAAGCTAAACTGGCAGGTATCTTAGTGGAACGCCCCAAACCTTGCAAAGTCGGCATCGGAGTAGGTATCAATGTATGCAATTCCATAACCATGCTAACTCAGTTGCAGGATCCGCCCACGCGCCTAGCAGATATACTCACTCCCTGTCCTACGGTACCCCAGCTACGTGATATGCTGGGCAATGCACTGGCAGAGACTTTCTTCCTTTATATGCAAGAAGGGCCTGAGGGGCTCGTACGCATGCTGGCTTCGGCTTGGGGGCCGTCATTGCCCGTGGTCGCAGTCACCGATACCGAACGCCACTGCGGCTTCTTCTCGGGCGTGGACACAAATGGCTCTCCGACCCTGCGCAGGGCAGATGGTGTCCTCTATACCGTGCCCGGTACATCTATCTTGCGCCTCAAGGAACTTATCTGATGAACAAGGAGTACTACGCACCAGCCACGACACTCACACCGATGTCTAGGATGACAAACCTCGTGTGTTTCTTTTTCTCGCTCATGTTAATCCCGTCATGTCGCGATCAATCGACACTCTGTGAAGGCACCCCGCATACTGGCTCGGCAGATACCCCGCAGCAGTGCGCCGAATGCCACCCCCGAGAATACGCAGATTGGGTCGATAGCGATCACGCTTGGGCTGCCCGACCTCCATCGTCCCTGCTGGATGCGCCAGCATTCTGCGCGCAAGAATTTCACTCGCATGGAGACCAGCTTACCTTCCGCAGTGATCCATCCGGACGTTTTGTGGTACAAACATCATGGCATGACACACCCCTGCCAGTGGTGGCTGCCGTGGGACGCCAGCCGCTTGTACAATACATCGTGCCAGGCGAACGCGGTGCACAGCAAGTGCTCAGTAGTGCATGGGATCCGCAACTCAAAAATTGGTTTGATGTGTTTGCAGATGATGAGCGCCTGAAAGCCGAGGGGACAGCCCTGCGTCATCTCGGCGATTGGGGGCATACTACTGGCCGAGGTATGACATGGAACTCCCAATGTGCCGCTTGTCATATGACCGGCTACCACAAGGGATACAACCGTTTTACCGACACCTACAACTCCACATACGAACAGATGGGAGTCACCTGCATTGCCTGCCACCCCGCTGCCGCACCTGACCCCATTGATGCGTGTACAGCCGGACGGTATACCCGCGTTCTTTCTCCGCAGCTAGCTTCTGCCGTATGCGCCTCCTGCCACGCCCGAGCCGAAGTCTTTGATGATCATTTCCGACCTGGAAACTGTTTTGAGGACCACTACCGACTTGAGCTCCCCGTAGCACCGGGAGTCTTCTACGCAAACGGCATGCAGCGTGATGAAGTATTTTGTGAAACAGGTTTCCGGCTCAGCCGTATGGGTGCTGCCGGCGTTACCTGCATGGATTGCCATGACCCGCACACTGGCAAAACAATTCTGCCATGGGAGGACAATTCTCTGTGCCTGCGCTGCCACGCCATCCAAAAAGAGGTGAATGGGAAAAAGGCTCCTTTCTCAGCTGGTGCCCCGGAGGGTACCTGTGATCGAACATCCATCGGAGGACGCTGCGTGGAATGCCACATGCCAGAATCTACTTACATGGCACGCGATCCACGCCGCGACCACTCGCTAAATATACCCGATCCCCAGTTAAGTCGAGAAATCGATGTTCCAAATGCCTGCACTATGTGCCATCGAAACCGGAGTAATGAGTGGGCAGCTCAGGTACTTGCTCAGGCTATCCCCCATCAAATTGTGGAACAGCGTCGCCCACGCATCCGCGCAGTGCACGCCGCCATGCAGGGACATGCCGACCCGTCAGATCTGCTGAATGCTCTCCGAAACGAGGATGTACCAGCTTGGCGTGCCACTCTGCTGGAGCACCTGTCGCGTTGCCCTCTCACACCCTCTATCCAACAAGCTGCGCAAGATGCTGCTGTTGACGCCGATGCTCTGGTGCGCGCTGCAGCAGCCAGCATACCAGGCCCACATGTTGCTGATTTGCTACACGACCCCGTGCGTTCGGTACGTCACGCTGCGGCTTGGTGCATGTTGCAAAATACACCCCAGCTTCTTCCCGGCTCTGCTGCCATGAGCGAACTGCAAAATGCTGCCGAATTTCGCGCCGACCAACCTGGCGGCACCATGATGCTGGCTACTCTCGCCCAGGCTGCGGGGAATACCCATGAAGCCGAGCTTCAATACCGCCGTGCTATTGATCAAGAC
The DNA here is from genome assembly GCA_947589295.1 of uncultured Akkermansia sp. GTDB lineage: Bacteria > Verrucomicrobiota > Verrucomicrobiia > Verrucomicrobiales > Akkermansiaceae > Akkermansia. The sequence goes on from CANQBZ010000005.1 coordinate 29,267, forward strand.
CCAGCCTCCCCTGTACCCTACATGGATTACGCGCTGTTGCTAGCTCGTCAAAATCGCTTGACTGACGCTCTGCAGCAATTGCTCACGTGCACCAAAGTGGTACCGCAAAATGCCGAAGCGCAGTATCGCCTTGCCCTTGTTCTTTCTGAACTACGCCTATACCACGCAGCTCTCACTGCGCTCAACCGCGCACTGCAAGCAGACCCACATCACGAACATGCCCAAGCTGCAAAGTCATCACTTCTCCAATTCATTAAAAACTCCCACTAGCCCATGCCTCTGATATCACTCTCCAACTTTAACGTACTCGTTGTTGTGGTTGGCATCTTGGCGGCCATTCTTGTCTTTTCGATGCTCAAGGGCGTCATTAAGATGCTCTTGCTTGCCATTGCCGCAATCTCCGCCATTGCTACGTGGATTTTTATCCAAAAAAACGGGTTTACTCTTATCTCACTCTGCATCAATTCTCCGCAACCGTGGATGGTACAAACTCTCGCCTGGTTGGCGACTGTTTTCGTCTTCTCAGTTTTTTTTCACGGCATGAATTGGTTCTCTCAGCTTTTTTCATGGCATCGCGGGGGCGCCTCTGCGGGTGGCATTCTCACTACTACACTCATGTGCGTGCTCATGATCTGGCTCGCAACAATCGGCGTCTCATACTACGGAGATGTGTCACTCATCAACTTTTACCACAGCCGTGCCTCCGCCACTTCCCCCCTTTCCCTCCCATGGTCCTCCCGCTTGCGCAATGCTCTATCATCTTCCCCCGCGACATCATGGATTCTACGCTTTAATCCCATGGATGACCCTGCGCAAACCAAACTTGCCTGCTTGGTAGCTTACGGTTGCTCGCTTTCAGAAGCACAGATGGAGCAGTTTTACCATACTTGTCTGGAGCACTCCGGTATCCCGCATCCCTCTCGCTTTTTAGACCTTTTCCGGGACCAAGGGCTGCGCACTCTTGTCCGCGAAAAACGCTTTGTGAACCTTCTAGAAAACTCGCACCTCAAAACCTTCCTCCAATTTCAGAATACACAGCACTTTCTTGAAAAATTGCAGCTTAATTGATAAAATTCTTATTGCAAAAATTCTCCAATAACAACCGCTTTTGCCTTGTGGTGCGATGGGCCGCCGTGATAGAATACGGGCAGCTTACTCGTTCGCAAGCGGTATGTATTTGCCCCGATGAAGGTATCAACACTGCGAGCTCTTTTTTTGTTACTGGTGCTTTCTATGGTGCCGGTGGGAGAACTTCGCGCAGCACCTAGCAAATGGGACGTTTTTTCGGTGCGAGGGGTAGATTATGTGCGACTAAATGATGTATGGAACTTCTACGGCTTCACCAAACGAGTTGGCCGCTCCGGCTTTATCTCATACGGAGCAGGAGATCGTACTGTTTCCTTGCGCCCTTCTAGGCAAGACTTCTATGTCAACAACTACCGTTACATCCTCTCCTACCCCGTGATCCTGGAGGATGGCTCGCTTCTCATCTCTACTATTGACATGAACAAACTGGTGGACCCGGTGCTTCGTCCCCGTCTCGCGGGCTCCGGAAAGATCACCACAGTCGTGCTTGATCCCGGACATGGCGGACACGATGCTGGCGCAGTGAGTCCGTTTGCACGTGAAAAAGATTGCAACTTGGCACTTGGACTGAAGGTGAGGCGCAGACTGGAGTCTGCTGGATTCAAGGTGGTGATGACACGCGATAAGGATTTTTTTCTGACCCTTGGAGAGCGTGTAGCAATTGCCAATCGCACGCCAAATTGTATTTTTGTGAGTCTGCACCACAACTCTGGTAGCAGGGCTGCCTCCGGAATCGAAACCTTCACTCTGGCGCCACATGGCACCACTTCTCCCTTTGCCCGCACCCGTCGCACTGAAGATTTGGCTGGTAATAACCAAGATAGCGAGAACATTGCCCTGGCTACTGCTGTGCACAGCCACTCTATAAAAAAAACTGGCGCTGTAGATCGTGGAATTCAGCGCGCACGTTTCTCTGTGCTCTGTACAATTAAGCGCCCCGCCATCCTTTTTGAAGGCGGTTTTGTGACTAACCCTCAAGAAGGCGCCAAGATCAGCTCCGATCGCTATCAGGACATGCTCGCCCAATGTATCTGCGAGGGCATCATGCGCTACACGTATAACACATGTAACCGCCCGATCACGCAGAGACGCAGCGGCAGTGGCTCAGTTCGCGTTGGCTCTCTGCACTCCGGCTCTATTCCAGGCATGCGTGCTACCTCACCTCGCTAATCTTTTCGTGTTCCATGTTTCTTCCCGGCCGTCATTATACCTGTCGTGTGTACTGCCTATTAACCTTTCTTGCATGGAGTACGTGCTGCCTTGCCGCACCAGCTCAACCCTCCGCGTGGATTCCTGCAGAAAGTCCACTGAATATCGCCTACCAAACCATTGATGAATTGCGCAGCTTTTATAAGCTGTCGGATTCCCCACGGTCTTCCCGCCAAGGGGTCTACACCATGCTCAATGATACCACCACTGTAGAGCTTGGTCCCGGCCCGCGCACGCTGCGCATCAATGGCGTGGATATCGCACTTGGTCGACCTCTCATGCGCAATGGTGTTGGCAAGCTACTTATATCGCGTGACGATTGGGTATACTGGGTTGATCCCATCTTACGGCCAACCTATATCGCTGACCGTATCAGACTAGGAACCGTCATCATTGATGCAGCCCATGGAGGATACGACACTGGAGCTCCCTGTGGTACAAGTCGAGAATCACAAGTCGTTCTTCATGTAGCGCTTGCCCTGCAGAAAAAGCTGGAAGATGCAGGCATACACTGCGTTCTTACCCGAAGTGGGGATTATTTTCTCTCTGATCGCCAGAGGGTAGATCAATCAAATGCTATGCATGGGGCAATTTTTGTGAACTTGCACCTCAATAAATCCCATTCGGAAGCTGCTGGCCCTGCAGTTCACGTTCCAGCTCCTATAAGTGATACTGGTGTTCCCCGACCGGTTGAAGCTTTTTCATGCAAAAGTGCTGCATTGGCCTATGCACTTCAATATATGTTGAGTGCAGAATTGCATTTGCCCGGCGCGGGCTGCCGCCATGTTCATTATAGCATACTCAACTCGCTTAGCATGCCCGCGGTTTCCGTATCCCTAGGGTACGCCAGTAATCCCCGAGAGGCTGCAGCCCTTACCGACGCGGCATATCAAGCTCGGCTCGCCAATGCGCTAGCTCGCGGTGTACTGAACTATGCACGCGCTACTGACCCCCAAGCCACTATCCCGGTCGCGGCGGCTTTCTCACCCCATGCAAAAGCCCCCTCACGCAAGGAATTTTCAAAATCACCCCCTGATAAGCCAAAAACGCGCGGCAAACCCCGCAATGGCCGACAAAATCGGGCACGAAGATGAAACTCTAATCCCCCGTTTAAGCATGACGCAAGATATCAAGCTTCGCGGGATCGAGCTGTTCCCACGGGAGTTCAGCCTTTGTAAAGTGCCCATAATTCGTGGATAACCTGAAAATAGGCCGACGCAACCCAAGTACTGCCTCCATATCTGCCGGTTTAAATGAAAAGGCAGAACACACACGTCGGATGATCTCCGACTCTTCTACCGTAGAGGTGCCAAAGGTATCTACATCAATCATGATGGATACGGGATCGGCCTTACCAATAGCGTACGCCACTTGCAACTCACAGCGCCGCGCCAATCCAGCTGCTACCACGTGTTTAGCAACCCAACGGCACATGTAGGCTCCGGAGCGGTCAACCTTACTGCAATCCTTCCCTGAGAAAGCACCGCCACCATGGCGTCCCATTCCCCCATATGTGTCCACAATAATTTTGCGCCCAGTAAGCCCGGAGTCACCATGCGGACCACCGACAACAAAGCGTCCCGTGGGATTGATGAAATACTGCGTGTCCACACGCAGCAGTTCTGCAGGTAAAACACGCTTCACGAGCGCAGTGCAGTAGTCGCGAATTTCCGACAAACTCGCTTGCTCAGCATGCTGGGTACTCATCACTACATTCATGATGCGTTCCGGTTGCCCGTTCTTCCCGTATACCACGGCCACCTGGCTCTTGCTGTCCGGACGCAGCCAGCTAACCTCGCCAGCGTGGCGCGAGCGCGCGAGTTCGCGCATAATGCGGTGGGCATACATCACAGGGGCAGGCATCATCTCCGGCGTTTCATCCGTAGCATAACCAAACATGATGCCTTGGTCGCCCGCTCCCTGTTCGCTGCCTTCCTTGCCCTCGGCAGCTCGGGCATCCACACCTTGCGCAATATCTGGACTCTGCTCAGAAAGGAAGTTTAGCACCCGCACCCCATCTGCATAAAATACATCATCATCTGCCGCAGTGCGGTATCCTATCCCGCGTATGGTGTTGCGTACAATTTCCTCATAATTGAGTTTTGCTCGGGTAGTTATCTCACCGGCAAGAACCACATGATTGTCCTTCACGAGGGTTTCACACGCCACACGGCTGTACGGATCCTGCTCTAAACATGCATCAAGTATCGAGTCGGAAATCAAATCTGCCACCTTGTCGGGATGACCTTCGCCCACCGATTCTGATGTGAATAAATGCGGTACTTTCATGTCCTCTACTGTCTGTAATCCACCTAACCATCCATGGATTGAGCTTCTTTCCGCACTTCTCCTCTACTCGGTTTTGTCAAGACCCTCTGCTACTGCGCGCTCTCGTGCTCATGGATAGCAACTGTTCAAAGCTCTCCATAACCTCACTTCTCCGGCCAGCCCACGGTCTGGTGCGCTATGACGCGTTCTCCACCGGTCAGGCCTAATTTAACCGTCAACGCATCAGCATCTATCAATCCCCGAATGACAGTTGCTAATCCCTTGGAAGCAGCATACAAGTACACATTCTGATAAGCTGATCCCACATGGCAACGTCCCCATTTATCATCTTTGGCAACGTAGAGCAAATGCACCGGGGCATCATTAACAAACTCTTGTGTCGCGGTGAGCGCAATCAGATTTTCCCCATTCACTCTATCTAGGCAGTTTTTGGGGCCATTGTAGAGCCAAGTGCCAGTCGGGGTCAGCAGGTATAGTTTCATATTCTGCTGGTTCCTAGCCGTGGGAATGGTGCGCTTACCCTGCGTGTTCACCCCCCACGCCACCCATAGAAGCTCACTCAATGTCTGATCGTCCACCGGCCTTTTAACGTCGTATAGCCGCCCGGATGCACGTGTGTTGATGGCCTGCATGACAGGCATCCCACCTGTCATTACTGGTTTGGGTAACTGCTTCTGCTCTGCGCCCCATGCTTGACTGTTGATCAGTGCCGCACAGGCAATCAAAGCAACTTTCTGAATCGTATTCATGCCACTCAGTGTATCACACCACGCATCGTTGTGTCAAGCGAGCTTGACAAAAGAGGTGTCATTGCGTAGGATGGGCGTATGCAACTCAATCAAGCTGTACTCGACAAAAAGGGTTTGCAAATTCCGCAGGCTCCAGCACCGGTGGGCTCATACGTACAGTGTGTGCGCACTGGCAATTTGCTGCATCTTTCCGGCGGCATCTCAGTGAGCGACAATTCCTCTTTCTACGGCAAACTCGGCCGCGATCTCTCCGTGGAGCAAGGTCAACAAGCCGCCGTTATCTCAATTCTGAATCGACTTGGTGTCATCAAAGCCGAACTTGGCAGCTTTGCCCCTCTGCGCCGCATCGTCGCAATAAATGGTTTCGTAAACTGCACCCCTGACTTCACCGATCAGGCAAAAGTACTCAACGGTGCCTCAGACCTTCTCGTGGAACTTTTTGGACCAGAGGCGGCCCACTCACGCTCAGCCGTGGGTGTAGTGAGTCTCCCGCTCGGCGTAGCTGTTGAAATCAACATGATTGTCGAGTTTGATCCAATGCAACTCTGAATTCCCATCTCATGGCAACGGTCGTTCTTGGCGTCTGCGGCTCAATCGCTGCTTACAAGGCAGCTGATGTGGCTTCGAAACTCACGAGAGCCGGGCACGAAGTGCACTGCGTGTGCACACCCACGGCTTTGCATTTCGTCGCTCCACTCACGCTCATGACTCTTTCTCGACACCCTGTGATTTCGTCTTTTGAAGAAGAAACGGACAACTGGGTCCCTGCCCATATTGCACTGGCGCAAAAGGCAAATGTATTTGCTGTGGTGCCGGCTAGCGCACATTCGATCGCCTGCTTTGCGCAAGGATTTGCGCCGAACGTACTCACGTCACTCTATTTGGCCAACCGCGCTCCGGTACTCATCTTTCCCGCTATGAATACACAGATGTGGGAGCATCCCGCAACGCAGCGCAATGTACAGATGCTGCTCAAGAGGGGAGATCGTGTAATTGGCCCGGCAGAAAATGGCGAGCTTGCATGTGGCACCTGCGGGAAAGGAAGACTTGTGGATGTGGACTCTATTGTGTCTCACATCCAGCAAGCTCTCCCAGCAACATTACTCTAGATACCTCTCGTCGGCACACTGCTTGTACCCTGCGCCAGAAGCCATACTTTCTCCGCTCTGCACGCAAGTGCACCCCATTGACTTTTTGTTTTGTAGCTCCGGATGCGTAGAAATCGGGAAAAGTTTTTCACATCGCCCACCTGCCGCAGATTCTATACAAGCTGCGGATGTGCAGCTATATACAAAATCACAGTTGACTTCGTAACTCCCTTTCCATCGCAACTTTACGAATGCAACGGATGGAAAACGACGCGTGATGGCTTTTCTTCGCTTACCAGCCGAGTTTCGCACGCAGACGTGCAGCATAGTCACTGCCCGGAAGAAAAAGTAGGCGCAGGCTCACTGGTGCTTTGCGAATGGTAAGCGCCGCATTCAACGGGATGGAATGCGTGGCCTGCCCATCTGTAGAATAGATGAGCGATTCTCCGGCACGGCCACGCCTCTCGCGTGGGTGCAGGGTAATTTCCACATCCTGTGGCAACACCACAGAGCGGTTGGTGAGGCTGTGCGGGCAGATGGGCGTGAGGCACATCACCTCCGCCGTGGGCCATAGCAATGGCCCACCTGCCGATAGCGAGTACGCGGTGGATCCGGTGGGTGTAGCCACCAGCACACCGTCAGCATGGTATCGGTTGAGCAGAGTACCATCCAGTTCCACATCCACATCAATCATTTTGCCGGTTTGCGCGCGCATGAGCGCCACTTCATTGAGTGCAAGGTGTGACTCTCCTTCCCCGTCCGCTCCCAAACCACTCGGAGTAACTTGCAGCATAGAACGGTTCTCTACACGGTAAGCAGCCGTGGCGAACGACTCTGCCAATTCTCCTACCTGTTCGCACCCGCAAGCGCTTAAAAACCCCAAATGCCCCATATTTACTCCAGCAATGATGCTCCCTCGCCGAGCCGCCTGCTCAACGGCAGAGAGAATAGTGCCATCACCGCCTAGGCACACGACAATGTCTGGCCATTCATTGCTGGAGGTGTTCTTGCCCAAGTCATATGCGCGAATGCTACGCTGTTCGCAGCATCGTAGCAACTGCTGCAATGTGCGCTGGAACACACTGCCGCGATGCGGCGCAAGAATGCCAATAGTGGGAACACCTGCCATAGTCGAATATCCTCAACGCTGCTCGCGTACAATCTCGGTTCCCACACCTTCGGGTGTAAAAATTTCCAGCAACATGGTGTGAGGCAAACGACCATCAATAAAGTGTACCTTCCGCACGCCTGCATTAAGTGCCTCTACAGCACTCTTGACTTTAGGTATCATGCCACCTGTAATGACGCCTTCTTCAATGAGTCGGAACGCTTCGCGTCGGTCAATGCTCTTGATGATACTGGTCTTATCCTGCTGGTCAGGCAGGATGCCAGGCACATCTGAGATATACACGAGCTTCACCGGCTTGAGTTCCTTAGCCAGAGCCGCAGCTGCCAAATCAGCATTCACGTTGAGCGACTGGTGCGTACCCAGCTCTCGAGCCAACGGCGATATCACAGGAATGAGCTGCAGAGAGAGCGCCTCCTCCACCCGCGAAAGCTGGCAACCTATCACTCTCCCCACCATCCCCAAATCTACCGGTTTTCCCTGCTCATCTTTTTCGCGCAGTTTTTCACCCACAAAGACGCTGCTGCCCGGTATACCCACAGCCGAGCCGCCGTGCTCGCGTATCATTTCCACCAGTCCGGGGTTGATGCTACCCGTCAGGGTCTCTTCCACGATGCGAATGGCATTTTCCCCAGTAACGCGCAGCCCATTGATGAATTGAGCCTCCAGCCCTGCTTCGTTCATGGCCTTCGAGATGGCTTTACCTCCGCCATGAACCACCACCGGATTCATCCCCATGGATTCCAATACCACAATATCACGCATTAACGACTTCACCAACTCTGGATCATCCATCGCCGACCCACCGAACTTGATGAGTATCGTTTTATCCCGATATGCCTGCATGTACGGCAAAGCTTCGATGAGAATATTTGCCTTGTGGATTTCCTGCTGTGGTTGCTCGACTTTGCGTATGGCAATCATAGTGATTCAAATATAACGTTTGATTCGAAAAATGACGAGCGGCAAAACTGCTGAAATGACCATCAGAATCAATGAAAGCCAGAAGCCCCACGGAGTCTCTAAAAACGGAATGTAGCGATAGTTCATCCCGAATATGCTTGCCACCAACGTAGGCGGCAAAAATACGATGGACGTGATGGTAAAGACCTTGACAATGTCATTCTGCTCAATATTGATGAGACCCAGAACCGCATCCAACATAAAGTTGATCTTGTTGGAGAGGAAAGAAGCATATTCCGCCAGCGAGTTCACATCGCGAGAGACAGGCCTCAGCGGCACGTATAAATTCTCATGCGCGCTCAGGCAAGAATCTTCATTGCCGGCAAAGGTGATCATACGCAGCAGGTTCACAAGCGCATCCCGCTGGCGAGTAATGAGGTCACCCACGCGTCCAAGCTCTTCCAGTGCATCGCGCAAATCCTCCGTATCAGGATCTTCCTGTTTCTCGCCTTTCCGCGTAGCGTGGTGAGTCCCAAACACTTTTTTGGAGAGTGCATCCAACACCGTACCAAAGCGTTCCAGCACATCTGCCTGACGATCCACAAGAGTCTCTAACAGGCCAATGAACACAAGGTCTCGGTTGGTGCTTTGTGCCCGAAGAAGAGTGTGGGAAAAAACGCGAAAGGAATATGAATCCGTATGGCGTATGGTGATAAGCACATTCTTCTTCAGAATGAAAGTAATTTCGGCAATGATCGGATCATCCGTTTCTACCCGCGAAAGCAGGGTCGTGGTCATAAATCTCGCCCCGTCCTCACAGTATAAGCGCGACGTCGCCTCAATCTCACGCATCTCGTCCTTTGTGGGCATCTCCAAACCGCACAACTCCTCGACAAAGGAGAGTTCCTGCGCATCCGGAGTAAGCAAATCGACCCAAAAGATGTGATCCTCGTGGCTGCTCACCGGCTCATCCAGTCCGACCGTGCGGGAAATACCGTTGTTCGACTGTTTGTATACGCGTATCATGGTCCCGGTGTGCTTGTGGTTTGTCCGCTCCAGCCGCCTACACCACCCCCCCTGAGTTTAGCGCACTCATCTCCGAATTGCAAGCACAATCGCTCGCCATATTCTACTTGATTCTTTTGCCGCTTTCGTGTACCCTAGCGGCATGAGTACCTATCTTTCACCTGCGAAGGTGAACCTCTCTCTGCGCATCAGAGGGAAAAGAGCGGATGGTTATCACGAGGTGGACATGCTGATGGCCAAACTTGACTTGGCTGACGAACTACACTTCCACAACTCGCGCACCACTACCCTGCTTTGCGATGATGATCATGTTCCCACTGATGAAAGCAACCTAGTAATTCGTGCTATTTTGGAGTTCGAAAAGCACTACGGTCGTAAAGCCAAACAGCGTATTACGCTCACCAAGCGCATCCCTTGGGCGGCAGGTCTGGGTGGAGGTTCGTCCAACGCAGCGACAACTTTGCTGGCGGCCAATGAAATTCTGGGTACCCAATACACGCCCGATGAACTGGCGGAAATGGCCGCTGCCATCGGCAGCGATATCCCTTTCTTCCTAAATCCCGTGCTTAGTCGCTGCCAGGGACGAGGCGAACGAGTTCGCCCCCTTGAGGCTTATGCCGAGTGGACTAGCCCTATTCTGCTGCTCAAGCCACAATTTGGCGTAAGCACACCTTGGGCATACGGGGCGTACGAAGTTGCCCGGCGCCTGCGGGGCGTGATGTATGACGTGCAGACAGTGAATGGATTGCGGCTCAGCAACGATTTGGAACAACCAGTGTTTGCCAAGTTCCCTGTGCTCGCTTTGCTTAAGATGTGGCTTTTGGAGCAAGCAGGGGTGCAAGCCGCGCTTATGAGCGGCAGCGGATCCTGCATGTTTGCACTCACTGAGTCGGCTGAACATGCTCAACGCATTGCTGATGATGCCAAGCAGCAATTTGATCCCACCCTTTTCGCCTATTGCGGCACTGTGAACCCGCAATGAACAGTTCCCTCATGGATGACGCCGCCAATCGACACCTACTCGCTGTAGCAGAGGATCGGCTCAACGGCTTCCATGAGCAACCTTTCGCCGAGTTGGCCATTCGCTGTGGCATGCCTGAGCGGGAGGTACTGCACCGCCTGCACGATATGCTGCAGGGGGGACTTATCCGCAGTATCCGCCAAACCCTGCCCGGCAACGCCCTCACCCCCAGTTGTCTAGTAGCTTGGCAATTCCCAAATGCTTCCTCCCTTTTCGCCGCGTATGATTGGCTCATTGCTCACGACCCCTTCTCCGGACATGTCGTTATCCGCGAACCCGATGACTCGACGGCTCCTGGTGCCAATTTCCGACTCTGGACGACCTTGCGTCTCCCGGAACAGACCGATAGCCCCGCCACCCATTGCCGCATCCTCGCGCATCGTACCGGCGCGCTGCATTACGTACTCATGCCCGTGGTGGGCATGTTTCGCCTCAGCGTGGGGCATATGCGCCGCGCAGGTCTACCTCCCGGCACGCTAGACGACACCGCGCCTCCCATGCAGAGGCCTGCCAGCCCGGCGATCAACGAGCAACAGCAGCGCGTACTGAACAGCCTTCGTCCACCCCTGCAACTCTCCGAGCTTTTACCCGGCTGCGCTGTCTGGCAGGGGCGTGCGGACGCCATCGGCATGTCCTTGCAAACTTATCTGAACTGCGCGCACCACCTCGCCCAACTCGGAGTAATCGGTCGCTTTGCCGTCATTCTTAATCACACTCACCCTACTGCCCAAAGCGTCGCTGGCATTACTGAGGCGGCTTTGCTCATGTGGTCGGTGCCTCACGGAATGGAAGAAGAAGCCGGCAGCCTGTGCGCACGTCATGTCTGCATGACCCATTGCTACTACCGCAGTGGTGCAGTTCCATTCGGCAACCCCCAAATCATGGGAATGGTACACGGCAACTCACGTCGCACTGTTCGTTCCCACAAGCAAGCCATTGATTCCGCCCTCACTGCTGCGGGCATTTCCCCCATTGCTTCGCAGATACACTGGACGCAGCGCGCTACAATTCGCCCCTCGCTGCAAGACGTGGAAGCTTACCGGCGCTGGCTCTCGATTTATGCGCCTCCCATTGATTGATGTGTCGCTGTGCAACTGTGCTGTAAACTCGTCCTCGGAAGCTATTTCACCCCCGAAACACAGGCGACCATGCATCTTCTTCTTCCTTTTATTCGTGCGGTATTTGAACGAAGCGCATGCACGAAATCGCATCGCTTCCAAAAATTTTACTTGCCAAATGCGCCGGGGAGCATATAATTCTCCCGCCATGACCCGCAAAGGTGGTATCAATAAGACACGTAAGGCTGTTGCCAAGCGTTTCAAGGTAACCGGCACGGGCAAGGTTCTGCGCCGCAAGCAGGGCAAACGTCATATCTTGCAGAAGAAATCCAGCAAGAGAAAACGTGCGCTCGGCAAGCCCGCCTTGGTGGACGACACTCAGGTGTGGGCCATCAAGCAGAACATGCCTTTCGCCTGAAGCCGAAGAAACTTCGCGCTACAGTCGGAGCTTCCATCCGCTGATCGGGTGGCCTTCGTGCAGCCTTCCTTCCCTTGTGAAGGAGCAACGAGCGAGACTGCAAGGAGGTGAGGAAGAACAGCTCGTTCCATCATATAGAAACGACAATCTATGGCACGTGCTACAAATGGGCCGGCTTCTCGCGCCCGCCGCAAGCGCATCCTGCAACGCGCCAAGGGTTTCCGCGGCTTCCGCAGCAAACTCTTCCGCTACGCCAAGGATGCTGTGTACAAAGCATGGCAGTACGAGTACCGCGATCGCAAGAGACGTAAAGGGCAATTTCGCCGTCTCTGGACAGCTCGCATCTCCGCAGCCGTGCGCCCGCTAGGCCTGACTTATTCCCGCTTCATGGAGGGACTCAAGCAGGCTGGTGTGGAGCTGGATCGCAAGTCTCTTTCCGAGCTGGCCATTGCCAACCCGGAAGCTTTCAAGGCAGTTTTTGAACTCGCCAAGAAAGCGCTGGACGACAAAGCTTCCGCCAACGCGTAAAATATAACTTCAAAAGAAGGCTCCTTCCTGTCATGTGCGGGAAGGAGCCTTTTGCATACTTTGGCGCAAAATTACTTCAATTTGTTGTATTCCGCATCGGTGACGGGTTCAAGCCACTCATTGGAGGTGTCCTCACCATCAATTTCCACGGCAATGTGAGAGAACCATGAATCGGGCGCGGCGCCATGCCAGTGCTTCACATTGGCAGGAATGTGAATAACCGTGCCTTCACGAATTTCCACAGGTTCCTTGCCCCACTCCTGGTAATATCCTCGCCCGCCAATGCCGATGAGCATCTGCCCACCGCCCTTCTTAGCGTGGTGTATGTGCCAATTGTTGCGGCAGCGTGGCTCAAAAGTCACATTAAACATCTTGACCTGCTCGCCGGAAATAGGAGCCAGGTAACTCCGCCCGATGAAGTATTGAGCAAAGGCGCTATTGGGCTCACCAATGGGGAAAAGAAGCCGTGCGGCATGCTGCGCCTTAGCGTCTGCAGCGGGGTCTGCTGTCTCGCTCCACACCTCTTTAGCCAAACGGAAGACAGCCCACGCCTTGGGCCACCCGGCATAAAACGCCACGTGAGTGATGACGGCGGCTATTTCTGCTTTCGTGACGCCATGCCTCTTCGCATTCTGCAGATGATGCACCAACGAGCTGTCCGTGATTCCCTGACTCATGAGCGCCACTACAGTGATGATAGAGCGCGTCTTCACATCAATGTCCTCATTATTCCAATTTTCACCGAAGAGCACATCATCGTTGAAATGGGCAAACTGCGGAGCAAAACCGCCGAGCTGCTCGCGTCCGGCGGTCTGGGTAATTTTTTCTTTCATGTTTTTTTCCTGAGTGTAGGCTACGCATGGCAACATGGCAATTGCCGCTGCCAGGATGACTGTTTGCTTGCTGATCATATTCATCTTTAACGGTACGATGCCTGATAAATGGCCACGCAGTCTTCAATACTGAGCGGCAGCGGGTCATGTTCAAAAAGCCAACCCATGGCGCTCTTTGCATTGTGCGCCATCGTTTCAAACTCATCCGGACTGATGCCGTAGTCGCTCATCTTCAGGTCTGCCACTCCGCATGCCTCCTGCAGAGCTTTCAAAGCCGTCAAAAAGTCCTCCGGCTTCTCGGCCGTCTGCATTCCCAGCGCCTGCGCCATGCGAACAAAACGCTCTGCCTGCGCACCGCGATCAATGAAATGCTTATAATAGGCGAGTGAAATCATGATGAGGCCTGCGCCATGAGGCAACTCTTGGTGGTAAGCGGACAACGCATGCTCCAGCGAGTGCTCGCTCGTGCAGGTGCCTACCACCATCTGCACCCCGGATAGCCAGTTGCCGAAAGCCACACGTTCGCGATCCGGCAGTGATTGGCCATCTCGCACCGTGGCGGCCAGGTGCTTGCCCACATTCTCAATGGCAGTAATCGCCACCATGTCGCTGATAAGGTTGGCGGTGGAGGCAATGTAGCCTTCTGTACTGTGAAAGAGAGCGTCAAAGCCCTGGTAGGCGGTAAACTTCGATGGCACAGACAACATGAGTTCCGGATCCACAATGGCTAGCTTCGGGAAAAGATCATGGCCAAAGATGGCTGTTTTTTCATGTGTTTCGGGGTTGGTAATCACTCCGCCGGAATCCGTCTCCGACCCCGTGCCGGCCGTCGTTGTGACAGCAATGATAGGCAATGGCGTATTGACAATGGGTTTACCCTTGCCCGTGCCCGGCACAATGTAGTCCCACAAGTCCCCACCATTCGTGGCCATCACCGCCATGCCTTTGGCCGCATCCATGCAGCTCCCGCCACCAAGGGCTACAATAAAATCACATCCATTGTCCCGCGCAAAGCGCCCTCCTTCCTCCACCGTGGCTTTCAGTGGGTTGGCCTGTACTTTGTCAAAGACCACACTTTCTACCCCTGCAAGCTTGAGCTGCTCCACCGTGCGATCCAAGTAACCATTTGTTCGAGTAGACTTGCCATTGGATATCACCACCATGGCTTTTTTGCCCGGCATCGGCTGCTCATGCAATTCATTCAACACCCCCGCGCCAAACATCGTGCGTGTGGGGACATCAAAGCTGTATCGTGTCTTCGTTTTCATACGCTTCGCATTATACAGCTTCATGCAGCTCGAAGTCAAGACTTGCCGCGCCTCACTAACTGGTCATGCCATCCTTGTATCGCATCTCTTTTGTTTTCTTTTGACTTGAATTGCGGGCAAGCGCAGGGTAGAATCCCAACATGTCACAGATACATCCGACAGCGATTGTCGATCCAACGGCAGAAATAGGAGAAGACGTGATCATTGGCCCGTATTGCGTGGTGGGCGAACATGTCAAGTTGGGGAAAGGCTGTGTACTGCACAGCCACGTGGTGCTGGGCGGGCCATCCACTTTTGGGGAACGTAATGAGTTTTTCCCATTTGCGGTCATCGGTCTGAAATCTCAGGACCTCAAGTACAAAGGTGAGCCCACTTACTTGGAAGTAGGCAATGACAATGTCTTCCGCGAGAACAGCAACATTAATCGCTCTACATCCCCGGAAACTAAAACCATTATTGGCAATAATAACCATTTCCTCATTAACAGCCACTGCGGACACGAGTGTGTGGTGGGTAATCACTGCATCTTCTCCGGTTACGCTGGAGTCGCCGGACACTGCCACATCAATGATTGGGCTATCATTGGCGGGTTTGCCGCACTCCACCAGTTCGTGCGCGTGGGAGAGCACGCCATGGTAGGAGGCTGCGCGCGCGTTTCACAAGACGTGCCGCCCTACATGATTGCGGAAGGGTTTCCTGCAGCTGTGCGCGCGGTGAACAGCATCGGCCTGCAACGTCGCGGGGTATCGGAGGACGATGTGCGCGCCATCAAGTTCGCCTACAAAAAACTCTTCCTGCACAAGGGAGATAACATTGAAGAAGGCATCGCCACGATCACGGCTGACGAGACGTACGGCAGCAACCCGTATGTGACCAATCTGCTGCGCTTCCTCAAGGAAACTGAACGCGGCTTTATCCACTGATGAAGGCGGCAATCGTATTTGACCTAGACGGCACTCTGGTGCATTCCATGCCCGGCATTGCGGTAGGACTGAATCGCGCGCTTGACTGCATGGGACGCCGCGCCCTCACACAGGAACGAGTAGCCAACATTATCGGCTGCGGCGTGAGAAATCTCTGCTCTCACGCACTGGGGTACGATGATGAAGCGACCGCCCCCACTGAGCTGGTGGATGAGCTGATTGCGCATTTTCGACGCGAGTACTCAGTCTGCTGGCGACAACAAGCCCCGCAACCCTATCCCGGCATCGCTGAACTCATCGCCGAACTTTCCGGCACCGGGGCGCATCTGGCTGTCCTCTCCAACAAGCAACATGAAATTACTCACGACATGGTGCGTGATATCTTTGGGGACCACGTTTTTGCTCCTATTATCGGGCACACTGGAGAATTTCCCCGCAAGCCTGCGCCAGACGCCCTGCTGCACATCGCCAAGCTTTGGGGCATTCCCCAGCAGCAGCTCACCATGGTAGGCGATTCCCTCACCGATGCTGCTACAGCTCGTGCCGCTAACGCGCGACTCATTCTCGTAGATTGGGGTTACTCGCAGGGGAAGGACCTTTCGACAGTCGGCTGCCCCCTTGTCCACACAGCTGCCGAACTACGTTTTTTGCTGACTCGGCAAGCATCGTAAACGCCATTTTCGGATTGTTGCAGCGGCCATGCGGGAGAGTTTCCCGATCGTCTATTGATACCGCAAACGTGGGGAAGAGGAGGACAAACGGAGAGCGTCCAGGCCGCGGAAAAAACGCTACGAGAACTGGCCGAACAGGCCGATCGTTTGACGAAAGACGTTCAATACACGCAGCAACCGGAAAAAGTGATGCTAGTAACGCAGCGCGTTCTGCAAGGATTCAAAAAACAAAAGAGGCCAACAAAAAGCCCCGTGACAAATGAGGCCTCAGGCATCCCTTGCATGAACTCATCGCAGACTTTTATCGAAGAGAAGTATGGCAGAGGTGTCATGCCCACAGCGCAATAAGTCGCGTAAAAAATCTGCAAGTCTCGCTTCCATCAGAAGTTGTGAGCGCACAGAGGGCATGAGCAGCTGCTCGGTTGAGAAATCGGCTTCTCTCCGACAAAGAGAGATGAGACGGTGAATGGCATCGGTGATTCTCCCGGCATGCTCACGCGCCACGCGGAAGAGATCAGGCGGGGAATCCCAGGCGTAATCGACAGGAGCGATGGTAGGCATGACGACCGGGACGCGCTGCAGCTCCAAGTAATCCAAAATGCGCAGAGTGTGCTCACACATGTCGTGGTAGCGCGAGCGCATCCAGCGGCCGGCGCCGCGCATGCCGTATTCTTTGAGCTGAACGGAGAGTGAGAGGAAGAGGAAAGCGGTGTTGAATTCGAGGTCAATTTGCGCGTTAAGGTTTTCTGCGATTTCAGGGTTCATGCGGCTCATTATGACCTAACTTGAGCGGGGAATCTATCACCGTTAGGAAGCGAAAAAACAAAGCGCGCGCAACCAAGTCAAATTGGACCCAGGTGGGCGATCAATGCGTCCGGCGTGTAACGCTGGTCAATGGGCAAGGGCAACAGAGCGCGCGACAAGCGATTGGCGGGGCTTTCCGCCTGCGTATCGCGAATCACCTCCGGCCACAGGAAAGGAAGCGCTATGCGAGCATCCACCAACTCATCGCGCAACCCCGGGATGCCAGACAAAAAGGGGTAACAGAACGGAGCAGACGGCGGGACGGACGGCAGGGTCAGTCGATTGATGCTCGCGAGGCGTACATGCAGAGCAGCGTAATTTTCGCAACGGCGACGCGCAATGTACTCCCAATCGATGCTGTCGAGCAAGGCGCGCGTGAGAGGGCTCATGCAGCGAGGCTCGCCCTGCAGCCGCTCTTCCAACGCTTCGAAATCGGGTAAGGAAGCCTCCGCGCCCAACTCCACGCGTTGCCACAGAGCAACGGCCGCCCGCGCGGAGCGGTCTTCCCGCTCTGGCAACAGCAGGGGAAACGGCGCCACGGCCACCCCACCATCCGGCACCCCGGCAAACTTGCGCAGGCTGTAAAAACATGCCACGCCGTCTACTGGCGGGGCGTAGAGAGCCGTGGCAGCATCCACCACGCAGGGGCCGGGATGAGCCTCCGCCAGCTCGCTCAAGCAGTCGGGATCGCTCATGCCAAAATAGTTGGTAAGCAGCAGTAGGTCTTCATTCCCGGGCAGCTCCGGCAGCTGCGGCTCCGCATCCGAAAACAACTCACCGCGCATCTCGTAGCGCAACACGGGAATGCCGAGGTGCGCAAAGGGCTGCAGCACGGTATCGCAGGTGAAACGCGGCACAAAGGCGCGTGCCGGACGCCGGGGCATACTGCGCAAGATGCACTCCAACGCGGCACGTCCGCTGTTAACGTACGCACAGCACTGCCCCTCTGCGTACGGAAAGTTGCCCACGTGCGGCAGCTCGGCGCCAAAGGCTCCACCCAGCATATCCATGGGAGCAGAATAGCATCGTCCCTCGTCACGTGCAAGTGCAGAGTACGTCTATTGTCTGGTCGCCCGAAAATCAGAGCTATGCTGCAGCAGCGCCAAGCACTCCCCAAGCAGGAAGAAGGAGCCACAGATCAGCAGCGGACGCCGGGGCGTCCTCAGAGCCTCCTCCAGAGTGGCAGCAACTCTTACGGGAGTTTCCGATACGCGCTGCACCAGCGTCGCTAGTTCCGCCGGAGGCTTGATGCGCGGAGATTGGACGGGCGGCAGCACCCATTGATCAACGATCGGAGATAAAATCTTGAGGACCTCCATCAAATCCTTGTCCGCCGCCCCGGCAAAGATGCAACAGGCACGAGCCTCACCGTGCGTTGCTCGCCACGTGTCCACCAGAGTGCGCATGGCCAGAGGGTTGTGCGCGCCATCAAGGATAACCCCGGGCAGCGCTTCCTCAAATCGCCCCGGCCAACGCGTGCTCGCCAGCCCCTCCGCTAACTGAGCCTCCGAGCAGAGAAAATGCGGTACCGCCGCGCGCAAGGCTGCCAGAGCCAAAGCTGCATTGAGCTTCTGGTGGGCGCCGGTGAGCCCGAGCGGCAGCTCGCAAGGCTCAGCGATAATACGGTATTCGGTATGGCAGGCAGCCGCAGCCTCGTGAATAGCGCGCAAGGCATCCGGCTGCTGCGGGGCAGTGAGAGCCGGACGGTGCCACGCGAGAATGGCAGCCTTCTCACGGGCGATATCGTAGAGGGTGGAACCAAGGTATTGCATGTGATCCATGCCGATGGGGGTAATGACCGCAACATCCTTCGGCAGGGCATTTGTGGCATCCAGTCTGCCGCCCATACCCGTTTCCAAGATGATGAGGTCGGGCCTTTGCTCGGCAAAGTAGAGCATGGCCACAGCCAGCGTCAGCTCAAAAAATGTGGGCGGCGTTTCCCAGCCCGCCACCTGGCGCCGCACACGGGCTATCAGCCTTGCAACATCGGCATCCGGGATGCTGGCGCCATTCACGCGGATGCGCTCGTTGAACCGCACGAGGTGGGGCGAGGTAAAGAGCCCCGTGCTGTACCCCGCAGCACGCGCCACCGACTCGGCAAAGGCGCACACCGACCCCTTGCCGTTGGTGCCGGCCACGTGCATCACCCTGGCCTGCGGCCGCTCCACACCCAGTTCAGTGAGCAATCGGGAGATGCCAGCCAGGCCCAACTTCATGCCGAACACCTGCGAGGCGTACAACCAATCCAACGCGTCTTTGTAACTCAGCGGATCCATGGCGCCTGAATCAGTACCTGTAGGCCTCGCTCTTGAAAGGCCCCTGCACCGGCACGCCCAAGTAATTCGCCTGCTTTTCGGTCAGGATGGTGAGATGCACACCGAGTTTGCCGAGGTGCAGCCGGGCCACTTCCTCATCCAACTCCTTGGGCAGCACCTGCACTCTCGGCTCGGTCTGATCTGCACGCCGTTCCCAGAGAGCTATCTGTGCAAGCACCTGGTTGGTAAAGCTGTTGCTCATCACAAAGGAGGCGTGTCCCGTGGCGCAACCCAGGTTCACCAGACGCCCCTCGGCCAGCAGGTAGATTTCATGCCCATCCGAGAAGGCGTACTTATCCACCTGCGGCTTGATATTGGTGCGCACAACCCCCGGCGCCGAATTGAGTCGGGCCACTTGTATCTCATCATCAAAGTGCCCGATATTGCACACGATAGCCTGGTTTTTCATCTTCTGCATGTGCTCCAGGGTGATGATGTCGCAGTTGCCCGTGGTCGTCACATAAATATCGCCCACACCCAAGGTATCCTCCACCGTGAGCACGCGATAGCCCTCCATGGCGGCCTGCAGCGCGCAGATGGGGTCAATTTCGGTAACGATAACCTGCGCCCCCAGTCCACGCAAAGCCTGCGCGCAGCCCTTGCCTACATCACCGTAACCGCAGATGACCGCCACCTTGCCCGCCACCATGACGTCCGTAGCTCGTTTGATGCCGTCCGTCAAGCTTTCCCGGCAACCGTACAAATTGTCAAACTTGCTCTTGGTCACCGAGTCGTTCACATTGATGGC
The DNA here is from genome assembly GCA_947589295.1 of uncultured Akkermansia sp. Lineage (GTDB taxonomy): Bacteria > Verrucomicrobiota > Verrucomicrobiia > Verrucomicrobiales > Akkermansiaceae > Akkermansia. The sequence goes on from CANQBZ010000005.1 coordinate 49,330, forward strand.
GGGGAAGAGCAAACGTCCCTCTTTCTCCATGCGGTAAAGGCGGTGCACACCGGTGGTCGTTTCCTCCGACACGCCGACGACCTCCGGCAGCCAGCGTTGAAAAATACCGGGAGTCTCCTTGCCGATGCGGCGCAGCAGGTCCTTGAGCGCCTGCTCATCCTCACTTCCTCCAGGCGTGTTCACCCAGTCGTCGCCCCGCTCCATCTCGTAGCCGCGGTGCAGCAGCAGCGTTGCATCGCCCCCATCGTCCACCAGAAGCTGGGGACCCTTCCCATCCCGATGGCAAAGCGCACTCCACGTGCACTCCCAATACTCCCGGGCAGTTTCACCTTTCCATGCGAAAACCGGCACCCCGGCCGCTGCAACAGCCGCCGCCGCATGGTCCTGAGTGGAGAAGATATTGCAACTCGCCCAACGAACCTCGGCCCCCAGCGCTGTGAGCGTCTCGATCAGCACGGCGGTCTGGATCGTCATGTGCAGGGAACCGGTGATGCGCACCCCCTTGAGCGGTTGTGCCGCGGCATGCTTCTCCCGGCACGCCATGAGTCCGGGCATCTCGTGCTCTGAGATCGCAATTTCCTTGCGTCCCCAATCCTTCAAGGCCATGTCCGCCACGCGGTACTGTTCGCTCGTGTTCATACGCTGCGCAGTTTACCCCGCCCCCGGGGAAATGTCAAACCCTACACGCAGGCAACCCGAACTTCTCCCACACCGCCGGACTTAATGGATGCGGCGCAAGAGATAGTGAAGCAGATCGGGGATGGCGATCCTCTCCTGCTGCATGCTGTCGCGGTGGCGTACGGTCACCGTGCCTTTCAGAGCCGAGTCTCCATTTTCGCCTTCGCCCAAGGTGTCAAAATCCACGGTGATGCAATAGGGCGTGCCGATCTCGTCTTGGCGACGGTAGCGACGTCCCACCGCTCCGGCCTCATCATAAAACACGTTCATGTACGGGCGCAGCATGGCCTCGATCTCGTGCGCGATGCGCACCTGCTCTTCATTTTTCTTGAGAAGGGGGAAAATGGCAGCCTTTACAGGCGCTACACGCGGGTGGAAGTGCATCACGATACGCACGTCGCTCTTGCCCTCAGTACCCAGCTCCTCCTCATCATACGCCTCGCAAATGAGCGCAAGCACTGTGCGGTCACACCCCGCGGAGGGCTCCACAACGTGCGGGATAAAGCGTTCGCGCGTGGCCTCATCAAAGTATTCCATCGGTTTGCCCGACCCCTCCTGATGGCGCGTCAGGTCGTAATCCGTGCGGTAGGCAATGCCCTGCAATTCCTGCACTCCAAAGGGGAATGCGTACTCCAAATCATAGGTCTTCTTGGAGTAGAAAGCCCGCTCGCCGTCCGGTACATCCAACACATGGATCTTTTCACGCGGTATACCAATGCTCTCGTAAAAACACAGACAGCGCTCCAACCATTCATCCGTGAGGCGTATCCCATCCTCAGCCCGGCAAAAGTATTCGACCTCCATCTGTTCAAACTCACGAGAACGGAACGTGAAGTTGCGTGGGTTGATCTCGTTGCGGAAGGATTTGCCAATCTGCGCGATGCCGAAAGGCAACTTCATGCGCGAGCTGTCCAGAATGTTCTTGTACTGGCAGAAAATGCTCTGTGCCGTTTCCGGACGCAGCCATCCCGTGCTCGCGGGATCATTCTCATCCGAAGCCGCCCCTATCGTGGTGCGAAACATCAGGTTAAAAGAACGCGCTTCGGTCACCAGCGACCCGTTGGCAGGGTTGTAGCGCACGCTGTCCTGCACCTGCTGCGTACTCTCCCCGGTCAGTTCAATATCCGTCGGCTGAGTCTTACCGCCGGCAATCTGAGCGTAGTACTGCAAAGCCCCTTTGCGCGCCATTTTGGCGTCCCTTTCTTCTGCCGTGGGCGCCAGCATGGAAAACCCCTTGGTCGTGCTCCAACTGCCGTCCTTCTTCGCCGCCCCTTTCCACCAGTAGGCCACACCGCTCTGAGCGGGTATCTGATCGGCGCGCAAGCGCTCCTTGCTCAGCAGGCAATCACAGAGGGGATCGGTGAAACCGCCCACATGCCCACTAGCCACCAGCACGGAGTTATGCGTGAGTATCGCCCCATCCATCCCCACAATGTCCGGCCGTTCCTGCACATTCACCCGCCACCAATACTCCTTGAGGTTGCGCTTCAGCTCCGCACCTAGCGGGCCGTAGTCCCAGCATCCATTCAACCCGCCGTATATCTCGGCAGCTTGGTAGATAAACCCCCTGCGCTTGCAGAGGCTCACTATCTTTTCCATCCGGGCGGGGTCAGTATCTTTACGGTCAGCCATATCGGCTCCATTGTACTGCTTTTGCTTCCCTTTGCAAGCAGAAACGCACTTTAACCCTCTCTGATTGTTATTTAACGGTTGCAAACGGATGTGTTTCTCACCGTGCATCTATGAAAACACGGCATCTTTTCCTCATGGTGACGGCTCTCAGTCTGGGAACAAGTCCGGCTCGGGCTCAGTTTCCATGGCAGTACATTGAGACCATGTTTGGTTGCAATCCGTTTAGCATGGACCCGACAGAGGCCAGCGGCAGCTTGCGCCGCGGCATGCCCAACCCGCGCGAACAGCAGAGCACTCGCTACCCGGGCGTACCCACCCACCAGAGTGTGCTGGAGCAGATTGAACGTTATCTGGATGGCTCTGGCAAGGAAAACACCTGCCGCGGCTGGCGATTTTTTCCGTCCACGCCCCAGTGCTTTATGCCGTATCTGGACAGTATTTTCGTGCCTGGCAACACATGCATTGAACCCTGTGGCGTGATTGAACAGGATGCCCTCTCCACCGCTGCTCAACAGCTCAAAACCCGTCTCGCGCGCATCGGCCTGCAATACACCGCTACGCTGAGCATGAACTACACCGGTCTGCCTCAGAGCATGGCGAACAATCGTCGCGATTTTTTAGCAACTAACAACGTTCTCAATGTCATGTGGTACTTGGCCAAGGATTGTGACAACAGTCAGGGATTCTTTCTCTCGGTAGAGGCTGATTGGGGACAGGGCATTCGGTACAGCGAACGCAACCGAAGCGCACAAAAAAGTGTGGGGACGTTGAGCAATCCTCAAGGCAGCACACGAGGGGGGCACGGCGTGTTCATTCCGAACTTTGCACTGGGATACAGTTGTTTTAACGGCAAGTGGGTGGGCATGATCGGCACCGTTGATACCACCGATTTTTTAGACCAAAATGCCTATTCAGCCAACTGGGCAGGCAACCTCACCAACGCAGCATTTAACTTCAATCCGACACTGCCGCTGGAGTGGTCTAACTGGGGTTATTTAACGGCCTGGCAACCTACCAAAAACTTTTACACGATGTATGCCACGACGGGCTGCAATGGTCGTATCAACCATAATCCCTTCCCCTACATCAGCGGCAATGCTTGGGTACACATCGGCGAAATTGGCCTCATCACTGAAAATTTCCTTGGTCTCGGCCCCGGCATCTACCGCTTCCAATACACTACTACCCGCTACCAGGGTGAAAATGGTTCCGGCGCCGCTTTCAACTTCCAACAGCAGCTCGGGAGAAACTCCCACCTCGGTGCTTTTACCCGCTGCGGCCTCATGGATGAAGATGCCGCCACCGTCAGTACTGTGCGTGCAGCTGCCACTGTCGGGCTTGTTCTTCAAGCCCCTTTTCGCTCTGCAGGTTGGGGGAGCAAGGCCAATAACGACCAGGTGGCCCTTGGCTTTTTCTGGGAACGTGCCGCACGTTCTGCCAAACCCTACCATCACAAGGACGAGTACGGTCTTGAATTGTCGGCCGTGGTACAGCTCACCCCTACGTTTTATCTTCAGCCGGATGCTCAATACATCTTTGACCCCGTGTATGAGACTGCTCGAAGAGGCGCTGTGGTGCTTCAACTGCAAGGAGTCTTTAAGTTCTGAGCGCTCCTCCCTATTTGCACCGCTTTATCAGCGCGGCCGTCGGCTTGGTCCATCTTCATCGCGTATCACTCGCTTGAGCGCACGCTGAAAATCATCTTCTTGGTGGTCTCGCCGGTCGTGGCGACCATCTCGGCGGTATGTATCACGGTACCGCTCGTGGGTTCGCTCTTCGTGTCGGCGCTCTTCTCGTCGCTCTGCCTGACGATCATGCTCATTGCCTATGTGTACGGTAAGAGCCTCTACGCTACCCCACGGCAGCTGTCCAGCCACCAAAAACGCTGCTATCAATGTACCTTTGTTCATCATATTTCCTCCTTTTTGGTTTAGAATACTTCCCCGATCGTCTTCTTCAATAACTGCCACTTTTTGCCTTCATGTAACACAGATGTTACATTCATACGCGCTTTTACTCTGGCAATTCTCTTGGCGCGCTGGTACACTGGGGTCGTAACCTGATTCAGATACAATGGCCCTACATATTCAAATGAGCGATGAGGCATTGCGTGCGCTCAAGCGGAATGCTCTCATGAGCAATCTCGTTTCTTTCGGTGTTTGCGCGGGTTTGCTCCTGTTGTTTGGCAGTATCCTTTACTTCACGGTGATGATCATCCAAGGCGAAATTCCCGCAGAGTTCATCTCCTATGTCCCGCCGACTGAAGATGGACCTCCCACCAATGCTCCAGTAAGCAAGGAACTAACCTCCAAATCTGTATCCACCAGCACCGATATTGCCCCAAGTGTCATTGTTGCTCAGAATGCCGTGGGCGCCGTGGCAGCTCCGGTCAGTATTGACACAACAGGCGATATCAGCTTCGACCAAATCGACATCTCCATGGATATGGACTTGGGCGAGGGACTGGGCGAAGCCGGTGCAGGGCTCGGTTCAAGCACGGCTGGCGGCTCTGCTCTGGAGGGTACTTTCTACGACCTGAAAATGACGCGCAATGGGGCGCCTTCCAAAATCCCGACTGTCACCACCAAAGATAAAGATGGCAAACCCCTAGTAGATGCCAATGGCAAGCCTTTCAAACGTCTACAGGTCAAAGACCAACATGCCTTTGCCAGAGAAGCGAAGAAATTCTTTCGCTCATGGAGTCCCAGCGCTTTATCATCCTACTACCAGTCACCTCAGAAGCTGTACGCTTCAAGCTTCTACGTTCCGATGTCACGGGATGCATACGGACCGATCTCTTTCCAATGTGATGACGTGTGCCAGCCTGGCGGCTGGATTGTGGTTTACCGCGGGCGCGTGCGCGCCCCAAAAACGGGCAAGTTTCGCTTTGTAGGCACGGGTGACGACTATTTAGGGGTTCGCTTCAACAATAAAGTAGTGCTAGAGGCAGGCTACCGTATTCCCTCCCTCTACGACGAGAAAAACCAGAGAGCATGGTGGGTTTCCGGTATGGGGGACCGCGATAGACACTGGGCCGCCATCAAGGCGGGCAAACTGAAGGATTTTGAAGGCTACGAGCTCATCCCCTTCATCAAAGAGCTCAAGGAGTGGAACAGCGACCTTGGTGGCCTGACGGCCGGGAAAGTCTTCGAAGTTAAAGAGGGCGAAGTTTATCCAATCCAGATTGCCGTGAGCGAAATCCCAGGTGGTGGATTTGGATTCATGCTCTTTATTGAAGATCTGACTGATGGTAAAAAGGTCAAACCAGGGCAGAAGTTTGATCTTTTCCGCACGAACTTCTCGTCACCGGATCGCAAGGAACTTTTTGATCTCATCAGCAAGGCTAAAAACAAGAAAGGACAAACGGTGAACTGCCTTTTCAGAATCTCCAAACCAGAACAGCTCAATGCTCCTCCTTTCAACGAGGATTCGCCTATCTGGACGGCCGTGCCGTAAAGTGGGACTCCCCCTCATTCATGCGGCGTGGGGCATCATTCTCCTGCCCTGCGCCGTTTTCTATGTCCGGTTAAGTGCAGCACGGAGCGCGCCCACTTCATGCACGCGGTGCACCTGAGCCCCATGCTCAGCCGCACGCAGGCTCATTTTGACCGTAGCTTGCTCGTCCCCGGGCATCACCTCTTTCAGGAAACGCTTGCGTGACAGACCAATCAGTATGGGCAAATTGCGGTAACGCAGACTTTCCAACTCATCGATCAGCTGCAAATTGTGCTGCGTAGTTTTGCCAAAACCAATACCAGGGTCCAGGCAGATGCAGCGTGGATCTATTCCGGCGTCGCTGGACAACTCTACCCTCTGGCGTAAAAAGTCACGAACCTCAGCTACAACGTCTACATAAGTTGGCTTGATCTGCATCGTTGTCGGCGTCCCCTGCATATGCATGAGCACGACCCCACAGCCGGCGCTCGCGCACAGTTCGCACATAAGCGGGTCACCTAATCCGCAAATATCATTCACGATATCTGCCCCGGCATCCAACGCAGCCTGTGCGACCTCCGCATGACGTGTATCAATGGAAATGATGGAGCTAGGCAGCTGCTCACGCAGCAAGCGCACCACAGGCTGAGTGCGCCGTAGCTCTTCAGCCACGCTCACCTCCTCTGCTCCGGGGCGAGTAGACTCCCCACCCACATCCAGAATTGTCGCGCCTTGGGCGAGCATTTGCCTTGCTCGTTCCAGCGCTGCCCGAGGTTCGATGTACTGTCCGCCATCCGAAAAAGAGTCCGGAGTGACATTTAGTATGCCCATAATGATGCCACGGGACGGAAGTTTCAACTCACCGCGGCGCATTTTCCATATTCTTGTCTCCATAGTACACGTCCCATCAAGTTACACACCTAGCACAGTGCGTGAGTCAATTTCCCGCTGCCCACAGATTAATTCGGCGCGCACCGGCAAACCTGTATATTGCTCAATGAGTCGACGGTTGCTCACGCAGGCCGCACTCCACTGCTCGCTCTGCTGGTTGAGGACAATAGCACGGCATTCCAACCCACGCGCAAGGATCGCCCGAGCCGTGAGAATCGCATGATTCACCGCCCCCAACTTGTTGCCCACCACCAGTATCACCGGTAGCCCAAACGCTACTGCCAAATCCGCCATTGTGAGTTGGGGCGCCGCCAAGGGAGCCTCCCAGCCCCCGGCTCCTTCCACCAAAATGGGATCATACCCGACAGACGCCAGCGCGTGCAGCCCCTCTACCATGTTTCCTATACTCAGGTTGCGTTGTTCCAGCTCACCAGCCATGCGCGGAGCCGTTGCAGCGCGGAGGTAGATTGGATTGATGAGCTCCAAACTCAGGGCAGTTTCCCCGGAAGCCTCACGCATGGCTCGCGCATCGGATCTGTCTCCACAAGCTACCGGCTTGTAACCAACCGCACGCAGACCTCGCCCACGCATGTCGCGCAGCAGGGCGCACGTCACGTAGGTCTTGCCTATTTCAGTGTCGGTGCCGGTAATGAAAAAACCTGTCATTAACTCGCTGCGTTGGGTCCTACTCACGGCCGAGTTGTTTCATCGCCTGCTGTGTTCACCTCTGGCGACTGGTAACTGCGCACCTGCGTATCCTCTGGTGCTGCCTCGCGCGCGTCACTCTCCCATCCTGCCTCACGTGATGTGGTGGACACATACACGACTCCCCACACCGTGACTGCCAGCAGCAAACACAGATACTTGGGCACCCAATTATTCGTCAGCATTTCCCTCAGCTTCGTGGTCCACACTGTCGGCTGGGCCGTTTGTCGTTTCTTGTTGCTCATGGTAGTTGAGTAATTCTTCTAAGCGTTTTTGAAGCAAATCGATGCTCAAATCGCGCTGCAGTTCCGGCCCGGCATTGCTGCCCTGGGAACCACCAACTGCCAGCGAAATTCCGCCAGTTTCTTCCGACACAATAATAACCACCGCATCCGACTCCTCCGCAATGCCAATTCCCGCCTTGTGACGCAGCCCAAGCGACCTGTCCTTCAACTCTCGCACGGACACAGGCAGAATCACTCCGGCTGCAAGTACCCTCTCATTGTCGATAATCACTGCACCGTCATGGAGTGGATTGCCCTGTCCCTGCTTGTTTACATAAAAAATACTTTCCACAAGTTCAGCGCTGAAAGATGCATCCAACGCCACACCGTTTGCCACTTGAGCAGAGAGCTTATCTTCGCGGCAAATGACAATGAGCGCCCCGAAGCGCCGATTTGTCAGGTAACTCACCGAATCGCACAGCTTTTCAATGAAATCGCTCTTTTTGGTGTTGTGGTGCAGCAGTCTGCTCAAACTTCCGCGTCCTATGCGCGCCAAGGCCGTTCGTATCTCATTCTGGAACAGGATGGCCAATATGGTCCCGATGGGTACCAACGCACCGCCTATGACCTCCAGCTCGGTAGCATCTATGATCTTAATGAAAGCAAAGGCCAATAAACTCAAAATCACCAATCCGCCCAGTATCATAGCCGCCCTCTCTCGGTGAAACAGACGGTAAAGCTGGTAAAATATCACCCACATCACGGTGATCTCAAACACATACTTCACGATCTGTCCCACTTCCATACTCGCCTCATCTTACCATGCTTTACCCCCATGGCAAGCCTATTTTTGCGGCCCGCCACATATCCTACGCGCCATCTTTTCTACAGCAGACGGCAGCCACCCGGCAGGCACAAGCAAATGCCGCTTCAAACGATCTCTCAGCTCCGTAGCCGACACCCCATACATAGGTCCATTCAAAAAAACAGCGTTCACACCGGGACGTTGCTGAAGCTCTTCTCCTCGGTGGTACACTATAAAGCGGAGGTGATCAATCAAGTAGTCCAGTCTTGCCCATCGATGTAGCTGCTCCCATTCATCTGAGCCAAGCAGCCAATACAGCTCATCGTCGGGATGCTGCGCCAGCCAAGCTTCCACAACACGCCAACTCCAGCTCGGCGGCGCCATGTGCAGATCCAGCTCAGACACCTCCGCCTGCGGCCAATCGGACAATGCCACGCGCAGCATATCCACACGCTGCTGCGGCGTGAAAAGCGTCTGCACCCCCGTCTTGAAGGGCGATTGAGCTGCTGGGAGAAAGATGACGCGCCCCAGCGCCAACTGCTCCACCGCCGCGTGCGCAATGGCCAAATGCCCGGTATGAACCGGGTCAAATGTCCCACCAAACAGGCACGTCCTCATCACAACCCCTCCGTATCCTTGTACGGGAGAAAACAACCTATGGGCAAGCGGACTTCCTTCCCCTCCGGCCTCAGGTGCCGATAATGCTCAATAAAGCGAGTCAGGTGCCCATAGTTGCGCGATGTTTTAGGTATGCCCTGCTGCCCGCAGTTCACCAGCACATTGAAGTGCAATTCTGTGTGCAAATGCGCCGGATACATCCCTCGATTCGTTCCGATCGTACCTATCTGATCCCCGCGTCGCACAATCTGTCCCAGCTTGACATCAATGCGGTCCAAGTGCCCGTACAGCGTCTGGCAGCACAGCACCTTGCCCGTATGAGGCTCACGAAATGCGTGGCGCACGATCACCACCTTCCCCCAGCGCCCGCGCGCATCGGCAGCATAGGTCACCAGTCCAGTGCCCACTGTGTAAACCGGATCCCCCTTATCCGAATTTCCTCCACCGTTGCCATTCCAATCTTCACCCATGTGGCGAGGGATTTGCAAACGTACCCCACGTGACTTGTAATACCCCTCCCCGTTCGGTTTACCAACCGGGTAATCAAAACCATCCGCTAACGGCACCATGGCCCATTTTCCATCCGTGGAAATACGCGCCATTGTCGTCCCCCGAGCAGTCCCGATCACCCCTGACCAGAAGACTAGCATGAGCAGCATGATTTGATGGTACTTGCACATCTCAGGCGCTATTTTACCAAAAATTGCTCCCCCTAGCAAGCACAGAAAGGGTGTACGTCTAAGCTTCTGGAAGATAAAATGGATTTTGCCATTTCGGAATTGTCCGCAAGGCTTGAAAAACTGGCCAAGGTATGATAAACTACTCGTGCAGTGGCGTTGGATGATGAATATTTGCACCGCCGCGCTATGGCTGAGGGGCAGCGAGTGAGGACAGGAACGCGGAGAGGAGGCTCGAAACGCCCCGGCGGATGGCGCAGGGCATTGTGGCGCCTGCTTCTCATGGGGCTGGTGTTGCTGCTGCTTTGCGCCGGTTTAAGTTACGGTGTGTTTGTGATGGTTACGTCCAAATACAGTCGCTGGGCGGATGAATTCAACCTGGAAGATGTTAACAACTTGGATCATCCGTGCATCATCTACGATTGCAAGGGCCGAGAAATAGGACGTATTTTTGATGAAAATCGCAGCTATGTACCCATCAAGGACATCTCGCGCAGCATGCTGGACGCCTTAGTGGCACAAGAAGACAAAACCTTCTGGACTCACAAGGGGTATGACCCCATGGGCATTTTACGTGCACTCAAAGAGGCCGTCTTCTCGCACGGACGCGCTAACCAAGGGGCCTCCACCATCACCCAACAGCTAGCGCGCAATGCCTATGATTTAGAGCGCCGTACTCTTGTGCGGGGCGGTACTCGCTACGAGCGTAAAGTTGTAGAAATTTTTCTGGCCCAGCGACTGGAGAGGCGCTATGACAAAAAACAGATTATCGAATTCTACCTAAACCGCATCTATTTTGGCCGCGGTTACTATGGGATTCGCGCTGCTGCACTTGGCTATTTTGGTAAGGAGCCACGCGACCTCACTGTACGCGAGTCTGCCAGCTTGGCAGCCCTCATAAAAAACCCGGAAAACTATAACCCCATCCGCAATCCCGAGCTCAACTTGCGTTGGCGTAATGATGTCATTGATCGCATGCAAAGGTCCGGCTATCTGAGCCTCAAAGAGGCTGACCGCGTCAAAAAACAATCTCTCGGCGTGAATCCCAACCCATTACGCCGTCATACTTCCTTTCTGCATGCCCTTGTACAACAACAGGCTATTAGTCTCTACGATGACCCGGAAAGAGGAGAAGAAATCGTCAAGAGCGCTGGCATCCGCATCCATACTACAATTGATGCCGACCTTCAGCGTGCTGCCGAGCAAGCATTGCAGCGCCAGCTACTCGCTATTGAACAACGCCCCGATTATAATCACATCCGCCATATCGACCAGCGTGACCCACACAACGACCGCCATCGCTATTTGGATGGCGCAGTGTATGCTGTGGATAATAAAACCGGCGCTACCCTCGTCTATGTTGCCGGCCGCGACTTTGAGCGCGATAACTTCGACATCATTGAGAACGGGAAACGCCCCATGGGTACAGCTTTACTTCCCTTCCTCTATATGTGCGCCTTTGATAATGGCTATACTCCTTGCTCGCGGTTGGTGGACGATGCCATGGATAACCGCTTGGCCGGCATCGGCGGGTCAGAGGGTATTTTGGGAGAATGGGGGATGGAGGTAGCGAAAGGTCGCTACATGGACACAGTGACAGCGCGTCAAGCATTGGAATGGTCTAAAATTGCTGCATCGGCCCGCTTGGGCATGGCGCTGAGTTCACGCACCAACAAAGCAGCTCGACCCTTTATTAACACCTTGACCAAGGCTGGTATCACCCCACCCCCACGTAACCCTGACAGCACGGAAGCTCACCCCACCTACTACCCACGCGTTTATCTGGGTACAGAGCCGGTTTCGCTCAAAGAAATGGTGCTTGCCTACACGATTTTTCCCAACTGTGGGAAACGCCCCATCACTCCCTATGTCATCGCCAAAGTAACGGATAGCAAGGGGACGATCCTTTGGGAAAACCCTCTGCATATTTCCGCTCGTATGCATAGCAGCACCTCCCCTTGCACGGCATTTCGCCTGCACTCCATCATGCAAGCTTCCCTTAAGGAGGGTTCTGCCACACGCATTCTTCCCTACCTGCCTGCCCAATTCAACGGTGCAGTGAAAAGTGGCACCAACTACGACTTTGCGGATGCCTCCATCTTTGGCTACACATCATCGCTTACCTGTGGTGTGTGGATCGGCTACCTGAATGACCGCCAAGCCATGTACCAAGAGGCGTTTGCGTCCGATGTGTGCGGTCCAGTGCTTGGCGAGGTGCTACGTGCAGCGGTTGGACAATACGAAGATCGACCTCTTTTCCCTCCCCCAGATGTAGAAACTGTGGAAATATGCAAACACAGCGGGCAGGTGGCCACCAATTTCTGCTATGAATCAGTGACCGCCAATGGCAAGCCTAGCTACACGCGTCCTACTTATGTGGAATATTTCCCAAAAGGGGACGTTACACTGAGCTCCTGCAGTGTGCATGGAGATGGCAGCCCTTCCCTGCGTGATTTGCTTGATAACCGAGGGCAGAATGTCTTTTCCCGCGTTCTGCCGATCGCTCCTGTGCTTCCGCAGGGACTTGCCCTCATCGGGCAAGACCCCTATGGCTGCTCTCTCGCCCTCAATCCGAAGTACCGTGGTATGCAGGCAGAGGAAGCCGCTGCCCCTGTGGCGGAAGAGCAGGATGCCTTACCGGCTGATGAAACGTCCGACTCCGCGGAGCGCACCCAGATCAACACTGACATTGAGTTGCGCATGCCACTACCGCTGCGCTACCTACCTACAATGCCCCTACAACTTTGAACCGACAACTCACTATGGCCACCGAATTTCAAACACTAGCCGCCACCCAGGAAAAGGCTTTCTTCATCAATATGGATGATTCCTTCTACGGCACCTTCGCCGAAATAGGAGCTGGTCAGGAAACTGCCAACTGGTTCTTCCGCTCTTCCGGGGCTGCAGGTACCGTGGCTAAGACAATCTCTGCCTACGATATGACGGTAAGCGACACACTTTACGGATCCGTACGCCGCTACGTGTCTGAGGAGCGATTGAAGCAAATGATGGATTACGAATTCGACCAGCTTATTGACCGCTTAGGCGAAAAACGCGGCTCCAGCACTTGCTTTTTCTCCTTTTGCAACACAGCCAAATGTAAAGGCTACAAAGACAACGGCCCTTGGGCCGCTTGGATTGGAGTACGTTTTCAGCTCAAGCCCGGTGCGCCGCCCAGCGACCTTGTCATGCATGTGCGACTCATTGTATCCGACCAAGAGATGCAGAAACGCGTGTTGGGTATCTTGGGCGTGAACCTGCTCTATGCTCTGTTTTACAAACGTGACCGCATGGAGGAGTTTGTGCGCTGTGTGGGAGAAAATCTTGACCGTAGCCTCTACGAAGTGGATTTCATGCGTTTTTCCGGTAACGGATTTAGCATGTTTGATAACCGCATTCTGGCTTTGCAACTCGTGCGTAGCGGACTTTCAGAGGCAACTTTGTTCCGTCCGGAGGATAACTCGGTGCAGCAACCAAGCGATTTTTTGTATAAACGCCCTATTGTGCTGATGCGCGGCAGCTTCATGCCGCTGTGCAATATCCACCTGGAGATGATGAATAGCGTTCGTGCCAAGTTTTGTGCCGGGCTCACTCCCGAGCAGCAAGAACGTGAGATCGATATCTGTGAAATCTCCCTCTCTAATCTTCTGCGAGGGGAAGAAGTTGATCTTCTAGATTTCCTTGACCGTATTGATGCCCTTGCTGCACTGGGGAAAACTGTGATGGTAACCAACATCACCCATTTTCACCGCATTTCTACCTTGCTCAATCAGTACACGAAAGAACCCGTTGCCATTGCGCTTTCAATCGGCCTGCTGCACGAGCTTTTCAAGGAAAAATGGGCCGCGGATATGCCAGGCGGTATTCTTGGCAGCATGGCTCACATCTTTTTAAGCCAAACGAAATGTTACGTGACCCCCTGGATTAACCGCACCAGCGGCGAATTTGTCACCGCCGGCACCTACCGCCCACCCGAGAAATACCGCTTCCTGTACATGCACCTCATGCAGAATGCCAGCATCGTGGAGGTCCCCTATTTCAACCAAAAATTGCTCACCCGCACCCCGCGCGACATCGTCCGCATGATTAACGAAGGTGATGAGCAATGGAAGGAATACGTGCCCGAACAGGCCCACCGTATGGCTGAACACCTGAAAGGAGGCCATGCCTCATGAATGCGCGAGCTGACTTCCCTTTCTTTGCCGTGACCGATGCTCCGGTGTACCTCGACAACGCCGCTACCACCCAAAAGCCTGCTTGCGTGCTGGATGCCCTGCACCGCTTCTATACGACCATAAATTCCAATGTACACCGTGGCGCCCACCGCCTGAGCCGAGCCGCTACGGAAGCCCATGAAGCTGCCCGCGGCGCCGTAGCTGATTTCCTGAACGCCTCCTCGCCACGAGAAGTTCTTTTCACCTCCGGCTGCACGGAGGGTATTAACCTGGTGGCGCAGACACTCGCTCGCGCCAGACGGGTCCGAGCCGGAGATGAGGTGCTGGTTTCCACTGATGCGCACCATTCCAACATTGTCCCTTGGCAAATGCTCTGCGAGCGCGTGGGAGCCAAGGTTCTCCCCATTCCGCTCACTCCAGAGCTGCAGTTCGATATGTCTGCCTACCTCAGTATGCTCAGTGAGCGCACGTGTGTTGTGGCTGTACCTGTGATATCCAACGCTTTGGGACTTCGCCTGCCTGTGGAAGAAATCACGCGAGCCGCCCATGATGTGGGCGCTCTTGTGCTTATCGATGGGGCTCAGAGTATCGCACACGAGGCGGTGAATGTCCGGCAACTCGGCTGCGATTTCTTTGCTTTCTCCGGTCACAAAGTATACGCCCCCACCGGCACGGGCGCCCTGTGGGGACGGGAAGACCTGCTGGAGGCTCTGCCTCCATGGAAAGGCGGTGGTGAAATGATCAGTCAGGTCACCTTTGAACGCACCACCTACAACCACCTCCCCTTCAAGTACGAAGCTGGTACGCCCAATATCTGCGGCAATATCATGCTGGTGGAGGCGCTCAAGTACGTGCAATGCCTCGGTCTGCCAGCCATTCATGCACACGAGACAGCTTTGATGCGCGAGCTCTGCGAGGGTTTGCAGCAGCTCCCCGGGGTACAGTTGCTTGGCGACTCGCCCACGCGAGGTTCGCTCGTCTCCATCCATGTACCTGGCGTACATCCGTACGATTTGGGTACCCTTCTGGACCAAATGAATATTGCCGTGCGCACTGGGCACCACTGCTGTCAACCGCTCATGCAGCACCTCGGCATCACCGGCACCACACGCTTTTCTGTGGCCCTTTACAATCAATCAGACGACATTCAACGTGCACTCACGGCCACCCGGAGAGCTCTTTCCATGCTCCGTTGACTAAAATAATACATCGCGCGCGGGATTTCTTCCTTTACAATGGCAGCGTAATTTGCTAGAAATAGCATGTTATGGATTTGGAACAACGCAGCATCAGTGTCGATTCCCTTTTGCCCCATTACGAACGCTATTTTGGCCATAGGCCCGCCATCATTGCCGCTGCTCCCGGTCGCGTCAATCTCATAGGCGAGCATACCGACTACAACAACGGCTTCGTGCTTCCCATGGCTCTGGAAATGATCAATGCTGTCTCTGTGGCTCCTTCTCCTACGGGCAAGCATAGATGGGTAGGCTCCTTGGGCGATTCCATCATCGAACTCAGCCCCGAAGAAGCCTCACGACCCGGCGACCCATTTTGGAGCAACTACGTGCGCGGGGTCGTTTGCATGCTTGAGCGACGCGGGGTGAAGGTGCCGCCGGTAGATATGCTGGTAGATTCCAATGTGCCACGTGGCGGCGGACTTTCCTCTTCCGCAGCTTTTGAAGTGTCGGTTTGCACAGCTCTCGCGGCTCTCTGTGGGGCGGATGTGCCGCCAACGGAGAGTGCGCTCATCGGGCAGCAAACGGAGCATGAATTCGTGCACGTTCCCTGCGGCATCATGGATCAATTCATCTCGGCCAATGGGAAAAAAGACCATGCTCTCATGCTGGATTGCAAAGACCTAAGCTACCGCTACATCCCCATGACCGACCCCAGCGTCAGTGTGCTTGTCATTGATTCTGCTGTCAAGCATTCCTTGGCAGATGGGGGCTACGCCGCCCGCCGCAAGAACTGTGAGGACGCCTGCGGAGTTCTCGGCGTGCAGTCCCTGCGCGAGGCTACGCTCGAGATGCTTGAGCAACACAAAAATCGCCTCGGTGACCTGTGCTACCGACGCGCACGACATGTCGTGGCGGAGAATTTGCGGGTATCAGCTTTTGCGGATGCTGTGCAGCGCGGGGATTGGGAGACAGCCGGCATTGCCATGCGTGGGTCGCACGCCTCCCTGCGCGACGACTTTGAGGTCTCTTGCGCCGAGGTTGACACCTTGGTGGGCCTCAGTTACACGATTCCCTCTGCTGAGTCTGTGTACGGTGCGCGCATGACTGGCGGCGGCTTCGGAGGTTGCATTGTGGCGCTTGTGAAGAGCAATGCAGTAGAACAAGTAGCGCACGAGATGCTTGAGGGCTACCGGGAAGCTCTCGGCATTGAAACGACCTACATCGTCACCCGTCCCGGCCAAGGCGCGCACCTCCTTTTCCAAGAAAAATAACTCTTACCTACTTCATTCAACCTCTCCTTAACTTACCTATGAAAAAGTTCGCAACAACATTGACGCTCTCAGCACTTGCCTGCGGTACGGCCGCCGCGCAGGAACCATCTGCTACCCAAGGGGTGGATGTGTTACCGGTTTGGGAAATGATCGTCTTCTGCCTGGTGGTGGTTGGCGTCATCGGCTTGGGTATTTGGAAATCCGGCAGTTCGGGCTCCTCAGAAACCGGTGAGAGTTCCGGTGGAGCTGAGGGCTATTTCCTAGCCGGGCGCGGGTTGAGCTGGTGGCTCGTGGGCTTCTCCCTCATCGCCGCCAATATCTCCACGGAGCAGTTTGTGGGCACGAGCGGCAAGGCTGCCAACTGGGTTGGCCTCGCTATCGCAGGCTATGAGTGGCTGGCGGCTATTGTGCTGGTCATCGTAGCCTTCACCTTCCTGCCCATGCTTCTCAAACGCGGCGTGTACACCATTCCCCAGTTTTTGGAGGAGCGATATAATGGCGCTGCCCGCACTATCATGGCTGTCGCCAATCTCGTCATTCTCGTGGGTGTTCCAACCGCCGGCATCATCTTCGCCGGGGCCAAGGTGGTGTCCGGCTACTTCGATCTCTCCATGGCCACGGGCTGTATCATCATCGGCGCCTGCGCCACAATCTACGTGTTTGTCGGGGGCCTGAAAGCCTGCGCATGGACGGACCTCATCTGGGGCGCCGCGCTCATTGTCGGCGGTGGCGTCGTGGCATGGTTTGCCCTTGATGCCATCGGCGCAGCAGACCCAAATGACCTCATCAAGACGGCCTCTGCTACCTCAGGCGCAACCGTGGATTCCCTGCGCAACGCCTCCGGCATCGAGCGTTTCTTCACTCTCAACGGAGGGGATGCCATCACCGCCACCAACGCCGTCGGTGGCAAGCTGCACATGATTCGCCCGGCGGACGATGGAGAAATCCCATGGACCGCGCTCTGCCTCGGCCTCTGGATTCCCAACTTCTTCTACTGGGGCCTTAATCAGTACATCATGCAGCGCACCCTAGCCTCCAAGAGTCTGGCCGAGGGGCAAATGGGCGTGGTCTTTGCCGCCGGGCTCAAACTGCTCATCCCCTTCGTGGTCCTCATCCCTGGCATTCTCGCCTATAATCTCTACCGCGATGACATGCGCGCCGGCGCTGAACAGAAGATGACTGCCGTGCTTGCCTCTGCTCAACAAGCCGAACAAGCCGGTAAGAAACCGCTCTACAATGTCACGGCGGATTTTCTGATGACCGATACAGAAAAAGGTATAGGACTCATCGCGCGCAACGTGGATACCGCTGCCACCCCTGAACAAGCTGCCGCTGTCAGAGAGCTTGAGGACGACCTGGCGCGCGTACTCACGGTGCAAGAGCTTGATAACACGACACCTCAGCTCTTCGATGTAGCTAAGAAACACAGCGTTGCCATCCCGGAAAGCGCGTCGACTACCCAAGGCAAAATCACTGTGGTGGCTGCCGCTGTCGCAGATAAACTCGCCCGGGCGAATGGAGATATCCTTGCGAAAAAAGCTGCGGATGCAGCCTTTGTGACAACGGAAGCCATCGGCGGGTACGACTACGATTCGGCCTTCGGAACACTGCTCAAGCGGCTTCTGCCGGGCACAGGCTGGGCCTGGTTCGTTCTGGCAGCTCTCTTCGGGGCAGTGGTCAGTTCGCTGGCGTCCATGCTCAACTCCGCCTCCACCCTCTTCACCATGGACATCTACAACAAGCTGCGCAAGTCCGCCTCCCAGAGTGAGCTGGTGGGCATCGGCAAGCTCGGCGTGTTGGTCTTTGCGGGCGTGGCTCTCTGGCTTGCCATCTTCCTCTCGGACAAGTTGGACAGCATTTTCAGCTACATCCAGGAGTTCCAAGGCTTCCTGAGTCCGGGAGCGCTGGCGGTGTTTGTGTTCGGCTTCTTTGTACCGAAATGTCCGCGCTATTTCGGTTGGTTGGGCATCGCCATCAACGTGGTGGAGTATGGTTTGCTCAAGGAATGCTGCCCTGAGATGGCTTTCCTGAATCGCATGGCCGTCTGCCTCATCACCATCCTCATTGTGGGCGCCATCCTTACCCTCATCCACCACTTGCGTGGCGGGGAAGCTGTGCGCCTCACCGACAAGGGCATCATCAAGATGGAAAGCTCAACCCGTGCCAAGGTCTTCGGCTGGGTAGTGGTGCTGCTCACCGTTGCTCTCTACATCATTTTCTGGTAAAAAAAGCCTGCCTGCGGTGGCAGCAACGAACCGTATGAGGCTAATCCTTCCGTCAATGAGCATCGCAATGAGCTGCGCAGTGGCCTGTGCGCTCATGATGTGCACGCGCCCATACGGTTCCGTGAGTCGCGAGGCGGTGACGGAAGCCTTGCAATCCGACCGCCTTGCTATCACCCCGCGTCTGCCGGGTTGGCTTCTCAAAAAAGGGCAGATTTACCGTCTGAACACCGACCAAATTGCCCGCGTGCGCGAGATCCTTACCCCCGACAAGGTGCGCCAGGTGGGCGAGGAGTATTATCTCAGCGAATCCCAAGGCAACCGCAACGACAATTCCACACGCATCTTTTACCTGTACGCAGGCAATGGGCAGTCGCTGGGAGGGCGCATCATTGGAAAGCAGGCGCTCATGGATGACTTTGAGCTGAGCGAACAGGAGAGCAAGGAGCTTTACGCCATGTTCCGCGACATTCTCGAGAAAGTTGCGCCTTGAGACAAAGCGCAGAGCTGGCAGGCTACGCAGAAAGAAAAAAGGACTTATCTTTTTTCCCTGGCGGCTAAGGCGAGTTGGATCGCATTGGCCATGTTGTGGCAAAAGACGTAAAAGACAGGGCCAATGTAGGCGAGGGGCGAAGCGTAGCTTTGTGCAGCCATGTAAAGTGTGAGCACGGTATTTTTCTGACCGAGGCCCTGGGAACACTCGCGTTTCATATCCGGATAACCCAGCCGATACCCCGCCGTGAAGCCAATCAGGCATACCACGGCCGCACCCAGCATCATCGGCCACATATCGTGAAAACTGTAGCCGCGTTCAATAATGCGCTCAACTCCGCCGGCCGTGAGCACGACCAAATTGACCACCCAAATGCCCAGCGAAGCGTCCTTCAGCCTCGGCGCCCATGCCTGACACGGCGGATACGCCAGCCGCAGCACTACGGAGAGGATTGCCGGGATCCCCAGCACGATAAAAATCTGATATGCCACCACGCCCATGAGTTCTAAGTACCCCAAGGAGTCCCCATGCACCACCAGCGGCAAAATAAAAGGCGTAACGATGGCAAACACTACTTGGCTGAGCACCATCGCCGTGGTGGAAAACTCCACATTTCCTCGCAACAGTCCCACGATAATCGGACTCGCACTGGCAATGGGCGCCGCGGCACAGTAATACAGCGACTCCGCCAGCACCGGGTAACCCGCCAGCTTCGCAAGTCCCCAACTCCCCACACCAAGCGCTTGAATGCTCAACAACAGCCAGAAATGCATGCGCACCGGCCTGAGCTTTCGCACATCCAGACCAATGAAGGTGATGCTGAGCATCACGCATATCCCAATGGGCAACCACCATTCAAAGGGCGCTAATTGCTCGTGAAAGAAACCTCCTGCCAAAAAGGCGAGCACCATGCTCACGCTGCGCAACTGCTGCTTCATGATGCCGTTTTGGCCTGCTCTGCCGGGGTGACAGGAGTTGCCTCGTCATCCCCCTGATTAGCTGCAGGCGGGTACGCGATGCGGTTGTGATTCATCGTACTGAGCGTGGTGAGAAATGACTCCTTAATTTTGTCGAGATCACCCAGCGTGAGCTGACAATCGCGCAAGTGCCCGTCCAATATTCTCTCACGAAATATCTTGTCAATAATTGCCCGACGTTCCTCCTCCGTAGGATTCACCAACGAGCGCGTTGCACTCTCCACCGCATCCGCCATACTCACAATGCCCGATTCTCGCGTCTGCGGTATCGGTCCCTCGTACGTGAAAAGCGCCTTATCTACTTCCTCGGGACAAGTGTCGATAAGCCCTTCGTCAAACTTCTTTTTCTCCTCCACATAACGATCCATGGCTTTGCGGTAAAAAAAGAAGGTGAACAACTTGCCGTGATGCTCGCGAATCACGCTGATGATGCGGCTATTAAGCCCGTATTTGCGCGCAATCTCCACCCCATCCTTCACATGCTGAATAATGATGCGGGCGGAGGCCTCAGCCGTGAGCTCATTATGCGGTGAAAAAGCTTGATTGCCCATATTCTCGGTGAAAAACTGCGGATGATTCAGTTTGCCAATATCGTGATACAACCCGCAAACTCCGGCGCGTGTGACATCGGCGCCGACAGCCTCTGCGGCCGCCTCGGCCAGCCTTTGCACATACAGACTGTGGTGGAAAGTGCCAGGAGCGGTCATCTGCAGCTTTTTGAGAATGGGGTGGTTCATATCCGACCACTCCAACCACGTAATGTGAGTAGAAATGTTGAACAGGCGCTCCAGCATGGGCATCAACCCACCAATAAACACGCTCACCATGAAACTCATTCCCAATGCAGCCGCAGCCTCAGCCGCAAATTCGCCCACGTGAAAACCATCGTGCAGAGAGAAAAGCCAAGAACCGCGAAAACACCCCAGCGCAACTGCCGCCACGAACACCGCCGCTCCTGTCACAAACCCTGCGTACAAAATCTTCTCACGGCGCTCGACGCGATCACAGAGCAACGCACTGATCAACCCGGCCATCAGACTGAGCACCATGTAGTTAGCCATGGTAAAGTCTGCCGGCATCATGGCCATGCCAATCAGCGTTGTGCACAGCGCGGCGAAAACTCCCAGTTTCTTGCCCAACATCACAGCGGTCATCCCGGGAGCCAACGCATAGGGTAGCACCAGCAACAACTGCCCATTCGTCACTGAATAGCTCCCGACTTCAATCGGCAGCAAATTTTGCAACCAATAGATAATCATGATTTGAACCACAATGAGCAGCATCAGCAGAGCCGATCTCTGCACATTGAGCTCGGCCTTTTTATGGTAAACGTAGTACAATATGCCCAATCCCACCCCCGTGAGCACCAGCCATGCCAGCCGATACCCTATCTCCTCAACACCCTTCCCTGGGTATGTCAACAAGATGATGTACCCCAGCACCGTTACCCCCAGCACAGCTATCAGCAGCAACTTCTGCCGGGCACTCAGCCTTTCCATTTGCTTGAGAAACGTAGTGATCTTGGCCATTTGCGCTTCATTTTATGCTCCCCACCCGCTTTGTCAAGTTTTATCGCTTTCCTGATCTTCGCACGCACACGTCATTCAACATGTTCGGTCACAACTCTATCTGGATAGCGAACGAAACAAAAGGCGCAAGACTTCCGTCTCGCGCCTTGAAAAAGAATTGGTATTTACCGGAATTAATAATTTTGCGGCAAAAGCTGGAAATAAGCTTTCGGGTGGGCGCACACGGGGCAGAGCTCGGGCGCTTTCTTGCCCACGACGATGTGACCACAGTTGATGCACTGCCAGATGCACTCGCCATCGCGGCTGAAGACGAGGTCGCCCTGCACATTCTCCAGAAGCTTGCG
>CANQBZ010000006.1 GCA_947589295.1 uncultured Akkermansia sp.
CTCGCCTTGCGTCCCTTGCCGTCGCCGGCGATCCGTTCCAGCACCACATCGCGGTAGCTCATGCCGCCGGGAATCATTGGCAGCACATGCACATCGTACGGCACCATCACGTCCAGCACATACGCCTCTTTTGCAGCAAGCATGCGCTCGATGGCCGGTGCGAGCTCAGCGGGTTCCACCACGCGCTCGCACGTGATGCCGAAGCCGGCGCAGATCGTGGGGAAGTTCGGGTAGATGATATCCGGGGTGTGGTGAGTGGGGTCGTATTGGACATGCGGATCGGCTAGGAAGGTGTTGGCACGGTTGGAGTCGTACTTCAAGTCTTCCCACTGCACGACCATGCCGAGGTGTTGGTTATCCAGGATGATGCACTTGATGGGCATGCGTTCAATGTGGATCGTGCCGAGTTCTTGCACATTCATGAGGAAGGAGCCGTCTCCATCGATATTCACCACAGGCAGGTCTGGACAGGCCACCTGGGCGCCCATCGCCGCCGGCAATCCGTAGCCCATGGATCCCAACCCGCCGGAGGTGGAGAATCGGCGCGGCTTTTCGAACTTGTAGAATTGTCCCGCGAACATCTGGTGCTGCCCCACACCGGTGCAGATGATGGCGTCCTTGCCCTTGAGCTGATTGTACAGCTCTTCCACCACTTGCTGCGGGGCAATTTCGTGCTCACGTTTTTCGTAGGTGAGGGGGTATTTTTCTTTCCATGTTTTGATGAGGGAGAACCACTCGGGGCGGTTTTCCTCAGCGTATTTGCGGATGGGATGACCGAGCTTTTCAAGCTGCTCGTTGAAGTAGCTCAGCGCTGCCTTGGCGTCCGCGCGGATGGCGAGATCCACGCGCTTGTTTTTGTTGAGCTCCGCCGCGTCAAAATCGATGTGAATGATGGTGGCACGGGGACAGAAGCTCTTGACGGCGCCGGTCACCCGGTCATCAAAGCGGGTGCCGATGGCCAGCACGACATCCGCCTCGTTCACGGTGTTGTTGGCATACACGGCGCCGTGCATGCCCAGCCAGCGCACGGAAAGCGGGTGGGTTTCCGGCATCACTCCTACACCCATGAGCGTCGTCGCCACGGGGATTTGCAGGCGTTCGGCCAACTCGCGCAGCTCTGCAGCCGCATCGGCTATCACAACTCCGCCGCCCGCGTAGATGGCCGGGCGCTTGGCCGCCAACAGCAGCGGCAGTGCCTGGTCGAGTTCCTCCTTCGGCAGGGGAAGCTCCGGATTGTAGCCGGGCAAGTCCATCGGCTGGTCAAAGTCCGGCACAATGCTCATTTCTTGGAAGTTTTTGGGCACATCGATGACTACCGGGCCGGGACGACCAGTCCGCGCAATGTAAAAGGCCTCGCGGATGATGCGCGGGATGTCTTCCACGCGCGTCACGAGATAGCTGTGCTTCACGATGGGAGCCGTCATGCCGAACACATCGGTCTCCTGAAAGGCGGAGCTGCCGATGAGCGGCTTGCCAACCTGGGCGGTGATCGCCACCAGAGGAATGGAATCCATGAATGCATCCGCGATGGGGGTAATCATGTTGGTGGCTCCGGGACCGGAGGTAGACATGCAGACGCCCACTTTCCCGGTCACGCGCCCGTAACCCTCGGCGGCAAACCCGCCGCCTTGCTCATGGCGCGGCAGAATCGTGCGGATACTCGGCTCGTGGCTCAGAGCTTGGTGAATAGGCATGCTCGCCCCGCCCGGGTAGGCGAATACGACGTCTACTCCCTCGCGCACAAGGCACTGCACAAGGATCTCGGCTCCAGTCATCTTTTTGGGAGTTAATTTTTTTGTCATGGCGTGTCAGATCAAAACATGCACCTTTTCGTGTGTGCAAGCATTCTACCAAATGCCCTATCACATGGAAAGCCTTTTTTGGGGCAGGATGCCTGCGCGCTGCAAAGGGAGGGAAGCAGGAGGGAGAGGGCGGCGCCGGGGAGCCGCAATCAACTCTCCGAAAGACTTGGCGAAAATGGAATGCCAAGGCGCTTTGGCGGTTCAGTGTTGACGCCTCGGGGTATCTGGGGGTAGATTACGCAACCCGGCATGGTGCCGGATTTTTATTATGAAGACCATACATAAATCATGGCCCCACAAGATGGGGATTACAACGGATGATGCGATGCGCCTCTCGCGCGAGTTGCTGGAGCGCTGCCCACACAACGAGAAAGGCACGGCAAGACTCAATTATTGCCGAGAAATCATCAGTGAGGGGAGTCGCATCCTAAGAGAAACAACCCATTCCGTGACATTCCACGAGGCAGTCATGGTATCGCTGCGCGAACGCGGCGGGAGGCGTCCCAGTACATTGCACGAACTCAACTACATATGTAAGCGTATTCTGCAAGGCGCGCCTCACATGGCAGAGATGCAGCTGCGCCACATTAAGGTGGAGCATTGCTATGCGGTACTATCAGAGCTATTCTCTACTCCGCGTCAATTTAACAAAGCGCGCTTGGTGCTGCACTCCATATTCGCATGCGGGATACGCCATGGATGGTGCAGTTGCAATTCGGTTGACGGGATAGTCAAACCGAACCTGGCCGAAGTCGAGATAACGGCGCTGACATGGGAACATATCAAGCAATTGGTACGAGTAGCTCAGCATCCCCGGCACCTCTCCTGTGCGGCGACAATGGGAGTGATGCTCTGGGCCGGAGTGCGCCCATCGGAGGCGCAACGGTTGTGCTGGGAGGACATTAATTGGGAGGAGGGCATCCTGCTGCTGGCGGCCAGGCACAGCAAGACGGGCGGAGCGCGTTGCATCACCATGCAACCTGTTTTGAAGCGATGGTTGGTTCAAGTGTGCAAGGGAAAGAAACTCAGCGGACCGCTCTGCCCGACAGGATGGGATTACCGATGGAGGGAGCTGCGCCGAGAGGCGGGAATAGAAACGTGGCAGCAGGATGTGCTGCGCCACACCTTCGCGAGTTACCACCTCAAGCGCTTTAAGGACCTGTCCATGCTTCAGCTTGAAATGGGGCATGCGACACCGGAGTTGCTGCGCACGCGCTATCTGAACATGCGTGGCATTACGAAACGGCAGGCACGGCTCTTCTGGTCTCCCAAGGAATGGTGCTAGACTAGCCCTTTTTCCCTGAATTCCATGCGAGCCGCTCTCTTCGGGGCGGCTCGCTTGTTGTCAGGTCTCAACTGAGGAAACCCAATGCGAAACTGCAGTCAAACAAAAAAGCTTATTTGCAGAGGGACATTTGGTTCCATCCACGCCACACCCACTTAAAAGGGGGAAAAAGACGCACCCTCAGCGCTTGACCAAGGGTCCGTGTTGAGCTCGTGGAGTGCGGTGTCTTCTCGCATATTGCCGGCGTATAACGGATCTTCCTCGTCCCCCGCCAGCACCACGATATTGCGCTTGGGGGTACGGCGAGCGTGTTCAGAGAGTACAGTTGTACTCACGACTTGGCGTGAAACGCCAGGCTGTAGAGAGTTGGCACGGCTTTCCAGTTCGCAAAGGTGCTCTGTTCGTGCTGCTGTGGATGGGGCATTCTGCCAAGTCAGGAACCCCATACACAGCGCGCCCAAGCCAAAGACCGATGCGCCAAAAGCGACACGCCGAACCCCAAGATGCTCCATGAGGGCGCTTACATGCTCCCAGACGAGACTGTGCACTGGGCGGCACACGACCTCGCGCTCTACGCGACGGCGAAAGTCCTGCAGGAAGCGCTCCTCAAAGCAGGCCTCCGGGGTAGCCTCTATGCGCAAGGTGCGCAGGAGCACGACCCACTCCTGAGAGGCCTCGGGCTCTCCGGGTTGTATTGATTTGTTGCGCATGAGGGATAGTTGTTGTTATGTAGGCTCGAAAAGGTAGACGGCTTCGTATGGCAAAATGTTCAAAAAAAATCCGTTTTTTTTGCTGGGACAAGAGCAACAGGGATTGAGGCTACACCAGGACTTGCCAACGTATAGACAGGCTGTGGCAGAAGCTGCAGTCCGGCATCTGTCAGCCACTGTTCGATAAGTTGGGCTCCTTGCTGCACTTGCAAATGTCGCTGTTGCATGGTTTCGCGAGTTCGCGCCTGCAGGGCGTCCATGTCGTAAAGTGTGACTCCTTTCACCGCTGCGCATGCCGGGTCTGCATTGCGCGGGACAGACAAATCAATGATGAAGAGGGGTCTGCCCGAACGAGCGGCACAAACCTGTTCGACCACCTTCTGCGTTACCACATACACCGGCGCTGCTGTGGACACAATGACAATATCTATCTGTTCCAAAAAGGACATCCATTGAGAGAATCGGATGACCCGGCCGTCTACATCTTGGGCGAGAGCCTGGGCGCGTTCATAGGAGCGATTTGCCACAAAAATGCTTTGAGCACCGCGGGAGCGTAAGCTCTGCGCCGTGCTGCGCGCAACATCGCCCGCACCCACAACAAGCACGTTCGCCCCCTCCAGATCTCCCAAAATCTCGCGAGCGAGAGCGACAGCTGCTGCGCCTACAGAGGTGGGGCCAACGGTAATAAGCGTGCTGCTGCGCACTTTTTTCCCGATGGAGAAGATGCTTTGAAAGATGCGGTGCAAGGTGCGCCCTGCTGTGGAGGCGCAGCAGGCGGTGCGGTACGCATCCTTGAGCTGGCCGAATATCTCTGTTTCGCCAATGACCATGGAATCGAGTCCGGCGGCCACCATGGCGAGGTGGCGGAGCGCAGCGGCATCGCGGTGCAGGTAAAAAGCGCTGGTGGCGACAGTGGAATCTGCACCCAAAAAATGCGCAATGACGGCGCGTTGCGTACTCCCGACATCTGCCGAGACAAAATAGAGTTCAGTGCGATTGCAAGTGGAGAGCAGGACGAGCTCTGCCATGCCGCAAGCGCGTTGCAGCTCGTGTGTGGTTTCAGCAAGCTTTCTCTGTGGTACGGCAAACTTTTCGCGCAGGCCCACGGAAGCAGTGCGGTGGTTGATTCCCAAACAGGCAAAGAAACTCAATGCGTCAGAGGTCATGAGCGTGTGGTTGCAGCCCAGCGGCATATAGCGCTCACCAGACTGGGGATTGTGTGCAAATCGGCCTCGACAGTCGGCGGCATGCCAAGCTTATTGAGTGCGGCGGTAGTTATTGGGCCCATGCTTGCCACGGCGCAATGTTTCGGCAGGTTCAGTCCCATGCTCGCAAAGTGCGCCGCCGCGCTGGAGCTGGTAAAGGTGATAAGGTCTGCCCCCTCCTCGATCAGTATACCCGCATAACGCGCATCTCCGGGCGCCACGTCATATGCGATGCACTCATCCACTATGGCCTTGCGCTTCTCCAATTCGCGGCGTATGACATCGCGTGCCTGTTGCGCATGCACCCAGAGTACAGTGCTGTGTTCCAGTCCGCCAAAGTCGTCTGACCTGCGGTCAAATTCGGCGATGAGTTGTTCTGCTACAGCCTCCTGCGGCATCACATCCACCATGAGCCCACACTTGCGGAGTTGCTCAGCAGTACCCGGGCCAAGTGCGGCGATACGTGAGCCGCCGAGTTCGCGCAGGTCCTCGTACACAGTGAAGAACGCCTCAAAGAAGCGTTCCACTCCATTCGGGCTGGAAAAGACGAGCCAATCGTGGTGAGGGCTGCCGACCACAGCCTTGGCAAAAGCTTGTTTATTTTGTGGCGGGACGATGCGCAGAGTTGGCAATTCTGCCACTTCCGCTCCGAGCTCACGCAGGGCACGGCACAGAGAACCCGCCTGTCGGCGAGCACGAGTCACGAGAATCCGCCGTCCTGCCAGTGGCAAACGTTGACGCCAATCCAGGGAATCTGCAAGATGGACGACATCTCCAATAATTACCACAGCAGGGGATGACAAATGAGCCTTCTGCGCTTCACCGGCCAATGTAGCCACCGTAGCCCGCACGCAGATTTGGCGCGCAGTTGTGGCCCATTGCACCGCAGCCGCAGGGGTTGCACCCGGCAGTCCGGCATCCTGCAGAGCCTGCATCTTTTCGGTCAATTGACCCATGCCCATGAGCATCACCCGCGTACCAGGAGCGGCGGCAATGGCGGCGGCATCCGGCAAACCTGCACCCTCGTCCATTGCCGTGTGGCCAGTAAAAATCGTGAGCTGGGAACAATGGTCGCGGTGAGTTACTGGTATACCTGCATAGGCCGGTCCTGCGATGGCAGAGCAGACTCCAGGCACTACTTGGAAAGCGACACCCGCATCCCGCAGAGCAAGGGCCTCCTCTCCCCCGCGTCCGAACACATAGGGGTCACCGCCTTTCAGGCGCACGGTGCATGCATGTCGCTGCGCACATTGCACGAGCAAGGCATTGATTTTTTCCTGGGTCAGGGTGTGGCAGCCACCGCGTTTGCCAACGTCAATGAGTTCGCAGCTTTCCTTGCACCAGCCGAGCATGACTCGAGGCACGAGCGCATCGTACACCACGCAATCTGCACGTTCTACCAGCTCGCGCCCTCTCAGGGTCATGAGCCCGGGGTCACCGGGTCCTGCGCCCACTAAATAGACACAATGGGATAGCTCTTCGCCCATTACTGCACATCAGGCTGATTTTGTTGGTCAGGCACATCGTCCGATTCGATTGCGGCATCAAGAGGATATGCAGCAGGGGGAATCTGGCTATCAGTCGGCTGCGGAGCGGCCCCCATCTCGGGCTCTTGAGGAGCAATCGAGTTGGCCACAGCCTGCTGTGGTTCAGGCAAGGGCGTGGCAGTTGGAGCAGGCGGAGCTGGCTGCTCTGGGGAAGCAGGGGGGGCGGGCTGTTGATCAGCAGGCTGCGAGGGGGTACTGCCCCCCTCATCACTCGGCGGCAACGTGTTTGCCACGGCAGGGGGGGCTGGGGCGTCCGGAGCGGCGCCCGCTGCGCTGCGTCCCATGCGGATGAGCTGGGATACAGTAACTAACTGAAACCCGCGTGCTTGTAAGCCACTCACCACTCCTTCCACTGCCTGCAGAGTGGAGCCGTGTATATCGTGCAGCAGGATAATGGACCCATTGTGTGCCTGGTTGACAGCGCGATCAATGACCACACCGATTCCCGGATGTTTCCAATCCACCGTATCCACATCCCAAAGAACACTGGGCATGCCGTACTGCGTCATCATGTAGTCCACGATATCTCGATTGGTGGCACCGTATGGCGGCCGCATCAGCGCGGGGTTGCGTCCTGTAGCCTCTTGCACTACAGCAGCTGTGCGATCCATTTGGGAAGCTATTTGCTCGTGGCTGAGTTTGGTGAGATTGGCATGATCCCATGTGTGGGAGGCTATCTCGTGTCCCTCAGCAGCGGCGCGGGCGAGGATAGCTTTGTTGCACGCGGCGTTCTCTCCCAACACAAAAAAGGTGGCGTGGGCACCATGGCGGCGCAAGATGTCGAGCACTTTGGGCGTGTAGCTCGCGCTCGGCCCGTCATCAAAGGTGAGCGCTACATACTTGCCCGGCACGTTTACACGCGCCACGCGCCGCCCGGGTACTGCAGGTTTGAACACCTTTGGCTCCGATGGGACACGTAACGCCCTCTTTTCGGGTTTTTTTGTCAGATTCTTTCGAGGGGTAGGATGGGCTTGTGGTTCGAGCGGCTGCACAATCAATGGTTGCTCGGCCTCTTGGTCTCTTTTGTCGCTTGAACAGCCTAAACTCAGAGCCATGGCGAGCGTAATAAGAGTTATAGTGAAAAATTGTTTCATGGAGCGTTCCCTTCCTTGGAAGACGCTATTATAGCCCTTCTGGGAGTAAAATCAAGCCTTGCTCATGTCAGGGATGCGACATGTTTTTTCATCGCATCCGGCATGTGAGATATTCGCTGCGTTCCGTGCGCAAATGATACATTTTTTTCCATTGCATGATGGTGCCTTCAATCAAGGGAGAGAACACCAGACGGCACGGTGATCGCTGCCGGCTCCATGGGGCGTTTTTTCGATGACCCCACTTTCCATGCCTTTTCCTGACAAATCGAGAAACGTGGAGTTGACGTAGATGTGGTCAAACGTATTGTACTCCCGATTGGGGGCGTAATATATTGTCCAGGGATCGCCGTGAGCATCAGTTGCTTTGATGCGGTGTAGAGCGAACGTTCTGTCAGCGGGTTGGGTCAGGGAGAGCAGGATAGGGTCATGGATCCCGGTGTTCCAATCGCCAAACACGAGGAAAGGCGTTTTGTTGTCATGAAGAAGAGCATATTGCAGATGAGCGGCGAGAGTTTTTACTTCGCGGCTCCGTTGGGTATCCGCAGCACTGGGATTATCCGTCTTACGAGATTTGAGATGAACGCCTACAATGCGCCAGCACCGGTTATTATATCCGCATAGGGTCACGTCCAAAATTCCCCTCAGCATGCGGCGGTTTGTACGCTCGCCGACAAGCTTGGAGTTGGCGTTCGAGTTGTTGTGCAAAATGGGAAACCGGGAAAGAATGCCTAGAGCGCGATCTTCGCCCCGGCGTTCCAGCACAAAACGGTGAGGAAAGTACAGGTTACGTCGGGCAAGACGTTCTGCAAGATCATCCAGGGCAGCACGGCCGCCAATTTCGACAAGCCCGATGACTTGGGGATGCACAGAGGCCAGGGTATCGGCTACAGCCTCACGCTCAGCAATGCGTTTGATGGGGCGTGGATAGGGGGAGCGCGGAGCATCTTTGTCCACAAAGTAATTGCGTACGTTGTACATCACAAAGCGCGGGGAGGAGGATGGTAGAGAAGAAAAATCTTCGGGGGCTCCTTGCGACAAATTGGCAAGCAGGAAGTACCACAATAGCAGAAGGAGAACCGGGGAAAATGCTCGAAAATAAGGAAAGCGACGCACGAGTGCGCGAGCGGGAAAATTTTTCATGAGGGCGAGGTGTGGCGGCGCGTCTAATTGTAGGAAAGCAGAGAAGAGAGTCAAGCCGGAATTGCGCCGCAGCGCGCGATGGAAAGTGCGTGAAAATTGCTTGATGAAGCGTATGGAACGTGATAGTATGCAGCGAGGAGGGTGCATCATGAAGTGCAGGAGAAACAGCACAACGAGGGTATGGAGGGCAATGATAGGCGCCATCGCGTGTGCAATGCCCGTATTTGAATTAACAGCGGGCGGAGAGGAAAACCAGGCGCAGCGCTACAAGCCGCTTCATTGCAGCAATGGCATTTATTCACTGAGCGAAGCTGCGAAAGTCGGACAGGCAAAGTTGGTGCAACGGAGACTTCGCGAGGGCTACCCGGTGAACCTGCGCAATGAGATGGGAATGACGCCACTGCACCTAGCTGTTCAGGCGGGCCACAAGGCGGTGGTGCAGCTCTTGCTCAGCCGGGGCGCGGATGCCATGGCCCGCGATCGACAACAGCGAACGCCTCTTGATCTGGCACAGGATGAGGGAATTCGGACGAGTCTTCGAGCTGCCTGCGCTGCGCGTGAAAAAGAGCTGACCCTCATTGATCAAGTCAAACAGGGAGACACAACCTCGTTGCGTGCAGCACTCCAGAAGGGACTGGATCCCAATGTGCTCGCCGCCGACGGGCAAACCCCCATCCTGATCGCAGCCACCGAAGCGAACAACTTGGAAGCGGTGAAAATGTTGCTGCGGGCGGGAGCCGCACCAGGTCGCACGACGACCGATGGCAAAACCGCTCTGCATGTGGCCGCAGACAGGGGCGCGACCGAGATTGCACTTGCACTGCTCCAACAAGGCGGGGCGGACCCATGGGCGCAAGCCGAGAATGGGGCGACGGCACTGCATGAGGCTGTGTGGTTCAACCGGTTGGACACCTTGCGCGCGTTGTTGCCCTACTACAAGAAAGCGAATTACAGTCCGTGCGGCGGTTGGGTGGGCACCCCGGCCGAAATGGCTATAGGCACAGGACGCGCGGAGATGCTGCAAGCAATGATAAAGGCGGGGATGCAGGTGGACCATTCCTGCTTCAGGGAGCCGCTGCTCATTGCAGCCGCTAAGAAAGGAAACCCGGCAATCGTCAAAATACTGCTGCAAGCTGGCGCGCGAAAAGATGTAAAGGACGACCAAGGTAAAACAGCCGCAGATTATGCGAGTAATGAACTGCTCCAATTCCTGAAATAAACCTTAAATTCTCTCGTCACCTCCATGCGACACATCGCCATCATTTTAGGGCTTCTGCTGTCGGCCTCGTTATGGGCAGAACAGAGCGAAGACGTGCCCCGGTATACGGATTATACCGATATCAATCAAGGCCCTCCTGAGCAGAAGTACCGCGACCGTACTTTCCGCGCTTACCTGAGCAAGGATGCTTTCTGCCGACGCATGAAAACGAGAGCCTATTCCTCCTTTGAAAACCCGACAGGTATATTTTTCAGTCCCGGAGAAGAGGTCACCATCACTCTGAGCGGCTGCCAAGGCGCGCCCGTTACTCTCATCGTTCACGACTTTGAGAGAGGCGGCACACACGATGAATACCGGCTGAATGAGGGGGAAAATACTCTGCGTATCAAAAACCGCGGCCTGGGATACTTGGATTACCGTTCCGATGCGCCGGAAAGCGCGCCGCCAGTCAAGGTGAGCATTCACGGAGGGCAGATTAACGGTGTCTTTACGCCTCAGGACGATCACGCTACATGGAAACGCCTGCTGCGGGACGCCAAATGCAACATCCTCGATCTGCTTGGGGAGCGCTGCCAGCTCACGTACGATGTGGAATCATTGCGCAAATACTGTCCGGAGAAAGGGCCGGAGCTTCTTGCGCTCTACGATCGAATCATCGAGATGGAGCAAAACGATGTGCTGGGTTGGAAATATGATGGCAGTCACCCTGGGAACCATATCCACGGACGTGTGCAATGGAGTGGTTTTATGCATGCAGATGGGTATGGGGCGGCTTTCCACTACCAGACGATGAGTGGCTTGGCCAACCCGGATGAATTGCGTAAAAGCGCCTGGGGAGTGGCGCATGAGTTCGGGCACGTGAATCAAACGTGCCCCGGAATGAAATGGGGCGGCACCACGGAAGTCACCAACAACATTTGTTCCGCCTGTGTCAATTACCACTTCAATCCCTCAGAGGCACGCCTTGAGCATGAAAGTAGCGGCAACGCCGATAAAACATACATGCGTGGCGGTCGGTTTGACTGCTTCATACACAGTGCTGTAGTAGAACACCAAGTGTGGCAATTCCAAGCGGGGGCAGACCATGGGTTGTACAAGCCGCTGGGTCGCCAAGAAGGCGGCGATCCCTTTGTAGCGGTCATCCCATTCTGGCAACTCTACCTGTACAACACGCAGGCGCGAGGCAATGAGCGGTTCTTACCCGCTATCTATCACGATGTACGCACGACCGATGAAAGCAAGATGACCAACGGTGAATTGCGTATGCTCTTTCTCAAGCGCGCGTGCGATGCGGCGAAACTCAATTTCTCGCGCTACTTTCTGCAGGTGGGTATGGCGGCGCCGCTCGATCGCGAAGTAGACGACTACGGCATATCTTTTATCACCGTGACCGAAGACATGGTGCAGGAAGCGTTGGACTATGCCGCACGCTATCCGGAGCCGGATTCAAGCGTCATTTGTTACATCTCGGCCAATAATGTGGACATTTTCCGCAAAAAATTGCCAGTTGAGAAATCTCCGAACGCTCCGAATATCCAACTGCCTGTCCAACAAGTAGACATCCCGCCCGATGCGTGGAAAAACGCCGTGGCATTTGAGGCCTACAACGGCGATCGTTTGTTGCGCGTCTCCATTCGCGGTCTCAATCACGAGGACAACGAGACCACTACAGTCATTTGTCCACCGGAAACAGATACCCTGAAAGCCGTGCAGTGGGACGGCACGCGTATCACGATTGCCCAACTTTCCAGTGATCCGGAAGTTCGCCGCAAATGGGAAAAGGGCGTAAAACTGAGTCGTCTCTTCCGCGCCATACACGGCAAAAAAAGCAAAGATTTGAAGGAGCAACTGTCCGGCATTGATGTCAATGCGGCAGTGGGCGAAAATGGGAACACCCTGCTGGAGGAGGCTATTGTGCAGCAAAATCTCGGCGCCGTGAAAACTCTGCTGGCTGCCGGGGCAAAATTGAATGCCTTGCATCGGGCGGATGGCAAGACTCTGCTGCACATCGCGGCGGGGTACGACAGTGCAGAAATTGTGAAAGCTCTGCTGAAGGCGGGTGCAAACCCGATGGCGCAAGCCAGCAATGGCGCCTACCCGATTCACGAAGCTGTGTGGTACGAAAAGACGGGCCCTCTGCATGTGCTGCTACCATACTATCGCGGTATGAACTACAGCCCGGATGGCTGGGGCAACGGCTATCCGGTGACCATGGCGCTCTCCCGAAAAAATCCAAAGTTGCTGGAGGAGATACTCAAGGCGGGGCTGAATGTGAATGACAAGCGTTTTGCGAAAGAACCGCTGCTCACCATGGCAGTCAAGAACAATCGCGAAGACTTGGTGAAGCTGCTGCTCAAGGCCAAAGCTCGCAAAGGGGCTGTGGATGCGCACGGGGAAAAGGCCCTTCACTACGCCAAAGGAAGCATTCGCGACCTGCTCAAGTAAGCGAATGTCAGCCGCGCGGGGAGCGATGGATGAGCGAATAGGCAAAGTCGCGCATACGGGCAAAGAGAGCGTAGAGACCCGGCGTGAGGAAAATGCCGAAGAGCGTGGCAAGCATCATGCCGCAGAAGGTCGTGATGCCTATTTCCTGACGGCTGGCAGCGCCTGACCCGGTGGCGACAACCATGGGCAGCACGCCGAAGATGAAGGAAATAGCCGTCATGAGTACAGCTCGGAAGCGGAGACCGGCGCCATTCATTGCAGCCTGTTTAATGGGGGTGTGATTCTGCTCGTGGTCTTCCTTGCTGAATTCGACCATGAGGATGGCGTTCTTGGCCGACAGTCCAATGAGCATCAAAATACCCAACTGGACATAAATGGAAAGGGACAGTCCGAAAAGATGCACACCCATGAGCGCGCCAAGCGTGGCCACACTCACCGTGAGCATCACCGGCACCGGGGTGGTCCAGCTTTCGTATTGCCCCACCAGAAAGAGATAGGCAAAAAGGACGGCCAAGGCGACCAAGGTGCCGATTTTGCCCGTATTTTGACGTTCCTGGAATGAAAGGTCCTTCCATGAAACCATCCACTGGCGATTGTTCCCGGCTTGGCGTTCCTCCTGATTGATTTGCTTGAGCGTATCTTCGATGAGTTGCATGACCTCGCCGGAGCTGACGCCGGGGGCGGGCATCACCGTGATGTCCGCACTCATGTACTGATTGAAGCGCGCGTACTGAGCCGGTCCCATGGCATAGGAAAGAGAACATACTGCAGAGAGCGGCACCATGAGCCCTTTCTCATTGCGAACCATCTGATTCAGGATGTCATCCGGCGTGCGGCGGTCATGTGTTGCACCCTGCACCATCACCTTGAAATTGAAACCATTGAGAGTAAAGTCATTCACGTAAGAGGAGGCCATCACACTCTGCAGGGTATTGAAAATTGTGTTCACCGGGATGCCGAGCGACTGTGCTTTATCGCGGTTGATTTCGAGGCGAATCTGAGGGTTCTCGGCATTATACTCGCTCCGGGCGAGCGAAACTTTATCGGGATGCGCCTGCAAACGCTGCTGAATTTCCTTGACCATATTGCCCATATCCAGCGTGGTAGCTTCGCCTGACACCTGCAGAACCATGGACACGCCACCTGTGATACCCAATCCCATGATAGCGGGAGGGGTGACCGCCATAATCGAGGCCTCCGGAATATCGGCGCAGGCGGCATTCACCTGCTGAGCAATAGCAGACACGTGCAGGTCGGGAGTCGTGCGTTCGTCCCAGTTTTTGAGCTGAATGATCATCATGGCGCTGCTTTCGCCTGAGCCCGTCGTAAAACTATAACCGCTCTGAGCAGTGACAGCACGGATGCCGGGAATCTTGCTCACGCGTTCCTCAAGCTGTCGCAGCACCTTGTCCGTACGCTGTTTAGCCGTGGCGGTGCCTTCCATCGTAATCATCACGAAGAGCGCGCCCTTGTCCTCCGTGGGTACAAACGAGTTTTTGATCATTCCCGGAGCCAGGAAATCTGCAAAATGCAGGCCGCTGGCATTGGGGGCAGCGCCTTTCATCACGGGAGCTTTTTGCTGCTGACCGCCATGCACAAGATTCTGCCACCAAGTTGGAGAACCATTGAAATACATATAGTTAGCTCCTAGAACACCCAGAAGAACAAGCACCGTGAGCCACGCATTGCGCACCAGAATCCCCGCACCAAAAAGATAGATGCGTTTCCCGAGCTCCAAGAATTTATTGAAAGGCCAGAACAGCAACGTGAAAAAGCGATTTTCCTTGGACCCGGCTGGTTTCAGAATGAGCGAGCAAAGCGCCGGGGAAAGCGTGAGGGCATTGAAGGTCGAGATGCAGAGCGCCACGCACATTGTCACAGAAAACTGAGTGTAGATTACTCCTACCATACCGCCGTAAAACGCAATGGGCACATAGACTGCCAGCGTCACCAGCGTGGTGGCGATGATGGCGCCGGTGATCTGGCGCATACTCTTGAGGGTAGCCTCTTTGGGTGATAGCTTTTCTTCCTGGATAAGGCGCATCACGTTTTCTACAACTACAATGGCATCGTCCACAAGCGAGCCAATCACCAAAATCAGTCCGAACATGGTCAGCACATTGATGCTGTAGCCCAGCGCATACATAATCATGAACGCGCCCAGCAGGGAAATCGGGATAGCCAGCGCAGGAATGAGCGTTGCCCGCCAGTCTTGCAGGAAAAGGTAGGTCACCGCCACCACCAGAACGAGGGCCAATACCAGCGTGAACACAATCTCCTCCATTGTAGCGCTGATAGCCTCTGTGGGGTCGTAACCCATCGTCCACTCCATGCCATCGGGCATATTGGGCTGAATCTGGCGCATCATGGCTTGCACAGCCTCCACTGTGGCCAAGGCGTTGGCCTCGTTGTTGCGGTGGATAATCATACCCACGGCATCTTTGCCATTGAGGCGACTGTAGCCGGAATTGCGCTCAGCGCCCAGTTCAATGACGGCGATATCTTTCAGCTTGGTCACATGACCATCTTCGCCGCGCTTCACGATGATGTCGCCGAACTGCTCCGCTGTGCGCAGGCGGCCGGTGGCAGTCACCTTGAATGTAGCGTAAGACTGTTCATCTTCGGCGCCTACTGAACCGGCAGCGGCCTGAATATTCTGGGAAGAGATGGCGTCGTTGACATCCTGCGGGGTGATGTTGAGTGCGCTCATGCGGGTGCTGTTCATCCACACGCGCATAGCGTAATTGCGGGAGGGGATAATATCCACTTCCGACACGCCATCCACTTGGCCGATGCGGTCGCGTACATTCATGCGCACCCAGTTGGCGAGCTCCAGCACGCTCATCTTGTTTTCATCGCACATGAAGTTAATGAAGCAGAGCATATCGCCGGAGCGTTTGTGGATATTGTAGCCGGTTTGCTTGATTTCGGCGGGCAACTTGGATTCCACCTGCTTGATGGCGTTTGACACATTCACAAAAGCCATATCGTCATTGGTGCCGGTCTCAAAGATGAGCGTAAGCATGTAGGTGCCGTTGTTGGCGCAGGTGGAGTAGAAGTAAAGCAGGTTCTCCATGCCGATGAGTTGCTCCTCCACCGGAGCAGCAACCACCTCTGCAAGTTCTTCGGCGCTGGCGCCACTGTACGTCATGCGCACGCTGATGGTGGGCGGCGAGACTTCCGGGTACTCCGCGACAGGCATCTTGGTGAGGCAGAGCAGGCCGCCCAGCATCATGAGAATCGAGATGACAAAGGCGAGTTTCGGACGATGGACAAACAGATCGGAAAACATAGTCGATTTTTTTGAAAGGAGTTTCTTATTGCTCAATGGTCACGGGTGTCCCGTCTTCCAGTGCGGCCAGATTGGTGGTGATGATTTGGTCGTCCGCGTGCACGCCGCTGTAGACTGGAGTGAGTCCGTCATCAGTGGCAGTGCCGCAGTGGATGCGCGTGAGCTTGGCACGGCCATTGCGCAGCACAAAGGTGTAGTGCCCGCGAGTGTCGGTGAGAACAGAACCGGTGGGGATAGCAGGCACAGGTTTATCGCTGCTGCGACCAACGCGAATAGTAACTACGCCTCCCGGTTGAAGGAGATGTTCCTTATTCTCAAAAACGCCCCAGATGTTGATGGTATCGGTAGCAGCCTGCACCAAGTTGTCGCAGAAAGCAACGCGCCCCTTTTCCGGCAACACCTTGCCGGTGGCAGTCACCAGCGAAATATCCGCATCCTCCACCATTTTATCCACCGTGCCGAAGTGCGAGAGAATCGCGCTTTCGCTCAACGAGAAGCGCACATAGATGGGGCTGAGCTGCATCAATGTGGCCAGCGGCGACTTCACGTCAGCTATATAGTTGCCTTTGGAAAAGTTGACGCGGCCTATACGACCGTCCATCCAAGCCCGCACTGTACAGCGCGAGAGGTTGTCTTTGGCAATGATAAGAGCCGCCTCGGCGCCGGATTTGAGAGCCAGCAGCTCGTTGAGGGCGGCCTGCGCGCTTTCCACCTCATCGCGGCTGGTGGCATTGCGTTTGGCAAGCTCTTCCTGGCGCGTCAGCTTCGTCTGAGCATCGGCAATGCGTACATCAAGCACATTGATGGCAGACTGCTGGGCGTCCACTGTGGCCTGGTAGCGGGTGGGATCGATGGAGAACAGAACATCGCCCTTTTTCACGCGGTCGCCCTCCTTGAAAGCGGGCTCCGCGAGGATACCCTGCACAAGCGGCCGGATGTTCACGCGGTTGATGGCTTCCACACGCGCGCCATTGCATTCCAGTACAGTAGGGTCGGCAATGAGTTTGGCCGTGGCCACTTGCACGGGCACGGCAGGTTCTGCTTGCGATGCGCTGTCAGCTGTTGGTTTCGAGGTGCGCATACTCTTTTGCTCCGGGAATACGGGCACCACTTTCGCTCCCTGCCGTGTTTTGTGAGCGCCGTCAGTAATCACCGTTTCGCCCGGCTTGAGTCCCTCGTAGATAGACTGCAATCGTCCCCGGATGGCGCCGGACACCACATCGCGCCGCGCCACCGTCCCATCCTCAGCTACGGTATAGACAAAAGAGCCGGCAGCATCATGCTGCACGGCGGTGAGCGGCACCGTCGTCACTTCCATCGTGTCGGTGAGTGATACCAATAGAGCCCCGATGCCGCGCGGGATAAGCGTGTGTTCCTTGTTCGGAAAATTGGCCCATAGGGTGTACGAATCAGTACTCCCCGACACTTGGTTATCCACAATTTCAATGGTGCCGGAGTCGGGGTACTGGGCGCCACTGGCGGTGATGAGCCGTACATCCGCTACACTGCCGATGCGCCTCGGGCCGCCAAAAGCGCCGTTCACATCCGATTGGCTGAGGGGGAATCGCACGTAGATGGGGTCCACTTGGGTGATAGTGGCCAGCTGCTCGCCGGCGGTAATGTAGTTGCCGTTGGAAAACTCGACACGGCCGATACGACCGGAGATTTCGGCGCGGATCGTGCAGTCCTCCAAATCCTTTTTGGCTTTGGCCAGGTCGGCCTGAGCGCCAGTGCGGCTGGCTTTCAGCTCCTCCAGCTTGGCCAAGGCCGTTTCCATTTCCTCTTTGGAGGTCGCCAGGCTCTCGGCGAGTTTCGAGAGGCGTTTCGAGTTGTTGGTTGCGTAGATGATCTGTGCATCAATGCGCGCGAGATTAGCCTCCGCCTGTTGCACGGCAGCTTGGTAGCGCAAAGGATCAATGCGAAAAAGCACATCTCCCTCCTTCACCAAAGCACCCTCCTTGCAGGGAGTATCAACAAGAAAGCCCTCTACTGCGGCGCGCACATGCACAGTGCGAATAGCCTCCACGTGACCGATGCTGCGACGGGCTACATAATCGCGCCCAGTAGTGGCCTTTTCCACTTGCACATGTTCTGCTTGCCCCGGTGCAGGCAAAGCTTGCGCCCACCCCACGATGGCTAGGGCGCCTATCAAAAAAACACACTTCATATACCAATTATACGTATCTTTTCCCCTCTTTCTACCGCAAATATGTAACTTTCTTCCCGAATTTTGGAGGGGGAAACAGGGAAAATCATCATCGTGCTGCCCATGACCCGCGTATTTTCATCGCGTGCGGCCATGGGCCCCCGGTTAATTCCCCGCGTTCTTTTTCATCTCAGCTCTCGTCAGCGTGCAGATGTTCGTGTGGAGAATTTCCTCGTAATAGGGCAGCTTGCGCGCATAACTCCACCACCTTTCTCCCATAGGCGTGCCGGGATTGATCCAAGGTATGGAGAGAGAGCGGGAAGCTCTCTCCCTTGGAACCCTCCCGACTGGACCTCGATGCGCTGGCCTTGCACACGCGGGGAGAAAAGACGGAGGAATGGAGGGAAAAGAAATCCTACGCCCTCTTAGGATATGATTCACCTTGGAAACGTAGATTCTCCAGGCAACCGTTTCAACTTATTCACCAAGTAAGGAACTACTCTTTTTTCAATTAAGTGGTATTCTACCATGATGCAAGGAATAGCCGCGATGAAAATGATCCAGACACAAGCTGAAGGAGTCTTGCAGATCTTGCTGAAAAGGATATTTCTTCTTCCTCAGTTTCTACCTACCCTATTTTCTGCAGGATAAGGTCCACCATCTCGCCGACATTGTGCAAGTTCACAACCTCCTTCATGGCGAAGCGGAAGCCGTCTTGTGATAAAATGGTTTTGCCGTTTATTTTGAGGTTTCGCCAATCTGTTAGTACGGAATAGATATGTCCATAATCATCGAATATAAACGGTCCTTGCAACCCCAGTGTGATTTTCCCATCACGTTGAGATTTGAGCTGAAGCGAAAGTTTTTGGTACTTCCCTCGTGCCCTGAAGTCTAAATTGAGTCGTTGAAGATTGGTTATTGCCGAAAGATACGGAGAAGGACTATTTAAAGGTTGAGGTGTTATTTGAAACTGAAAAGGAGACTCCCCGGAAATCTTGCCTTCATAGAACAGTTCAAGTCGTGCTTCTTTGTTGAAGAAAGTCTTTATAAAGCTGCCATAATCGAGTTCTGTCCATAAAGGAACGCATAAAATGTTGGCTAGTAAGGTCAGAACGACGAAAATAGAGTTGCTAAGACAATGGACGAAGGTGTTATCCCCCTGTACCTTGTCAACGACATCGGATGCTTCTTGCTCATGCTCCTCATGAGCAAAGTTATTATCGACGAACGATAATTCTACTCGCACATTCTTATTTAGAGACTTGTCCATGTTTGTATTTTCAATAATGCTGTGGAACGGACCCTAATTTCTTATCCATTTCTCCGTGCAAAATAGCGTAGATGTTGGTGTAGAGAATTTCCTCGTAATAGGGCAGCTTGCGCGCATAACTCCACCACTCTTCACTAGCTTCATAATGGGGGAGATTCCAAGGTTTCCTTCTTCCTGCCCAATGGATAATTTTTCGTTCTTCCCTATCTGCGAGAGCTTTTTTACGGTATTTGAGCGGCAGTTCATTTATATCATAAGATATCAATCCGTTCCATACGGAATCAATGTAGTGAATATGATCGTGGCATATCATGTTAATAACACATTGATCATGAAAGTACATTTTGCGATTCTGAGCGGCTTGCAAGAACTTCCCCTGAACATTTTGTTCGCGCAACGCACGCAAATTCATCAGTAAGACCCCCGCATTAACATAATCTTCTTTTGGTTTTTTTATCTTTAGAGTTTTAGCAAAATAATTCTTCATCGTGGAGATTTTCTGTTTTCGCTCATGCTCCAAAAGCCAGATAATGCCGTAATCCCAGCGGCAGGCAGCGATCCAGTTGTCTCCCATATCGGTCGCGTATAGCTCTGCAACATCAGCCCGCACCAGTACATCCGAATCTAGCCAGAGCATCTTGTCATATTCGGGGAAAAGTGACGGAGCAAACAAGCGGTACCACGTTTCGATTGAAAGCGGTTTATATCCGTGGGCAAATTTATAATCTGCTCCGTTTATGGACACTCCTTTAAAACGTAGACGGAAGCAGCCAGCATCTTTTCTTTCAACTTGTTCGACAATGTGCTTCAGCAGATCTCGGTTTCGCTCACTTAAGTCGTGATATAGTATTACCAGTTCGTACTCACGCTCACTTTTCGCTTGTTGTACCAGACTCGCTAGGGTCACTCCCAAATAAGGTGCATATGTATTGTTTACAGCAAAGAAAATTACGACTTTCTCCGCGCCTGCGCAAATTCGTTTTTTGCTCCTTAGCATACCATTTTCCGTATTGTCGTTTTCATAAATCGAGTCCTGCGTATAGGCATAAAACAAGTTACTTAATTAGGAAAGTAGTTTATTATTGTTCCATGATAGAATTTTCTGCGTAGTGAAATCCGATGCTCGGTGTAGAGCTTCTGATGCCATGAATGTCAATCCTAAAAGAAAAAAACAGCAATATAATAGTTGCAAATCATTAGAATTCCCCGTTATTAAGCGTGGTAGAAGAAGAATAAAAATTCTGTGATGTACAAGATATATCTCGTAGTTATAATTACAAATATATCTGACAAATTTAAGGTCCAATTTGATATGATATAAAATGACGAATAAAAGTATTGAGGAAATAAAAACAACAGGATATGTGTACCCACCGATGCGCACTGGTTTCAATACATAAAGTATTCCTAAAAAGAAAATACTTAGCGTCAATGTATTAGTATTCAGTATGTTCTTATGTTTCTCAAAAAGCATGCCGACCCAGAAACACATTATTCCATTAGAAATTGAAAATCCCCCGTTTGCATAGGAAAGTATCTGGAACTCGAGATTTAGAATAAATATCGCTGTTACGAATAATGTGCTTATCAGGCAGTATCGAAGAAACATGAAACGTAAAAGTGGGAATAGGACGTAAAGTAGAATGATAACAAACGTGAACCATTCTCCGATTAGCCATGTCACACTTACTCCAAAATTATCCCAAAATCCTTGAGTATAATTTAAGCCTAAAAAGGACAGCAGCAGTCCAAGTTTATCACGATCGATGATGCT
Source organism: uncultured Akkermansia sp. (assembly GCA_947589295.1). Lineage (GTDB taxonomy): Bacteria > Verrucomicrobiota > Verrucomicrobiia > Verrucomicrobiales > Akkermansiaceae > Akkermansia. The sequence continues at coordinate 20,930 of CANQBZ010000006.1, forward strand.
TGGCGAAACAATATATGTTGCTATAAGTGCTGCAATAAAACCGATCTGTTGCGGGATCAAAATTCGTTGATATCTTTTTTTATAAAATAAACCCATGTTAAAATTATCCTTGTAATGCTTATAAAGCAATGCACCCGATAGAATAAAGAAGAGAGCTACCCCCTCCCCCCCCCACCTCATTCCGCCATAGTTAATAATATGTTCTAAACCGAGGGGGAAATGGAGATGATTAGATTTTAGAGTTGTAAGAAAATGGTGAAAAAGTATCATCATTGTGGCAACAAATCGGATCCAATCATATCCCAAATTTCTCTGCTTATCGTACTCAGTCATTGTTATTTAGCAGTTTGTCCCTAACCTAATTTTTCGATTTTATCTAACATCTTAATATTATTTGTGTCTATTTCGGGGTGTTTTCTTAAGAAAGGCTTTGTATACACATCCTGAAATATCCCCTTCAGACCAACAGGGTTTACAATAACGATCTTTGTATCAGGGTAATATGTTGCAACAAACGATTTTAGCCTCCTCCATGCAAGAATCTGTGATGCGTCATTTCGTGCAGCACTTTCATTCCGTACTGAAGTATCGTAGGCGCCACCTATAAAATGAGTCATGCTGCTGACGGTGCAATCAACACCGACCACGTATACTTTCGCAGGATTGGTAAATAAAGCAAATTGCATGGCTTGCAATGAACAACTGGTTGAGTTAGCTAATGCCTCCGTATCTATATCCACGACAAAGCCTCCAGGCAAATGATTAGCAGATGTCTTGTAGCGGCGAATTCTAGAATCTAAATATATGGTTGATTGGGGGATTTGGAAATTCGGCCCCAAATTCTGATCTCCGACAAACTTCAAACAGTCATAATTAAGGAATGCGGACCAATAATTCTCAACTCCAATATCGAGGCCACGTTTATCTATTGTGAAAAGGTAATCAAAGTGAACTTTGTCGTATAGAAAGGCTCTATTCAACCCTATGTACTTTGCTCCCTCGATGGGCTGAAACTGGTTAACAGTCGGACCAGCCCCAATCAAAACAATGGTTCCACCCTGGTTGCAGTTCCTAAATTCGCTAAATGTTTTCTGATGTAAAAATGCTATGGTCAATGAGCGCTGCACATTGAGTGATGTCCTGTCTATGATCCTGCGAATAATTCGTTCAGGTAACTCGCAGATGCAATCTCTTCTTTTTCTCCTTAGAATTTTTACCCCAAATAAAAAGTAATTTTTCCTTTTTGTATCAAGCTCTTTGATAACCTTCCATGCACCAAATAACTCTTTCTTCTTTACTTTATTCGTCTCTCTGACCACAGAGCTAACAACCATGCCAAAAAGTTTCGTAGTACTTTCATTTGGTCGCTTAATTTTGTGATAAATTCCGTAACATACAAATTTTTGCAGCGGAGTTTTCCATTTGAGAGATCTAACAATTTTTAAAGACTCCCATGGATGGCAAATAACCTGAGATAAGGGGATTTTCATGGCAAATAGAGGAGCACAAAAAGTATCTCCTACGCCGTGAAAGAATCTCATACCGGACAGTGCTTCAATTCCTTCCTTAGTGGGGGCATCCATAAATACGTTTACCCATTCGATTAGTGAGTCAAACTCTATAAAAATATCATGTCCCTTAAACCATTTTTGCACGTCTTGAGCAAAATCTACAGCCGCGTTTGAAATATAAGGATAGACCTCTGCGCGTCGTAATTTCCATATGTTCTGCGTTTCTTCATACACGGGAAGACCTCTCTTATCGATCTGTTTTATCGGCTGCTCCGGAGAAGAGAGTAAGAATTCTATGAAGTCCCAATTTTTGGTGAAGAGATTTACATTGCTCTTTTCCCATTTTACGTTATCCCTATATGCATAAACCGTACGAGCAAAAGAACAAAATTTAAAATATTTAGAAAAAGGTTCTTTCACATAAGTAAAATATGCTCCCAATACCGGATTTTTTGTAAAATCTTTGATTAATTCCAAACTAGCAAAAGTTCTAGCCATAGTGTCTACGACTAGAATACGATCTTCTTTGCTGATTAGGAAGCTCAAATATTTGGCATAATCATTACGAAATTCGTTTTGCAAAGGTTCAAAGAGTTCGCGATTTTCATTTATAAAGCGTTCATAATCACTGGATGTCCGGAAGGTAAACGCAGTCTTTCTTTCTCTGATTTCGGAACACAAAGAAGAATAATAGTCAACAATGTATTTCCCATAAACGCTATTGTTTTTACATTCTAAACTGGTGATGCGGCGAAGGGCTCCATTGGCGTACACATAACTATTCTTTAGATTGTGGTTATATATATTAAAAACTCTCTGTAAGGTATATCCATCCCGAGCAACAAATAACAAGTGATTAAGACTTCTTTTAGTAGCCTCCACTTCCAAAAAACGGGTATAACCATAAGCAATAGGACCAGCATAATAATATCCCAATTTACTCCAATAATTTTCTCTCTCCCCAATACCACAACGTTTTAATTGCCATTTGTATGCAAAAATAGAAATTAAAATTGATGCGCCCAATTTATTTTGACACTGCCTGATAAAAACTCTATTTCTAATGTCACTTCGCCCGAATTGATTAATAAAGGAAGGGTACAAGATGGCATCTATTCCAAGTTGTCGGGGGACATTAAAATCCCCCCTTTGGTTATCCCCTATATGCAAGACCATCTCAGGAGTGCAAGAATTATCTCTGATCAGGTGCTCCCATAAAGCTCCACTTCCTTTGCATTTACCAACATCACAGCTGACATATAACTTATACCAATCATTTAAACTATTTTTTTTCAATATTTTACTTAAAAAGTCAGTTGGGAGGTACATATCCGAGGTGATGACAATTTTTTTGCCGCGCGTCAGCGCATAATCATAAACCTGTTTTAATTCAGGATTAACACGCAGGACCATCTCTTCCCAATCTAGTTCCCTCTGTTTCATCCTCCTAAATTCACCATTGATTTCTTCATAAATCATGTCGAGAGTTACATCTTCCATTTCTTTGTGACGGATACGTGCTCTTCGTTCGGCATCTATACGTTCTGCTGCGAATCCGCGACATCTATATGCCTTCTCTACATGAACAAATAGATGCGTTGGACGCACGTATGGTCGAACGAGTAGTGTATCAAAAATGTCAAATGATATAATACTATGCTCATCTATCTTTGGTTTAATGGTCTGTAGTAATGTCATGATGGTATCCTTTCCTTATTAATGATGGCGTTATCAGTATCCCGTGTAATTTGAGTAATAGAATATCTCTAAAATGGGGTAGATTTAACTTAATTAGAAGGCTACATTTTTGTTTTAGAGAACGATGTTTGGGTCGGTGGTTTTGATAATACTTGATTTATGATCGTAACATGAAGGACTCATATGCTTTCTTGGCAACAGTTTCATTCCAAAGAGGGCGTTCTTTCTCGGGGATACTTTCGAGAAAATTAAGTATCCCCCATAGATTCATTCCCACACGGACAGCATAGGCAGCATAAGATCTGTGTGTGTTCCTCTGAGCACTGAGGGCGTACGGCAAGCTGTAGCCCCATGGTGACTTCTCCTTGATCCTGCGGATGAACATTTCGTTGATTTGAGCCAGCGAGGTAACATTGTAGCTTTTCCCCTCGTATTTGTTCAAGAAATCCATTATTAGTTCAATCGGTAGGTTTCCAGGGATCTTGCCCATGCCATCAATGCTGCAATCTATTGATAGGGGCCTGCGCCCTTCGTTAAGCATGACATAGAATTGCGCCAAGGCAAAAGAGGATGCGAGGTTTTCGTGGAAATGCAATCCTACATGAATTCCTTTCTCCAAATTATTCTCTATCAACTGGTAGATGTATTTCAGTTGCCACATCAACAGTGATCCGAATGTATCAACAATGGTGAACGTATAAGGATTCAATTCATTGATCTGTTCCAGCAAACACTTCTTTTCATCGGTATTGTACCCAGAGAAATTAATCGGATTAATATGAACCTTATACCCTTTCTCTTTCACAATTCTTGCACATTCCATTCCCTCTTTTTTATCGTATGTATGGAATGAGACGCGTATATGCTCTACTCTTCCGTCAAATTCCTCCAGTCTCCGGACATCATATTGATCTCTCTGTACCATGAGTGCATACTCTGCCCCATTTTTATCTGAGCAATATCTTTCCGTCTGTTCTATATTTGCATACACGCTATCATCTTCACTACGCGCCACATCATCTCGGAGGAAGCCCAATTCGATGATATCGCATCCTCCGCATTCTAAGGCGTCAACAATTCTCTTTATCTTCTCCTCCCCAAAATGACAATCGATGATATGACCGCCATCACGTAAGGTACAATCTAGCAACTTAATCATTTGATCCTTTCCCTTAAAAGATTCATGTATACAACATCAGCTAAAGCAAAATCCTCTGGGTAATCTATGTCGATGGCTTCAACCTCTGTACACTCGTGGATATACGGATTTTCCCCAGTTCTCCCGTGGAATTGTTCAAAAACGTCTCCTCTAAAGACGTAAGGAGACGATAATTCGCAAAATACAGGTTCCATGTCCTGTGTCCTAGGAGCCTTATCCAGCGAAAAGTTTAGAGGATGATTTCTGTACCATACAAAATTTTGTAGTCGCTTGGATGCAAAGGCAGATGTGTGTTTCCCGTTTTGTACGGCATGGATGCAGGCCCTATATGTTTCTGCTGTGACAAAGGGAGAAGTAGCATTTGCCATAATATACACATCCGCTTTCACCGTTTGAAGAAAGCTTTGAATAATATCTCCACAAAGAGTCTCCCTCGTATCTAATTCACTTGGTCTCTGAATAAAGTCGATCCCTTTGAGTAAGTAGTCTCGTATTTCAAGTTGGCTGCAGTATACATACACTTCATCTATTTCCGTGAGCCTCAGAAGTGTTCTTTGGACAAAATGACACAAAGGCGTTCCATCGGCAAAACGTTTGGTGTTTTTACCTGGCGTCCTTTCATTGTTGAGTTTTATAGGAATAAACGCTACTGTTTTCATTTGTACTTGTTAGTTAGAGCCTTTATAATTGCAGAGGTCCTCCAAGAGGTCTATTTGCACTCCTTTAATTTCTGGATGATGGTTGAGGTACTCCTTAGTGTACGCCTCTTTAAATATTCCCCTCAACCCAACAGGATTTACAGAAATAAGTTCTACATCAGGATGGAAAATTGAAATGTGTTCTTTGTATAATTCCCAACTCGCAATCAATAGTTCAGGGATATTTCCCTTGTACCACTCCATTCTTTGCTTGGTACCATCAAAATATCCATTTAAAGAACAGTCACATCCAATAATATATATCGTTTTGCAACCTGTATATATCGCAAAACTAAGGGCAGAAAAAATCGATGATCCCAAGTCAGGTAACGGTTGTAATGAAATGTCTCTACTAATGACCATACTCGGGTGATCAATGTAAAATTTATGTGAGTTGGGGAATGATTCAATCACGCAATCAGGTATAAAAGTTACCTCTTTCGTATCCTCTCGTTTGTATACATGATATTTAGGGAGTACTAAGGCCTGACCAATAAATTTAGGAAAATCTGCCAATTCTAATTGCCTGTAAAGATTTTTAACATTAACAGCATCTATGGAAAACCAATAGTCAGGCCTGATATAATTTAACGATGTATTCACTCCAAAGTGGTAGCAATTGGCCATTTTTTTGTAATAATTTAAAGAGGGAGCACATCCTAGTACACATCCAATAGATCCTCTGTGGATATCCTTGAATTGACGAAAAACTTTCTGATGTTGATCCACGACCATGTAGTGGTTTTTAAATTGCTCAATGTGTAATTCTCTTAACGCTGCATTAAGTGCAGAATAAGTTTCAGTCCGTACTGCATTAATGATTGCTGAGTGGGAATTTGACCGGTGATTGCAACAAAAAAACTTGATCCCCAGAAAGTAATAGTTCTTACAGTCGGATGTCGTTCTCGTCTTGAAGAGACCACCAAGAAACTTCTTTTTTACGACTCCTTTACTATAGGATGTTTTTTCGAAAAGAGGAATCCTCATGATTTCTATATTTGTGTAATCTGGGAAAATTTTCTTGATATGCAGTTTCACCGGTATTCTACTGTTTGCCAGATATGTCTTTCATAAATCTTGGTGGTGATATCTTCCATGATTGTAACTTCAGTCCTTTCGAGCGCTTGGTATTCACGGATCAATTCTTTGGTGGCCCATGGGAAATGCTCAAAGCTGTACATGGGTTGCAGGTCGTTGTGAAGCTTATTGTGGGAATAGATGATGAATTGGGGAACGGGAAGTTCGCAGAGGATATCGCACAAACCACTGCGCAGAGCGATGATCGCCTTGGCGCGTGAGGCGAGTGAGTAAACTTCCGGAATGGAGAAAATCGTAGAATTATGTAGCACACCGTAGCCCTTGCTGCGCAGCGATGTCTCCAAATTGCTCCAAAAGGAGGAAGACAATGGATCGCAGGAACGGGCGACGGGCGAGAGAAAAACGAAATTGTCCAGATTGAGTCGCAGGGCCCGCGCTTTGATGAGAGCGCTGCGTTCAACCTCCGGGGGAATAACAGCATGGGAATATGAGAGAGGCGACACATCCGCATGCAAGTGCTCTGCCCATGATTGCAGGAAAGGTTTCCCCTGGTTGTTGAGTGCGATGAGTTGCGAACTGGCTAGGAGAGGTTCAATCCAATTGCTGCCGCAGTTTTGCGCTCCCTTGAGTGCGCCCCCTCCGCAGTAGAAGACCGGGATATGAGGGGCAAACATACGGAAGATGTCAATGTGCTGAGGACGGTTGCCGAAAACGAGTTCCTCCGGTTTGTACCAGAGGGCGTGGGTGCGCGCATACACAACAGCCTCGCCAAGATTATTGAGTATCACTTTGATCTTTCGGTTATACACGCCATGCACGTTGTCGGCAAATGCCTCGACGAAGTTGGCGTAGCGGGGATGGTTCTTCACTTTGTACTGGATGCCCAGGAAATAGCGTTTCTCGCACAATTCTGTTTTCTTCACCCGGATGATGGGCAAACCAAATAGATTGACATCCTTCTGCATCATCACACCTCCTTATCAATGCTCCAATGAATATTCCACGTTTCGTCACGCTGTTGCCTCACCGCATACGCCATGCACAGTCCGCTGGGTTTATCGTCGTTGACAAGGATGCGCTCTCCCATGGGCGTCCCGTAGATGATGTGGTCGTAGCGGATGTCGTGCTCATGCAGGAAGGCTTCCAACGCCGGTCCTTGCTCCTCTTTACGGCTCGTAATCAGCACAACCATGTCTCCCTCCGGTAGCTGCTCCATGAACTCCTTCACCCCCGGCAGCAGTTCATCCCCGCCGTTCAGGTGTCCGTTGTGTACGCAGAGTGTGCCGTCCACATCCAGAATCCAGGTGTGCGGCAAAGGCGAGAGCGTGAGAGTTTCGGGGGTCATGCGCGCTGTTCGTCGAGGTAGGTTTGCAGTTCCAACAGCCCCTTGTAGAAGGCTCCGCAGATGGCATCGTAGTCCTCCCAGGCGTAGGTGGTGAGACTCAGCCAGATGATGGCGTGCAGCAGCTTGATCTTGCGACGCTCTGCCCTGCACAACTCGAAGAAGTCCTCCTCCAGTCCTCCCCATCCGTTGGACACGATTTCCAACTCCACGTCCTCCTCACGTATCTCCAGAGAAAAGTTCTTGCGGTTGAACTGGTCGTAGTCTCCCACCACGCTGTAGTAGAGCTTTGCCCAGTCGTAGTCCGCGTCGCCGAAGAGAGCCGTCTTGCCGAAGTACCCACGCGGGTCGATGAGCACCGGTCGCACCCCCTCCGTTTCCAGCAGCATGTTGTGGAAGGTGCAGTCGCCGTGGATGAAGTGGAACTCGCTCGGGAACATACGGCGCATCTGCTCCACGACCTCGTCTTTGATGGCGTAGATGTTGCGGCAACGCTTGCCGTTGATGGTGACCCATTCTTCCTGCGCGAAGGGGACGAGTTGCTGCACCTTGGCGAGGCGGTCGAAGGTTTTGGTGATGTAGTTGTTCTCGCAATCCGCCTGATTCGCCGGGATGGCGGGGGCGAGGGCGTGCAGCTGCTTGAGGGCATCCACGATCTTCACCAGCAAGGCCCGCTTGAACCCGCGAGTCAGGAAGGCATACTCATACACATTCTTGCCGCGCACCTTCTCCATCACCAGCGGGGCGTAGCCGTAGATCTGCGGGATGTTTTCATAGCCCAGCTCCTTGGCCTTGCGGTACCAATTGCCTTCATCCACGGCGAGTTTTTCACCCTGCTCGTTGATGGGGTACTTGATGACCACGTCGCCCTTGAAGTCCACCTTGTTGAACGGACGGCATTTCGGTCGGTTCAACTCGTTCTGGAAGTAAGAGAGCATGGTGCCTACCTCCAGCCCGCCATACATGTCCAGCCGACGGAAGGAAAGATCCTTCCCCGCCAGGTAGCGCACAAACTCTCCCTCTTGCGGGACGTCGGCTATCTGTTCCTTGTCGTGGAAAATGAACATACCCGCGACACCGTTCTCCGCAGAGGCCTCTTCGATGAACTGACCGTCACGGTACGACCAGCGGCACGGGAAGTCCTTAGAGATGCCCAGGTAGTTGCTCTCCACGGCTTCCGGCATCCCTGTGACATCCGAAAGGATGAGGTCGCACCAGATAAGCATGAAAGGCGCCCCGGACGGGATACGCTGCAAGGCCTCGGCAATGCCCGAACAGGTGCCCTTGCGCGTGGCATCAATCATTTCGTAATCTGCCTCACAGAACGCCGCCAGATACCGTTTGAAAGTGTCCTTCTGGTAGTCCGCAATGATGAGGAACCTAGCCTGAGGGTAACGTTCGAAGAGGTGGAAAATCATCGGGCGGTTATCCACGGGCACCAGAGCCTTCGGCTTGTTCGTGGTGAGCGTCTCCAACCGCGAACCTCGTCCGCCGGCTTGCACGATGACGTAAGGAAGGTTACTCCTCAGGTTGCTGCCTGCTGACGTTGTGCAATCCATATCGGGGCATAGGCTATCTCTTTTTGAAAGAGATGAGCGCCCTGTCCATTGTAGACACACTGACAATAAAACTATTACGGTTTCAAATTAAGATAAATTGACAGTGTCGCGTGTTCTCTCCCAAGCGATATGACAAAGTCAAAATCTTATTTCTAAATGTTTTTTGACTTTTAGACTGGACATCTCTTTCAAAAAGAGATAAGCATACGCAACTCGTTCATTATCTGACGTAAGAGATAAAAAGAGCGAACAAGAAAAGGCATGACGCAGCTAGGTTGACCGACCCTGGTTATTCACTGAGAACTCAAATTCCCCGACATGATTCGATGTTTTTTTGCCTCAATTACTGAGCTGTCCGTAGGGCTCTCCACGGGAGAAGTTTTGCACAAAGGGTATGGGAGTGCGTGGTGTGCCTCGGTCGGGTAGAAAATTGGGGAGGCGCGCAATGTTTTCAGACGCGTGCAAAAATGTCATAGCGATTGTGGGTCATATCGCATTTTGTGCAACTTGACAGGGTCGAAAGAATGTGGTATAAGGCAACGCAGAGCGTATGCAGCAAGAGTATTTTTCAGCGTTGGTGCAGTTGCTAGCCGGGTTTGGCTTCGCCGGAATCATCTTGGTTTTGAGCGTGATATTTGGGCGGCGGGCGAAGGTGCGTAAGGCGCAGGATATACCGTATGAATGCGGGAATGTGCCGGAGGGGGACGGCGCTCCTGGATTCTTCTCGATTAAGTATTACTTGGTTGCTGTATTGTTTTTAGTGTTCGACTTGGAGGTGATATTGCTATATCCATGGGCGGTGAACTTCAAAGGACTGATCCAGGAGAATGGTTCCGCTCTTGCCTCGATGGGGATTTTCATCGGGGTGTTGATGGCCGTGTTTTTTTACGCTGTGGGGAAGGGTGTGATTGTGTGGCACAAGAATCCGATACCGCCAGAGCGTTAATACGCACCATTGCGCAATGCCCCGCACCGAGCAACTCCGAGACCTGCTGCGCGAGCGCATACTTATTTTGGACGGCGCCATGGGCACCATGGTGCAGAGGCATCACTTGACGGAGGAAGACTACCGCGGCGAGTTCTTTGCGGATACGGAGAAGCACCCGCACGACTTGCGCAACAACAACGATGTGCTGCCGCTTACTCAGCCGCAGATCATAGCGGGAATCCACCGCTCCTATTTGCAAGCCGGGGCGGATATCATCACGACCTGCACTTTTGCGTCCACTTGCATCGGCCAGCACGAGTTTTTCCATACGGCGCCGCCCGGACCGCGTGACCAAGCGTATTTCGATGAGGTGGTGGCGAACGGCGCCTTGGCTGAACTGGTGCGCGAGATGAACGGCGCTGCTTGCAAGTTGGCCCGTGCAGCGGCAGATGAGGCGCAGGAGAGGGATGGACGACCGCGTTTTGTAGCAGGGTCTATCGGTCCATTGTCTGTTACGGCTTCCCTCTCGCCGGATGTGAACGACCCTGGCTTCCGCGCCGTGCATTTTCACCAGCTGCGCCGGGCGTATCGCGAGCAAGTAAAGGCATTGGTGGCAGGAGGGGTGGATATACTGCTGCTTGAGACAATTTTTGACACCCTGAATGCCAAGGCCTGCCTTTTTGCCATTGATGAACTGCGGGAAGAAATGAACGCGGAGCTTCCGCCGGTCATCATCAGCTTCACCGTGACTGACCGCGCCGGACGCACCCTTTCCGGGCAGACCGTAGAGGCGTTTTGGAATTCCATACGGCATGCGAAGCCGCTGGCGGTGGGCATCAACTGCGCGCTGGGAGCAGACCTGATGTTGCCCTTTGCGCGGGAACTGAGCGCACTGGCAGACTGCGCCGTCAGCATGTACCCGAATGCCGGCATGCCCGATCCGCTTGCGCCGGGCGGCTACGAGCACACGGCAGAGCACATGGCCGGTATCTTGCGCCAGTACGCAAAAGAGGGACTTTTGAATATTGTCGGCGGCTGCTGCGGCACCACGCCGGAATACATACGTGCCATTCGCGAAGCCGTGCAGGATTGCTCGCCGCGTACGCCTGCCGCGCCTGCCCCGGCAGGGCAGATGCGACTCGCCGGGTTGGAGGCTTACAACCACGATCGCACGCGCAACACGCTTTTCGTGGGCGAACGCTGCAACGTAGCCGGTTCCCCGAAGTTTGCCCGGCTCATCCGTGAAGCAAAGTATGAGGAGGCGCTTTCCATTGCCCGAAAACAAGTGGAGAACGGCGCGGCCGTGCTGGACTTTTGCTTCGATGACGGCATGATTGATGGGCCCGAAGTGATGAAAAAATTTCTGAACCTGGTGGCGGCGGAGCCGGATATTGCGCGGGTTCCCTTCATGATCGACTCCTCCAAGTGGGAAGTGATAGAAGCCGGATTGAGCTGCATGCAGGGCAAGGGAATTGTGAACTCGATCTCGCTGAAAAACGGGGAGGAGGAGTTTCTGCGGCGCGCCCGACTCATTCGTCGGTACGGCGCGGCCGTGGTGGTCATGGGATTTGATGAGCAGGGGCAGGCAAGCTCCGTTGAAGATCGCGTCCGCATCGCCAGCCGCGCGTACAAGCTGCTGACGGAGGTCGTCGGTTTCCCAGAGGAGGATATCATCTTCGACCCGAACGTGTTGACGGTGGGCACCGGGATCGCAGAGCACGCCAACTACGCGCGCGATTTTTTTATCGCAGCGGCAGAAATACACCGCCTTTTCCCGGCTTGTCATATCTCCGGCGGCATCTCCAATGTGTCCTTCGCTTTCCGCGGTATCAATCCCGTGCGCGAGGCCATGCATTCCGCTTTCCTTTACCACGCTCAGAAAGGAGGATTGGACTTGTGTATTGTGAATGCGGGCATGCTCGATGTGTACGATGACATACCGAAGGACCGCCTGGCACTTGTGGAGGACGTACTTCTCAATCGTCGCGAGGATGCCACTGAGCGACTCACCGACTATGCGCATCAGCTCGCCGCCCAGCAGGAGGAGAAGCACGAGCAATCGTCCACGGATGCCGCTGTGTGGCGTGAGTGGCCCGTGCAGCAACGCTTGGCGCACGCCCTCGTGAAGGGCGTCACCGACTTTATTGATGGGGATACGCTGGAAGCGATTCAGGCCTGCGGAAGCGCTCTCGCCGTCATTGAAGGACCGCTCATGGAGGGTATGAAGCAAGTGGGGGAGCAGTTTGGCGCGGGAAAAATGTTCCTGCCCCAAGTGGTAAAGAGCGCCCGCGTGATGAAGAAGAGCGTGGGTGTACTTACTCCCTTTATTGAGCAGGACAAAGCAGGATCTTCCGCTGTGGGTACGGTGGTGTTGGCTACGGTGAAGGGCGATGTGCATGACATCGGCAAGAACATCGTGGGCGTGGTGCTGGCATGCAATGGTTTTCGGGTGGTGGATTTAGGGGTGATGGTGCCCTGCGAACGGATATTGGACGCCGTGCAGAGCGAGAAAGCAGACTTGGTGGCGCTCTCGGGGTTGATTACCCCCTCGCTGGAAGAGATGGGGCATGTGGCGAGTGAGCTGGAGAAGGCGGGACAGAGCGTGCCACTGCTGGTGGGCGGAGCAACCACGAGCCCCCTGCACACCGCGCTCAAACTTGCTCCCCTTTACCCCCATGGTGTGGTGGTGCATACGGCGGATGCTTCTACGGTGGCGCCCGTGGCGGCCTCACTCATCGGACAGGGACGCACGGCAGCGTTGGCAACCATCCGCCGACAGCAAGATGAGTTGCGTGCGAGCTACACCGAACGTGAGAAAAAGCCTCTGATGTCCTTGGCGCAGGCGCGTGATGCTGCTCTGAAAACAGATTGGGCAAACTCGCACATTCCTGCGCCGCAGCGCACAGGCGTGTTCACCGCAGGTGTACCGTGCGGATGCGCATGTTGCACGCCCCGATTGGATTATGACATCAGCTGGAAGGAATTGGAAAGCGCAGCTGATTGGAGTATTCTACTGCGTGTTTTCGGGCTGCATGAAGCTTGGAATCCCGCCCGTCGTACCCTGCACGCCCACGCCGACCCGCAGCAGGCGGAGCAGGTGAAAGAGTTGCTGTCCGACGCCCGAGATCTGCTGCACTCCGCCGAGAAAAAACGGCTCCTGCACGCTCGCGGCTGTTTCGGCATTTGGCGCGCCAATAGCGTGGGGGACGATATTCAGCTTGTCGGAAGCCGTTATCTGCTGCACACTATGCGCTGCCAGCAAATGAGCGACAAGCCTCGCCTCGCTTTGGCCGACTTTGTGCCGCCTGAGCCGTATGAAGGATATGTGGGCGCCATGCAGGTGAGTATTCTCGGCGCGGAGCAATGGGGGGCGCAGTTGGATGGTCAGGGCGACACATACTCCTCCTTGTTGGTGCGTGCGCTGGCCAATGTGCTGGCGGAAGCCATGGCGGAAAACGTCCACCATATCATTGACAACGTGTGGCCAACGGACGGGGTGCAGAGCATTCGGCCTGCTTGCGGTTACCCGAGTCAACCGGATCATGCCGAAAAACGCACGGTATTTGCGCTGCTGGATGCGCCGATGCGCACAGGAGTCACGCTCACGGAGTCATTCATGATGCAGCCACAGGCCTCTGTTTGCGCGCTTATTTTCCATCACCCTGCGGCCCGCTACTTTGCCGTTGGTCCCATTGGCGATGACCAGCGAGCCGACTATGAGAAGAGGTGTACATCCACTTGCCAAGGCGGGGTGAAGTGTGGTAGAATGAGCGCGCATGGATGAGATAGAACAGTTGCGCGAGCAGATTGACCGTGTGGATGCGTCTATTGTGGAGCTGCTCAAGGAGCGTATGCAGTACGTGCACCGTGTGGGGGAAATTAAGGCCGCCGATGGGGGTGAACTTTTTGTGCCGGAGCGCGAGAGCGCTCAGCGCGAAAAATTGGCACGACTTAATGCAGGGGTGCTGCCGGATGATGCCCTGCTGAGCATCTATCGCCAGATTATCAGTTGCGGTTACCTGCTGGAGGGCGGACTGCGCGTGGGTTATTTGGGGCCGGAGGGTACGTGGAGTCATCAAGCGGCGCTTGCGCGCTTTGGGGAAAGCGTAACACTCACGCCATTTGCTTCATTTTCTCACCTTTTTGATGCGGCAGAGCGCGGCGAAGTGGATTATGCCGTGGCGCCCATCGAAAACAACACGGCCGGCTTTGTGACGCAGACGATGGATTTGCTCATGGGTAGTTCCAGCTTGCGCATCTGCGCGCAGCACATGCAGAGCGTGCAGAATTGTCTGCTGTCAAATTGCGAGAGAGGAGAAATACGCACAATCTATTCGCACCCGCAGGTGCTGGGGCAGTGCAAGCTGTGGTTGCAGCAGAACTTCCCGAATGCCGAGCAGATTTCTACCGCCTCCACCGCGGCGGCGGCCAAATTGGCGCATACGGAGGCCGCCAAAGGCGCGGCTGCGTTGGGGAGCCGACTCGTTGGTGAACTCAACAAGCTTCGCGTGCTGGAGGCCAATATTCAGGACAACGCCACGAATACGACGCGTTTCGCCGTGGTTGGCAAACAGCGCACTCGGCCCACTGGTAAAGATCGCGCCACCATCTGTTTTGGCGTACCACATGTGCCGGGCTCGTTGGCAGATGTGCTGATGCTTTTCAAAAAGCATGAGATTAACATCTACTGCATTGATTCGAGGCCATCGCGGCACATGTCGTGGGAATATCTGTTTTACATTGATGTTGAGGGGCATGAAGAATGTGAGCCGTTGCGTGCCTGCTTGGAAGAGCTGCGGCATGGGAGCCCCATGTTGAAGGTGCTTGGTTCATATCCGGAATTGTAACGCTATGCCTTTCACGTCTGACCAGGCATTTGATTTGCTCAAGCAGGCCCACACCGGTGGGCGCATGCCCCACGCATTGCTGATCACCGGAGCGCCGGAATGCGGCACAAACCATCTGGCCCTGCAGCTTGCAAACCTTTTGTGCGGTGCGAAGGCAGATAGTTTGGAAAACCTGATGCACCCGAACTGCCGCGTGATACGTCCTGGTTCAAAGATACGCACCATCACTATCAGCGCGATCCGCAGCGTGGAACCTTTCCTCACCATGTGCTTGCCGCCCGGAGAGACAAGGCTCGTGATTGTGGCCGAGGCTGACCGCTTATCGGACGACTCAGCTAACGCATTCCTGAAGACGCTGGAAGAACCACCACCGCAGACACTCATTGTGCTCATTACCGAGTTGCCGAGCCGTCTGTTGCCCACCATCCGTTCGCGCTGCATTCGCATAGACTTGGTTGTGCCCTCCATGGGGGAGCGAATGAGTGAGGCGCAGCGGAGTTTTTTGCCCGCGGTGCGCACTGCGTTGGCCAAACTGGGTTCAGATGTGGCGGCACTGGCTCTGCGTTCAGATTTTCAGGAATTACTGGCTGCCGAGCGTGCTGAAATTACCGACAGAATTACCTCGGAGCTTAAAGCAGAGGCAAAAAACATTGCCGAGGGTACTGATGTGCGCGATTGGGAGGCGCAGCAAAAAGATACCACTGCTGCGATGATTGAAACGGAGTATTTGGCGCGGCGAACACAGATGCTGGAGCTGCTCACGCTTTGCTTAGGGCAGGCGGTGTTGGTGGCTTCGCATGCGCCGGATGTGAAGCCTGTGGCGCCGGAGATTGAGACCGTGGCGAACAAATTTTCCGTTGCGAATTTGATGGCTCGAATGCGCGCGGTGGATAGTCTTCAAAAGGACCTCAGCTACAATGTGCAGGAGGCGCTCACACTCGATGCGCGTTTTACCCAAATCATCGGCACTTCTCCTCTATGAACAGCATGACCGGATTCGGGGCGGCGTCCGTCCCATTTTGTGGCGCTTCTCTGCGCGTGGAAATTAGTGGACTCAATCGCAAACAACTCGAATGCGCCATCAATCTGCCGCGTCCGTGGGCCGAGCTGGAGTCCCAAGTGCGCGAGTACGTAGCAGAGCGAGTCTCGCGCGGGCGAGTGAGCATATTTGCTGCCCCAGAATCGACGGATGGGTCGGATAGAGGGATGTTGCACCTTCATCGTGATAAACTGGAAGCGCTCAAGGGGCGACTCGAGGAAGTAAAGGTGATTTGCGGGCGCGACGTGCAGCTTTCTGTGGATGCGTTGCTGCGTTTAGGGGTGTTGACGGACTCCGTGGGGGAGGCAGTGTCGCTGGAGACTGTGTGGGGAGAAGCGCTTTTACCCGCATTGCAGAGGGCGATGGAGCATTTTTTGCAAATGAGAGCGCAGGAGGGGGCCAACTTGGCGAGGGATTTATGGACGCGCGTGACGAAGTTGCACGAATTAAGGGCGCAGATGCTTCAGTCCGCCGTGGATGTGCCTGTCCGCTACCGGGAGTCGCTGCTTCGGCGTCTCGCTGAGCAAGGATTGGTGTTGGATGAGCCGGATGAACGCCTGGCAAAGGAACTCGCACTTTTTGCCGATAAATGTGACGTGAGCGAAGAAATGACACGTTTGCATTCTCATCTTCAGCAATTTGAAAAGTTCATTTCACGCTCAGATGGGGCTGTGGGACGACCGCTCGATTTTCTCTGCCAAGAGATATTCCGCGAGTTGAACACGACCGGCTCGAAAGCCAATAGCGCTGAGCTTGCCCAACTGGTGGTGGCTGCTAAAACTGAACTCGAAAAAATACGTGAACAAGTCCAAAATGTCGAATAAAAATCTTGGTACCCTGTTGATCGTATCCGGTCCAAGTGGGTCGGGCAAAACAACCCTCTGTCGTCGGGCTGAGGCGGACGGACTTACAGCCTATTCCATCTCCTGCACCACACGAGCTCCACGCGGTGGAGAAATCCATGGAAAAGATTACTATTTTTTGGCGCAAGATGACTTTGAGTCTAAAGTAGCCGCCGGGGAGTTTTTGGAGCATGCATGTGTGCATGGCAACAGTTACGGCACACTGCGCAGCGAAGTGGTGCGCCATTTGGAGCAGGGAGAGAATGTGGTGATGGATATTGATGTGCAGGGAGCAGCGTCCATCCGCTCCTGCCCGGACCCCATCATCCGGCGCGCCTATGCAGATGTCTACATTTACTTGTCGCGCACGGAGGTGGAGAGTCGACTCCGCGGTCGCAGCACCGACAGCGAAGAGACCATTCAGTTGCGCTTGCGCAATGCCGCTGCGGAAGACGCTCGCCGCACCGAGTACCAGTATATCCTACCTTCGGCCAGTCGTGAGCATGACTACGACCTTTTCAAGCGCCTGCTCATCGCCCTTTCTCTCCGTACGAGCTTGCGGAGAGAGGCGGAATAAAGAGGCTAGGAATGGGGTGCTCTCTCGGTTGATGGGACGGCGAAATCAGGCGAGACCGACAGCTCTACGCACACGAGAAAGAGTTTGAGAGGCTTCCTCGCGAGCGCGGGAAGCTCCGGCGCTCAGAACATCGTCCACGTATTCGGGATGGGCAAGGAGCCAGGCGCGTTTCTCACGAGCGGAGCGGAAGTATTCCCAGTACGCCTCAAAGAGGTCCTTCTTGAATTGGCCGTAGCCGAAGCCGCCGGAGCGATGGCGCGCGAGCATGGTGTCGTAGTCTTGCGGGGAGGCGAAGAGCTTGTAGAGTGCGAGGATAATGGAATGATCCGTGGGCTTGGGAGCTTCCAGAGGGGTGGTATCGGTGATGATTTTTTTGTTGATCAGCTTACGTGTTTCCTTTTCATCGCCGAAGATGGGGAGAGCGTTACCGTAGCTTTTGCTCATTTTTTGGCCATCCAGCCCGGGGACAATAGCGGTGGATTCAGAGATAATGGGTTCAGGCAGTTTGAAGAGATCCGGGCCGAAAGTATCGTTCATCTTGCCGGCCAGGTCGCGCGTGACTTCCAAATGTTGCTTTTGATCTTTGCCCACGGGTACGGCATCAGAATTGTAAAGCAGGATATCAGCTGCCATCAGAGCCGGGTAGGCAAAGAGCGCATGGGTGGCGGCAATGCCACGAGCCATTTTTTCCTTGTAGGAATGGCAACGCTCCAACAGCCCCATCGGGCAGACTGTGGACAGAATCCATGCCAGCTCGTTTACTTCCGGGACGGCGGATTGTTCGAAAAAGACGGCTTTTTGCGGGTCGAGTCCGCAGGCGAGAAAATCCACGGCGAGAGAACGAGTGTTTTCGCGCAGGGTCTGTGGGGAAGCCATGGTAGTCATGGCGTGGTAGTTGGCGATAAAGTAGAAAGCTTCGCCTTGGTGCTGAAGTTGCACAGCCGGAAGAATGGCGCCGAAGAAGTTGCCGATGTGGAGTTGGCCGCTGGGTTGGAGACCGGTGAGGAAACGCATGGTTGAGTTGGAGTTAGGGGTTGGGGCCAGGCAGAGCATCTGCCGGGGAATCCTGAGTATCGTCATCGCGAGAGAGAACGCGGTGCAGATAACGACGCAGACTGGCGGCGTTGTAAGCGCCTTCGATGGTGCGCAGCTTTACGCCTTCGGTATAGAGAATCGTCGTAGGCACTTTGGTGATGTGAAATTGCTCCGCGAGATCAGGGTAAGCATCAGCATTCACGTCTACAACCTGAACATGCCCCTTTTCCTCTTGGGACAGCTGCTTAAGTTCGCGGACCATATCCGCTGAGTGGGGACACCAAGGGGCAGTAAAGCAGAGCCAGAGGGTGCGACCAGATACGCCTGTCACTTGGCGGATGTCCTGGCCGCTGTAAGCGCTGTAGAGCTCGTAGCGAGGAGAGGTAAGGAGCTGGGTGGGCACCGGTGCGAGACTGGTGGGGCGCATATCCAGGGCCTCGGGGTTGGGCTGCGGAGCCGGGCGAGAGATTGAAGTAGGGATGTCCTGCGCGGCGCCTTGCTGCTCATCAGCATCATCACAACAGGTGAGTATAGAGCAGAGTAGCGCGAGAATGAGCGTGCAGCGGCGGTCCATCACGAAGAGCATCTTCTCTCTTTTAAGGGGAAGATGAAAGCCGATAGTGTGTCCTACATGTAACGGGCGGTCAGCAGTTGACTTGCTTGAAAGTCGGGGCGACGAGTCAAAGGGGAAACGAAATGAGTCAGGGGCGCGATCCATTTTGCGTACGTGCGAGGCATAGACGCGGAAGTGCGTTTGTTTGAAGCGGAATGAGGTTAGCGACGGGAGCGCGAGGAAGCGGAGAGCAGACGCAACGCGTAGTACGCCAGCATGGCAATAGAAGAGAGAGCTGCTGCAACATAGGTCATGGCAGCCCAGTTCAGAGCCGATTCAGCGTGTCGATGAGCCGTTGGGGAGGCAAGACCGACTCGATTGAGCCAAGCGAGGGCGCGGCGGGAAGCATCAAACTCCACTGGCAGGGTGACTAAGGCAAAAATGGTGGAGCTGGCAAAGAGAATCAGCCCAAACCAAGCTACCATGGTACTCCCACCCGCTGCTATCAGAACGAGCCCGGCCATGAGAACAAATTGTCCGAGATGCGCGCCGATATTTACCAACGGAACCATGCGTGAGCGCATGGCAAGCCAAGGGTAGGCTGCGGCGTGTTGCACGGCGTGGCCACATTCGTGTGCTGCTACAGCCATGGCGGCGACTGTTGCCTCGCGAAACACCGAATCCGAGAGATTGACTGTGCGGCTGACGGGATTGTAGTGGTCGGTGAGCTGGCCGGATACGTGGGTAATCTGCACATGGTGCAGACCATGGGCATCCAGCATACGGCGTGCGACCTGTACACCCGTGAGCGAACAGGATTCGGTCGAGAATTTTTTGACGCAGGCCATCATCCGGTAGTGGACGAAAGCGCCGATGAGACTAACCACGACAAGAATGAAGAGACCAGCCATTGTGGCAGAATCCAGCGAGTCGTAAAAAAACGGCGAGGAGTCGGAAATCGAGTCGTAGGAGTACTGCGCAAGGGGAAGGAGGATAGCGAAGTGGCGTGCAATCATGATGGTGGGCGAACAGAAAAGGATCGAATGTTGCGTTGCAGGTGGTCGGAGCCAGTGCGTTGCATGGGGGAACTGGAGAGCAGATGACCCCACTCGTTTACACGCAGCCCGGCGAGTTCATCCTGAGGCATGGCTGCCATACGCGCGGGCATGAGCAGGTGCGAGTCTACCGCATGCGGTGGAGGGAGATGGTTCCAGGGACAGACCTCTTGGCAAGCATCACAACCGTACAGGTAACCGCGCATAGCTTTCTGAATATCCGGCGGAGCAGAGAGTTGCTTGCTCTCGATTGTCCAGTAGGCCAGGCAGCGGCGTGCATCACAGCGGCCGTTTTGCAGGGCATGTGTGGGGCAGGCCTGCTCGCAGCGGCGGCATGACCCGCAGTGGTTGTGCATGGGTCGGTCTGCGGGGAGCTGCAAGGTCGTGAGGATACAGGAGAGGAAACAAAACGATCCCCCGCGCGGGCGCACGAGAAGTCCATTGCGCCCGATCCAGCCAAGCCCGGCGGCGGCGGCAAAAAAACGCTCACTGACTGGACCGGAATCGCTGAAGCACTTTTGAGACCCGCCGTAAAATTGCAGTGTCTCATCCAGATCAGCCAGTTTGGGCGCAAGAAGTTTATGGTAATCTTCACCCTGTGCGTAGCGAGCCACGGAGCCAGTAGAACGGCGAGCATCTTTCCTCGGGTATTCGTAGGTGAGCATGATGACGCTGCGTACGCCGGGAAGAAGCAATGCGGGGTTTTGCCGCAGGGGCAGGTGGCGCTCCAGCCAGTGCATACCTGCATGGCAGCCATCGTTCAGCCATTGCTCCAGCGCATCCCCCTGATCAATGCCCGCCGGCGCTACACCCAACGCCGAGAAACCGAGTTGCTCAGCGGCATATTGCACTGCTTGGCGGGCGACCTTCATGAACGAGCAGCGGCGGCGCGAAGCAGCGGCGGCTCCAAATAGCCCCGTAGGATAGGTGCAATCGGTAGAACGTGCAGGACTCGCAGGGACGCGCGTGCCACGCGCTGTTGCCAAGTACTGCCAGCGGATTTTTTCATGTGGTAGGCTATACGCTGCATGTTAGTGGAGGCCTCGCGGCAGCCAAGTTCGGCAGCAAGCCTGTAGTAGTGCAGCGCCTTAGTTGTGTCGGGAGCGACTCCCAGGCCTCGCTCGTAAATCATGGCAAGATTGTTGATTGCGCGTGGGTCGCGCCAAGACAACCCCTTTCGGTACAGGAAGAGGGCAGTTTTGTAGTCTGGACCTCCGTAAATGCCCATGCCTTTCGTGTACATGTAGCCGGCGTAGAAGAAAAGATTAGGGGTTTGGGGGCTATGTTTTGCGAGCCACTTGAGTACCAGGATAGCGGCTTGTGGGTTTCGAGAGGTGCCAATGCCGAACATGAGGTAACGAGCTAGCTCGACGCGCGCTTGGGAACAACCCATTTTAGCGGCAAGACGCATATTGTTGAACGCATTTTTGAGAGACTGTCGGGTAGCGCGGCGCTCTTCGTAGCGTGCATAACGAAAACGAGCCTCGGCGGCAAGCTTACGGTCTGCGGAGTGGGTGGCGATGCGCAAAGCCCAATCGGACGCTTTGCGTATGTCTGCATTGATACCCTTGCGCTTGCCTTCGTAAACATCCAGCAGTAGCAAACTTGCCTCGGCATGACCGGCCTCAGCGCATTTTTCAAGCATGGAGGGTACACCCGTTACATCGTTTACAGCCGGGTTATTCAGGATTGAGCAAGCCTGTTCGTAGAGAATTTGCGCATGCTGTGGCGAGATATGGGAAGAGAATGCGGCTGATGCCGGTTTGGCAGCGGAGGGATCCCTCCAATTCGCCCGTGACCACACAGCTACTGTGCCTCCAACGAGCAGGAGGATCACCAGTAGTTCGACAACTTTCTTGCGCATACCAATGCCCTTTTTAGCACAGTTTTGACTATTTGTCCATGAGAATAGTCGAAGTGTGGCTACGCATCTCCGTGGATAAAGTCTTGTGTTTGGGGCAGAAAATTCTTTTGAAAAAACCGGGGACGTTGCATGGACGATCATCAAAATCCGCCCATTGGCGCGCTGCCCACGCGCCCCAGCCTAGGAAGCATTTGACGCATCGTTTAAGGAAATACTCCCGGTTTTCCAGGAACAGAAAGAGGAAAACGCCGAAGTTTTGCGTTTGGAAACAGGTGATTTGTATTGACAAGGCAATGTGGAGTGTGTATAAGACGATGTGTTGTTATGAAAATTGACCCCAAGTACACTCCTGAGTTGGATCCGAAGTTCGTATCTCCTGCACTTTGGAACGAAGCCTTTGAAAAAAAGGTGGCGCAAACTCCCGGAAAACATAGAGTAGACATAGCGCTGACGCGGCGGGATGGCACATGTTTTCGGTGGAGCGGGGAGCTGCTGCCGGAAGGAGAGGAGAGTGATGCTCTGAACTTCCGGTATGTGGAACGGATACTGAAGTTTTTGCTCTGGATGAAGGGCGGGTGTACGGTGATGGTGGCAGGGGCGCAACGTGTGGCAGATCAGCTGAGCAAGACCTACTGCAAGGGGGGGGAGCGTGAGTTTGATTGGAACTTTATCGGAAAGCTCATTTACGATCAACCCATCGAGATTGTGAAGGTAGCCAGTGAGGCGGACCTGCCGGCAGAGAAGCTCAGCTCCATTTCACTGGGGCGCAACTTGGATGGTTATCGCATCGGGTTTGATTTGGGCGGATCAGATCGCAAAGCTGCTGCGGTCGTGAATGGTGAGGTGGTGTACTCGGAGGAGGTGGTGTGGAACCCTTACCATGAAAAGGACCCCAACTATCATTTGGAGGGTGTGGATGATTCCCTGCTGCGCGTGGCTAAGCATCTGCCGCAAGTGGACGCCATAGGCGGTTCGGCGGCCGGAGTGTACGTGGACAATGAGCCGAGGGTGGCGTCGCTTTTCCGCGGAATTGCGGAGGACGACTTCAAGAACGTGATACGCCCAATGTTCCACACTCTGCAAAAAAGGTGGAGTGAGCGGATGGGCAAGCCCGTTCCTTTTGACGTGGTGAATGATGGGGAGGTGACGGCTCTTGCGGGAGCCATGGGTATGAACGACGATGCCGTGCTGGGTATAGCGATGGGTACCTCGTTGGCGTCTGGCTATGTCGACCCAGAAGGGCATATTATGCCTTGGCTCAATGAGCTCGCTTTTGTGCCGGTGGATTATCAAGAGGATGGCGGCGTGGATGAGTGGTCCAAGGACAAGGGGGTGGGCGCTATGTATTTTTCGCAGCAGGCGGTGGCACGTTTGGCGCCGCGCGCTGGGTTCGACTTCGGCGATATGCCCTACCCCGAGCAGCTCAAAAAAGTGCAAGCAGCCATGGAAGAGGGCGATGAGCGCGCCCGCAAGATCTATGAAACGATAGGCGTGGAGTTTGGCTACTCGGTGGCGTATTTTGCCCGTTTTTACAGTGTGCGCAATCTGCTTTTCCTGGGTCGAGTGGCCACAGGCGAAGGAGGGCAGGTTATCATTGATAAGGCAAATGAAGTGCTGCAGGGGGAATTCCCGAAACTGAACATTAACCTGTGTGTGCCGGATGAGCGTACCAAGCGGCATGGACAGGCAGTTGCTGCTGCCTCTCTCCCCAAGCTAGGGTGAGAAGCAGGAAGGCATCCCCGCTGGAAAGGGCGTCATGGAATCGCCCCTCAAGAGGGGAGAGCAAGCTGTTTTCTGAAGAGAAGCGAAGAGCATGGCGAAAGGGAAAGAGATATGGGTGTGCCCGTGCTGCGCTGCACATGTGGATATATCAGAGCTTGGGTTGTATGCCGAGGTGAGGTGCCCGCGCTGCTATTATGCAGATCGCGTGCATATGCAGCTTGGTAACTTCCGTCTGGAGGGTGTGCTGGGCGTAGGGGGCATGAGCGTCGTTTACCGAGCGCTGGATGTGACGCTCAACCGCCCCGTAGCTCTCAAAGTGCTCAATGATACATTCCGCGGCCAGCCGGAGCGCATAGAGCGCTTCGAAAATGAGAGTGCCATGATGGCACGTGTGCGTCATGAGAATGTGACCTCGGTTTATTCTGCTGGGCGAGCGTATGGGCAATTTTACATTGCCATGGAGCTGGTAGATGGCACGAATTTGGAGCACATGGTGAGCTTGGAAGAACCTCTGGGCGCGTCAGCTGCTCTGGAGATTGTGCGACAAGTGGCTATGGGACTGCGCGCGGCGAGCGAGGCAGGCTTGCTGCACAGGGATATGAAACCGGGTAACATACTCATCACCCGTGGGGATCGGGTGAAGGTAATAGATTTTGGCCTGGCTCTGGCAGATACGGCGGGGGATACTGAGGAGGTGATATGGGCAACTCCTTATTATGTGCCACCCGAGACCTTGCGGCGCAAGCCGGAGGATGTGCGAACGGATATATACGCGCTCGGGATGACGCTGCGCTATATGCTCACCGGCGTAGAAGTATTCCCTGTGCAAGCAGATTCTGTCTCTGCGTTGTTGAATTGTAAGCGGCATTTACCTCCCTTTGCCCAGCAACGGCCGGATGCCAACCCCGTGCTCTGTGATTTAGTGGATCACATGACACAGTACAGCATGGCGGGGCGCCCATCAAACTACGATGAACTTCTCGATGAAATCGGCGAAGTGCAGCGTGCGCTTGCTGGAGACGAGCGACGAGGCAGGGGGAAGCTGGGCGTGCCGCATCTGCTGGGTCGACTTGCCTTGCTTGGGGCCGTAGGCTGGCTTGGGTATTGCATGGCGTGTGTTGTGGCACGTTGGCATGAGACTGACTCTCAAAAGGGGAGCCCTGTGGTGGTGCGGGCAGAGCAGGTGGACGTAGTCCCCCCCCAGATTGGTCAACTGCGCAGTGCGATCACAAAAATTGGGGCGGAGAAGTTTGATGAGGCCGTGGAACAGCTGTTGATTATGAGCCAGCGAGAGCAGGACCCTTGCGTGGCGGCTTGGGCGGCGTATCTGGTGCGTGTGCTGGCAAGGACGGTGCCTGTCAGGGATGGGTATGCCAAAGCAGAGGCCGCGCAGAAGCGTCTTGACCAGCTATTGGCGATACCGCATCAGACTTCCCCGAGTACGGCTGTGTTTTGGGAGTACTTGCGGACCCATGCAGAGCGGGTGGACCCTCAGCCGGTGGATTGGTACAACGGTAAGGACGGTTGGCCGGCTCAGAAGTCGGATCAACTTAGCCCACAGCTGGCGCAGGACGTAGTGCGCCGTGGATGTCCGTTGCCTATGCTGCCGGACAAACTGATGGAGTTGGCAGAGATGGCGCTCTGGCATGGGCGGGAAGATATCATTAAAGAGTGCCGCACTCGCCTGCAGGGAGCTCCAGCCTACATGAAGGATTATGCAGAGCTTGGCAGACTGTTCCAGCGAGTGATGCAGGAGCGACTTTCGGTGCGCCGCATTGCTAAAACGGAAGGTGAAATGGATCGCACGATGAGCCGTCTGCATCGGACTTTGCCAACGCAGGCAGACGTAGACGCCTTGGCACGCATAGCCAACGATCAAGAATTGCCCATGCGCTTGCGCCAGCTGGCCGGTATACGCAGTGAGGCTGCGCAAGTGGGCATGCATATGGGACAGCTGTTTATGCGTAAGGTCCCGGATAAGTTGCGGGCAGATATGTCGCTTGGGCAGATGGTGGATACAGTGGTGGGAGGCAATGGACTGCGGATTAGCAGCAAAACCGCGGAGCTGGCTCATCCGGCGAAGCATGCGATAGATGGCAACAAAGAGACGAGGTGGTGCGCCGTGAACCGGGCGCTTGGGCTGCATGTGACCGTACGGTTGCCGGAAAAGGAGAAAGTGGGTTCTGTTGTGTTTCACTGGGAAAATAATGCTGCACAAACCTATCGCATTCAAACTTATTGTGATGGTCACGAGGTGCAGACCAGTGATGTGAAAAAAAATGCGGATTCCTCACGCGTGGTATTTGAAAGTCAGCCTATTGATGAGATCAGGTTATCGCTGATGGAAACGAGACTAGCTTGGGCGAGCGTGCGTGAAATTGAGTTCTTTGATGAAAAGGGTAAGCAAATTTATCTTCCTAAGCATCAAGAGGAAGAGTCGAAATTGCCAAGAGTTGTGTTGGAAGACGCGCAAGCGGTGGCGGCTATCTTGGAAGAAGACTCCCAAGCGGAAAGTTTGCTGTTGGACATTACCAAACGAAAAGAAAACAAAAAAAACAATTTCCGTGTCCTTGCCGTTTCATGGTTGAAGCGATTGAGAGAAGGTCGGGATGCACGCTGGGCTGCTGCTGAGCCACTTGAAGGGAACCGGGAAGAGCGACTTGCCGAGTTGTTTGACCGGGTGAAACGCTGTTGTTTGGTGCGGGTGAAAGAGGGGAATAACTTGGCTTTCTTGAATATGCCTGAGGTCAAATCTGGTGGATTGAATCTGTTGGATGAGCAACAAACCGTTTTTTTGCAGCATGCAGATGTGGTGGAACTTGAGGATGATCAGCCGTTGCCCGTATATGGACTGAAAGGAGATCGGTTTAATCAGTTTTCGCTTTGGAGTGGGTATTTGCAACCTGTGCCGCAGACTACGGCAGAGCACTTTATAGAGACCGGGAGCGGCGTGCATATTCGTACGGAGGAACAATTCCTCACTCAATTGAAGGATAAGCAAGATAACCCAACTCCCTTTTTCTTCCGGCGCGTACCGGTGTACAATTTTTCAAAAAAAGTGGAACAATGAGCGAGTCGGTTCAGGCTTTTCCGCCGTGATCAAGGCCGTCAATAACCCGATGAGAAAAGGAGCGGGAAGATTCGCTAGATGGTGCTGGGAACTGTGTGCCCGGAGCGTTCGGTGAGCGTACGGGAGGTCTGCATTGCTTTCTGCAGAGGCTTTTACACACTGTTGATGCATATCGAGGTTGCGATGGTGAAAGCGGGGGAGTTGATGATAGCCACCATCAACTAAAACAGCAGTCTTAATCATGGCAATAAAAAAGCCCCCACATTCATAGATTCCCGGATGATGGGAAAATTACTGATGGGAGTGGATAAAGTCTTCGTCGGAATCACTTCCGCTAAGAAAAAGCTACTATATGAGAGACATTTTTTCAATCTTTATTTTGTCCTTTTGTTTATACTGTGGATCGCCAGATGAAATGCAATAAGCCCAAAGCGGTCGACAACCCCGTTGAGGCGGCGCTGAGTCAAGACGCCCGACGGCCCCGTGTAGGGCTCACGCGATGACAAGCGAGCATCAAAACAACAAAAAAGCCGCAACAAGCGCTGCAACAGTGAAAGAGGGGGATGCGATAAGGTCGATGATACCGCCGATGCCGGGGAGGAGGTGGCTGCTGTCCTTCACACCGAGACAGCGTTTAATAAAAGAACAGGCGAGATTTCCCATAACGGAAATGAGAAATAGCAGGGCGGAAATTGAAGCGGCACGCAGTATGGGGCATTCCGGCTCAACCAATCGGAGAAGCACTGTTCCACTGAGGATGGTAAGGATCAAAGAGCCGATGATTCCCTCCCATGATTTTTCGGGAGAGACGGCGGGACTGAAGGGACGCGAGATAAAACGACGCCCGACGAGAGCCCCGCAGAGATAGGTCCAGATGTCGCTCATCTTTGTCACAGCGATGAAGAGAAGAAGCATGAGAGCTGTCGACGGATTCAGAAAGAACATGGCGAGCCCAAAAAGCCACCCGGGGTAAATGAACGCAACAAGAGAAATTCCCAAGCTGCGCAGGGCTGCCTCCGGGCTGCGCCCCAAGCAGTCCATCCTCACCACTTCACAGAGAAAAGCGAGGAGAACAAATATGATGAGTCCCACCAGAGGACAGGCCGAATAATTAGCCTCCAGGGGGTAGGCAAAAGGGATTGAGATGAAAAGGCACCACGGATATATCAACCCTGCCAACACAACGAGCCAGCGGTTTTCTCCCGCATTGCTCTTGCGCAGCATGAAAAACCACTCGACTGCTGCCAGATTGCACAGCAAAGGCACGAGCACTTGCAGACAAATTCCATCATACAAAATGCATGCCGCAGCCACCACAGCAAGACTGATGATGGTGGAAAAGAGGCGCTTGAGAAAAGTCTTGAACTTGTCGCTCATCGTCGAGAAAGGTTAGCTGCGAGCGAATATCAAAAGTGCAAAAAGGGCGTGACAAACGCGATGGTGAAGGCGGGAGAGTCGATGAGGTCGATGATACCGCCGATGCCGGGGAGGAGGTGGCTGCTGTCCTTCACGCCAATACCTCGCTTAACGAGCGAACCGGCGAGATCCCCCGCCGCGGAAAGGACAAAAATAACAGCGAAAAGCTCGATGGCATCCAGCGTGGGGAGGGCATCCACCGTGGGGAATTCCGATTCTACATACCAGAGGATTGCCATTCCGCAGAGGATGGTGAGGATGAAAGAGCCGATGATCCCCTCCCACGATTTCTCGGGAGAGACGGCGGGGCTGAAGGGACGAGAGATAAAACGGCGCCCGACGAGTACCCCGCAGAGGTAGGCCCAGATATCGCTGAGTTTTGTGAAGACGATAAGGATCACAAGGAAGGGTAAGCTTCCTTGCGGATCCATGTACCAGAGAGCAAAGGCAAAGAACCAGCCCGGATAGACAAAGGCGAGGACAGTGGTGCCGACGCTGCGAAGGGACGCCTCAGCGCTCTGCTTCCCGTAATCCATGCGAAACAACTCGCAGATGAAAGCGGCCAAGATAAAAAGAACGAGACCGGCAATCCCGCTGATGAGTCCACAAGCCGGGAGCCATGGGTACACCAAACCTCCGATGAGAATGAGCCGACGATTGCACTCTGTTTCTTTCTCCCGCAACATCAGGAACCACTCGACGGCGGCTAAGTTGCAGAGCACACAGATGAGTACCGAGCAAAACAGGATGTTTTTGAAATAGTACGTCCCACCCAATGCCGCAGCCACCACAGCAAGACTGATGATGGTGGAAAAGAGGCGCTTGAGAAAAGTCTTGAACTTGTCGCTCATCGTCGAGAAAGGTTAGCTGCGAGCGAATATCAAAAGTGCAAAAAGGGCGTGACAAACGCGATGGTGAAGGCGGGAGAGTCGATGAGGTCGATGATACCGCCGATGCCGGGGAGGAGGTGGCTGCTGTCCTTCACGCCAATACCTCGCTTAACGAGCGAACCGGCGAGATCCCCCGCCACGGAGATGAAATAAACCACGACAGCGCTTATGATGGCAAACCACATGGGATATTCCGGCTCGACAAATCGGATGAGCATTACCGCGCTGAGGGTAGTGAGGATCAGAGAGCCGATGAATCCCTCCCACGATTTCTTGGGAGAGACGGTCGGGCTGAAAGGACGCGAGATGAAACGGCGTCCGACAAGAACCCCGCAGAGGTAGGCCCAGATGTCGCTGAGTTTGGTGATGACCACAATCGTCACAAGGATGGGCAGGTCATAATGCGGCTCCATATAACCGAGAGCAAAGGCAAGGAACCAGCCCGGATAGACAAAGGCGAAAACAGTGGTGCCGACGCTGCGGAGAGCCGCCTCAGCGCTCTGCTTACCGTAATCCATGCGAAATAATTCACAAATGACAGCAGTCAGGATAAAAAGGACGAGACAGGCAATCACAACCGGGAACACGAGGACGGGGAGTTGAGTTTGGGTATAAATTAAAGCCGCGATCCAGGGGTACACCAACCCTCCGATGAGGATGAGCCAACGATTGCACTCGGTCTTCTTCTCCCGCAACATCAGGAACCACTCGACGGCAGCCAGGTTGCAGAGCACGCAGATGAGCGCCGCGCAGTACCATGTGTTTTCAAAATAGTACGTCCCTCCCAACGCCGCCGCCGCCACAGCAAGACTGATGATGGTGGAAAAGAGACGCTTGAGAAAAGTCTTCAGCTTGTCGTTCATCATGGTGGAGAGGCTAATGCCGAGTGGGGTTTAGTGGGCGCATCCCGGACATGCCCAGCCAGCACGAATATCCGCGAAGAAGTCATGCCCCTTGTCGTCCACGAGGATGTAGGCAGGGAAATCTTTGACGGTGATCTTCCAGATGGCTTCCATGCCGAGCTCGGGGTACTCCAAGCACTCGATGGATGTGATGCAGTTTTTCGCGAGATCAGCCGCCACGCCGCCGATGGAGCCGAGATAGAAGCCGCCGTGCTTCTGACAGGAGTCCGTGACGGCTTGAGAGCGATTGCCCTTGGCGATCATGATGAGGCTGCCGCCGTGAGATTGGAAGAGTTCTACGTACGAGTCCATACGCCCCGCCGTGGTGGGCCCGAAGGAGCCCGAGGGATATCCTTCCGGCGTTTTGGCCGGTCCGGCGTAGTAGATGGGGTGATTCTTGATGTAGTCGGGCAAGTCCTGCCCGGCGTCCAGACGCTCCTTGAGCTTGGCATGCGCTATGTCGCGTCCCACGATGATGGTGCCGGTGAGCGAAAGTCGCGTCTTGACCGGGTATTGAGAAAGTTCCGCAAGCACCTCCTTCATCGGTCGGTCGAGGTTGATGGGTACGCCGGCGCTCTTGGCCTCGCGCAGCTCGGCGGGGATGTACTTGCCGGGGTCGTACTCCAGCTCCTCGATGAAGATGCCTTCCGGGGTGATTTTAGCTTTGACATTGCGGTCCGCTGAGCAAGAGACGCCGAGAGCCACTGGGCAGGAGGCGCCATGTCTCGGCAAGCGCACCACACGCACATCCAAAGCGAACCACTTGCCGCCAAATTGGGCGCCAAGCCCCAGTCTCTCCGCTTCAGCCTTCAGCTCGGCTTCCAGCTCCAAGTCACGGAAAGCGCGACCGTGCTCATTGCCGGTGGTGGGTAGGTTGTCGTAATACTTGGCGGAGGCGAGCTTCACGGTTTTGAGGCAGAGCTCCGCGCTCGTGCCGCCGACGACAAAGGCGACGTGGTAGGGCGGGCAGGCAGCTGTGCCGAGCGTACTCATCTTCTCCACCATGAACTTCTTGAGCGAGGCGGGGTTGAGCAGGGCCTTTGTCTCCTGGTACAAGTAAGTTTTATTTGCTGATCCGCCGCCCTTGGCGATGAAGAGGAACTCGTACTCCATCCCATGGTTGGTGGCAAAGAGGTCGATTTGGGCGGGCAGATTGGTGCCCGTATTGACCTCGCGGTACATATCCAGAGCAACATTTTGCGAATACCTTAAGTTATTTTTAGTGTAGCAATCGTAAGCGCCGCGAGATATCCACTCCGCGTCATTGCAGCCGGTCCACACCTGTTGCCCCTTTTTACCCACGCAGATGGCGGTGCCGGTATCCTGGCAAAGCGGGAGCACACCCAGTGCTGCTACTTCAGCATTTCTCAGCAGGGTGAGAGCTACACTCTTATCATTTTCCGAAGCTTCCGGGTCGCTCAGGATGCCCTGTACCATCTTCAAGTGTTCCGGCCGCAGGAAGAAAGCCACATCGTGCCAGGCGGTTTCGGCAAGCAGACGCAGCCCTTCCGGCTCCACATTGAGCATGGGGCGTCCTTCATAGTTGCTCACACTCACATGATCTTTGGTAAGCAGACGGTATTTAGTGCGGTCTTCCCCCACGGGGAACATCTCTTGGTAAACAAAAGGAGGCGTTGCCATAACGCCCTCTCTTGTACCACGCTTTACCGTGCAAAGCGAGCAAAAAATCGTTCTGTGCTTGAGCAAGCGCCTGCCCGGCAAGGAGAAGTACGCTCGGTATTATCGGTCGTTCCCCTCCCCGCGTGTTTGTCTCACGCAGTTTAGAGTGGGGTAACGCCTTTCTTGAGGATGATATTGCCGTACTTGGCGGACTCGCCGGAGATGACGACGGCGTAGGCCGCTCGGGCGCGTTCGTAAAAAGCGAAGCGTTCGATGCGTTCAATCGGCCCTTCGTAGCAAAGGGCATTGCGATAGCCGAGCTCAACGGCCGGGTCGAGGGAGTCGCCGGGCACAGGAGCCATCATCAGCACAGGCGTTGCGTAAGCATCCAGCTCGAAGAGCGGGGCGATGCCGGCCAGTAAGCTGGCGGCGCTCACACCGTCCGCACGCACCACGCGAGGGTGCAGCGCATGTCCCGGGAAATGAGCATCGGAGATGACGAGCTCATCCCCATGGCCCATCTCCGCCAAGTATTTGAGCAAGAGCGGTGAAATGACAGGAGAAATACCTTTTAACATGGTGAAAGAAACGCAGGGTTCAAGGGAAAGAGGGGAGTGTCATGCACCGCCGGCATTGGCCATGGCGGCATCGTCCGGCGGCAAAAAGTTTTTGAAGCGCGCCTTATCGATGGCTTTCATATAGGCTTCCTGCGGGGAGACGATGCCTTGCTGCAGCTTTTGCCAGATGGCATCGTCCATAAATTGCATGCCCAGAGACTTGCCGCCCACAATGACATCCGCCAGTTTTTGGGTGGCGCCCTCGCGGATGATGGCGCTCACGGCAGGGGTGGCGAAAAGAATCTCATTCACGGCAACGCGCCCCGGTTGGTCGCAGCGTTTCATGAGCAGCTGGGCCACCACCCCGCGTAGAGAACCGGCCAGCATCGTGCGCGCCTGGGCTTGCTGCTCGGCGGGGAAAACGTCAATGATGCGGTCCACCGTTTTGCGAGCGTTGTTGGTGTGCAGCGTGCCAAAGACGAGCAGACCGGTTTCTGCAGCAGTGAGGGCGAGCGAAATCGTTTCCAAATCGCGCATTTCGCCCACGAGAACAATATCCGTATCTTCACGCAGGGAGGCGCGCAGACCGTCCGCGAATGAGGCGCAGTTGGTTGGCACTTCGCGCTGGGTGATGATGCTCTTTTTGGAGGGGTGGACGAACTCGATAGGTTCCTCCACGGTGATGATGTGGCGGGTGAAGTTGCAGTTGATGTAGTCAATGAGAGCGGCGAGAGTCGTCGATTTGCCGGAACCGGTTGGGCCGGTGATGAGCACGAGGCCTGCGCGCATTTCGGCCAGCCGCTTGATTTGCTCGGGCACGTTGAGTTCCTCAAGCGTCAGGATTTTCGTGGGGATGATACGGAACACGCAGCAGTAGCCGCGCTGTTGCTTCATATAATTGCAGCGGAAACGCGAGGTGCTGTCCATTTCGTAAGCAAAGTCAGCATCCCCACTCTTCTCGTAATTCTCCCAAACTTTTGGGGCGCAGATGGGCTGCATGAGCTCGACCATGTCCTCGTGGGTGAGGACGTGCTCCGAGATGGGGGTGATATCGCCGTGCACGCGAATTTTAGGAGGCTGGCCCTCCGAGAGGTGCAGGTCAGAGCCGCCGCGTTCGATGAGTTCCTGAAAGTAGGTATGAATCTTGGGGTCCATAGATGGGAAAAGGTGAGGTGAGGCAGGTCAGGCTGGAGAAGATTCCGGGTGATCGTGGAGGAAGCGCTCCATAGTGACTTTGTCAGTACTGCGCGTGTTGCACTCTTCCGCGCTGATGAGTCCCTTGAGGTAGAGCTCCTGCAGGGAGTCGTCCATGAGTCGCATGCCGATGGCTTTGCCCGTTTGGATGATGCCCGGAATCATGAAAGTCTTGCCTTCGCGGATGCAGTTGGCAATGGCGGCGTTGTTGACGAGCATTTCAAGCGCCATGACGCGACCGGAGCCGTCTTTCTTCGGGATGAGCTGCTGAGAAAGCACGCCACGCAAAGACTCGGACACCATAATGCGGATGTGTTCACGCTCATCCACCGGGAACGCATCCAAAATACGGTCGATCGTGCGGGCGGCGGACCCGGTGTGCAGCGTACCGAGCACCAGGTGCCCCGTTTCGGCTGCAGTGAGCGCGAGCGAAATCGTCTCCAAATTACGCATCTCGCCCACCATGATGACATCCGGGTCTTCGCGCAGCGCCGCGCGCAAGGCTCGTCCAAAAGATTCGGTATGATGGTGCACTTCGCGTTGGTTCACTTGGCAGCCGGCGGGCTCAAAAACAGCTTCAATGGGGTCTTCCAGCGTGATGATGTGGTCGTGGCGATCCTCGTTGATGAATTGGATGATGCTGGCAAGGGTAGTGGACTTGCCGGAGCCCACGGCGCCCGTCACGAGAATCAGGCCATTGGTGAAGCGGGTGAGGGGTTTGATGTATTCCTCCGGCAGGTTGATCTCGCTCATGGTGCGGATTTTGCTGTTGATGATACGGAAGCAAATGTCGTAGCCCAAACGCTGCTGCACCACAGAAGCGCGGTAGCGACCGTGCTCATTGGCATAGGCAAAGTCGGCATCGCCGATTTCCTTGAGATGCTGCCACTCTTCCTCGCCTAAAAAGCTTTCCGTGAGAGCTTGCGTATCCTCTTTCGTGAGCACCGGAGCTCCCTGCCAGATGGGCTGCAGGGTTCCAAAACGTCGCCATGTGGGCGGACAGGCTGTGGGCAAGTGAATGTCCGAGCAACCGCAGTCAAGCCCCTGCTGCAGATAAGTGTCTACCGTGAGCGAGACCACCACCATGAGCGGTCCGACCTCCTGTTTGTACAGGTAAGCATGGTATTTGCCGCCGGGACCGGAAAAAATGAAGTCCACGGCCGATTGTTCATCCAGAATGGCGCGTTGCTCCGGGCTGGCGCAGCTTTCCACAAGCGCCTCCACGTTTTCGGCCGTCAGCGCCGGGGCGTCATCCGTTATCGGGATGTACTCCGCGCTTTTCATCCAATATGGCTGCAAGCCCGTGCCTAAGTACAGCGCGGGACTCAGAATCGTGCGACCAAGCTCCAGATAGCGGTCAATATGAGTGAAGATGGGGGGTGTGTCGCTCATAGATTTTTCAGTTTCTGTGTTTACCATAATTTACCCGTCATGGCGAGACAAAAATAAAAAATCCACGAGAAGCCATTGCCCCTTCCGGCGTCTCTCCTGCGGACTCGATGGCGTGCTCGTCTGCGCGCACGCCGTGGCAGACTTGCCGGTTGATGCGCCATATGCGGATCGATCGTGGAGAGAGCTTGCAAATGGGTGTATATCTTCGGCCGGTTAAAGCTCTTTCCTTGCGCGCTTGTTCCAGGTTGCA
Source organism: uncultured Akkermansia sp. (assembly GCA_947589295.1). Lineage (GTDB taxonomy): Bacteria > Verrucomicrobiota > Verrucomicrobiia > Verrucomicrobiales > Akkermansiaceae > Akkermansia. The sequence continues at coordinate 55,688 of CANQBZ010000006.1, forward strand.
GAAAAGCAAGTGCATTGACACGAAAAATAAATTGGGGTATGGTGGGGCAGGTATGGGCGGACTCATCATAGCGCCGAAAGCGCGGATATTTCATGGGCATGATTGGGTGTACGGCACGGAGGTGCGTGCCGTGTACGGAGACCCTCAGCCGGGGGAGGTGGTGGCGCTCAAAGACCAGCGGGACCGCTTCCTGGGCTCTGCCATCTATAACCCGCAATCGCAAATTGTGGCGCGTCGATTTTCACGACGCAAGCAAGTTTTGGATGGCGATTTTTTCAGCCGTCGCATTCGACAGGCGATTGAACTTAGAGAGCGACGGTTGCCCGGGGAGGAGCTGCTGCGCTTGGTGTGGAGCGAGAGTGATGGACTGCCCGGCCTCATTGTGGATCGCTATCGGGATGTGCTGGTGGTGCAGACGCTCACGCTGGCCATGCACCTGCACGAGGAGGAGATCGTGGAAGCGTTGCGCGAGCAACTGCAGCCGAAATGCATTCTGGTGCGCAATGATGCCGCAGTGCTGGCGGCGGAGGGGCTGGAACAGGAGACGCATGTTGCGTACGGGAGTTTGCCGTCGTCATTCGTGGTGAGCGGGCGCGGGTTGAAGTTTGAGGTGGACCCCGGGCGCGGGCAAAAGACCGGGCTGTACCTGGACCAGTTGGACAACTACGCTCAGGTGGCGCGCCATGCCGTCGGCAAACGCGTGCTGGACTGCTTCTGCAACCAGGGAGGATTTGCGCTCGCTTGCGCGAGAGCCGGTGCGGCGGGAGTGGCGGCGGTCGATATTTCCGAGGCTGCCATTGAATCGGCGCGGAGGAATGCGCAGCTCAACGAGGTCCGCCTGGATGCCGTGGTCGCCAATGCTTTTGACCTGCTGAAGGAGGAGAGTGAGAAAGTGCGCAGCGGTGCGAATCCCAAGTGGGATCTCATCATCTTGGATCCGCCGAGTTTCACGCGCAACCGTAAGGCGCTTGCCGGCGCTCTGCGCGGGTACAAGGAAATCCACCTGCGCGCCATGCAGATGTTGCCCGTGGGTGGTTTGCTTGCGACCTTCTGCTGCTCGCATCACATGAGTCGCGAGCTTTTCCTGCAAGTCATAGCCGAGGCGGCGGTGGATGCGCACAGCACACTGCGGCTGGTGGAGGAGCACGGGCAGCGAGCGGACCACCCGGTGCTGCTCAATTTGCCGGAGACAAGCTACCTGCGCGGGTTTACCTTTGAGATGGCGCCGGGGCGGTGAGCCGGTCTACGCCTGCACGGTGAGACGCGGGGTGAGGATGGCGCGTGTGTAGGAGCCGGGCGCTACGTGCGTGCGTGGCCACACGATGCAGTCGTTGAGCGTCACGCCCGCCGGCACAACCGCATCTTTGCACACAACACTGTCCTCGCTTACATTCGCCTCGGGGGAGATGACAGCTTCCGGGTGGATGCGTTGGGAGGAAGGCAGCTCCAGCAGGGCATTCAGATAGGTGGTGGGGGAGCCCAGCTCGTGCCAGTTGCCCCAATCGGCCACGTATCCGCCCATGCGTCCGCAGCGGATGAGTTCCAGCCAGGTGGGTACGATGGAGAAAGGTTCATCGACCGGCACGTCCGGGAAGAGGGAGGCAAGCTCCGGCTGCATGACGTAGATGCCTGCAAATTGGTAGGACCCGGGATCGATGCCGAGTGCGTGGCGCATGTCGGTGATGAGACCGGAGGCGGGATCAAAGCCCACATTTTTTTTGCCGTCCACACTGCGCAGAGCGAGGGTCACCAGATGCCCGGTGCGGCGGTGTTCTGCCAGCAGCTCAGACACGGGAAAATCGCAGAGGATATCGCCGTTTTGCACGATAAGCGGTTCATCCGGCTGCACCAAGGGCAAAATCTTGCGCACACCGCCGCCCGAATCCAAGGGGCGTTCCTCATGGCTGAGGTGGACGGGGCAGCCGTGGTACTGCGGGTTCGGGAAAGGGAAAGCGCGCTCCCACATAACTTCGAGTTGGCTGGTGTTGACCAAAAACTCGGTGACGCCGGCGCGCATCAGGTGCTCCATGGTGTGGTAGATGAGCGGCTTTTGGAAGACCGGCAGCAGCGGCTTGGGCACGATGTAGGAAAGAGGCGCCAGACGCGTGCCGAGACCCGCTCCCAAGATGAATGCCTGCATGGTTATGAAACGGGTTGGAGAGTGGCCTTTCTGCGGCAGCGTCGGATGATGCGCCACAGCAACCACACAAAGAGAAGCACGCCGATGATGGCCAGCGCCGGCAATGCAATAGCCAGCACAGCGCCTACGGCTGACAGCAGGTTTTCGGAGGTTGAGACGAGGAAGTTGCCGAAACCGCCCGTTGTCACTGTGCTCGTACCGCGCGCAGCTGTGGTGCCCAGTTGCACAATGCCGGCCGCGCCGGACCCCGCGAGGATGCCGACGGTCCACTGAAGGAAGTCCGGCATATCGGGCAGCAGCCCGGCGGTGACGACGGCTCCGGCTGCCACGGCGAGCGGCGCACTCACGGTGTCCAGCAAATGATCCACGAAAGGCACATAGTAGGCGATGATTTCAACGACCGTGGCAATCAGGAGACTGCAAAAAGCAGGATCGCTGCCCACCCATGCCAGATGCTCGTTGACGGCATAACCGCCGAAGCGCACGGCAATGGATAAAGCCAGCAGAGGCAGGAATACGCGAAAACCACAGGCGGCCGAAAGCGAAACGCCCGCGCAGAGAGCCATGATAAAAGCGAGCCAGTCCATTGATATCAGGGGGAGTTAGTGAGATTGTAGGGAATCGCAAAAGTGTGCCATTTTATCGCAGGCTTGCTCCAGCAAGTCAAAGCCGGTAGCGTAGCAGCAGCGCAGGTAGCCTTCTCCACAGGCGCCAAAGGCTGTTCCGGGTACGGCAGCCACTTTTTCTTCTTGCAGCAGACGCATCGCAAACTCGCGCGAGGAGAGGCCAAAGCGTTTCACGCTCGGGAAGGTGTAAAAAGCGCCGCCGGGCAGGTGGCAATCCAGCCCCATATCGTTGAAGCGTTTGACGATGTAGTCGCGGCGGCGGTGGTAGCTGTCGCGCATCTCTTCCATGGCCGGTCTGCCGTTCTTGAGAGCCTCGACACCGGCTTCCTGGCTGGTAATGGAGGGGCAGATCATGGTGTAAGAGTGGATTTTGACCATCAGGTCGATGAGCTCGCGCGGCCCGCAGGCGTAGCCGAGGCGCATACCCGTCATGGCGAAAGCTTTGGAAAAGCCGTGCAGCAGCAGAGTGCGTTCCTTCATGCCGGGCAGAGAGGCAATGCTGGTGTGTGGATCGCCATCGTAACGCAGCTCCGAGTATATTTCATCGGTGAGCACAAAAATATCGTGTCGGCAGCATATCTCCGCAATTTTTTTGAGCGTTTCCAGCGGGGCGATGGAGCCGGTCGGATTGGTCGGGAAATTGAGCATGAGCGCCTTTGTCTTGGGTGTGATGGCCGCTTCCAACTTCTGCGGCGAAAGCGCGAAAAGATCGTCGATACTCGTCTGCACCGCCGTGGCGTGCGCGTAAGTCATGCTCACTGTGGGCGCGTAACTCACGTAGCCCGGCTCGTGGTAGAGCACCTCATCGCCGGGATTGAGCAGGCAGCGCAGAGCCAGGTCAATGGCCTGACTCACCCCTACGGTGGGCAGGATCTCGCAGGAAGGATCGTACTCCACGTGGAAAAAGTCCTGCACGTACTGGGAGATGCCCCGACGCAGGGACTCCAAGCCGTAGTTGCTCGTGTAGGTGGTATGACCTTTTTCGAGCGAGTAGATGGCAGCCTCGCGCACGTGCCAAGGGGTGACGAAGTCGGGTTCGCCAACGCCCAGAGAAATGATGCCTTTGCTGCCGATGACGAGGTCAAAGAACTCGCGGATGCCGGAGCGCGGGAGCTGGGTAATTTGGCGAGAGAGCGTGTGGTTCCAGTCCATAGATCAGGGGGCAACGCTGAGGCGCTCGGAGCAGGAAGGTTCATCAAACATGAGCCCGTACAGCTTGTAGGTTTTGAGGCGAAAATGCGTGGCGGTGGAGATGACTCCCTCCATACTGGAAAGCTTGTCCGTGACGAAACGGGCGACTCCCATCAGATCCTTTGCTTCCACCATCACCAACAAGTCGTAGCCGCCCGACATCAAGTAGCAGCTCTTCACTTCATCGAAACGAGAGATGCGCTCGGCCAGACGGTTGAATCCGCCCTCTCTTTCCGGCGTGCAACGTACTTCAATGAAAGCAGCTACGCCCACCGAGTCGTCATTCACGATGGTCTGGTAGCCCACGATGCGGCCTTGATTTTCCAGCTCGGCTCGGGCAGCGGCCACTTCCTCCACATCAGCGCCCAAGCGGGCGGCTAACTGCTTATCGGTCAGACGGGCATCCTCCTCTAACAGCTTGAGTAACGCTTCCAAAGTCATGCACGGCAGTATAGCACACACCATTCTCCTTGGCAAGCCGCTGGAAGCATTGTTTCAGGGCAAGCGCCTTTGCACGAAATCGAAAAGTAGAAGAATCTCCCATCCAGGTGATCCCATTTATTTTCAAACAGGCAAAAATGCCAGGGCCGTCGTGCCCCGCTTCGCGAACAAAGACTTTCAACCGCACTCCTTCGTCGTTACGTACGCATCCATTGACTCACAGAACTTTCAGAATATCATGAATGGCCTTAATTTTGCATTTGTAAGAGCGTCTCCGATCTTTGCAATCTTTGCGCATTTTGCCGAATGTAATTTTGGACAGGAACTTGTACCAATAGTATTTCACACGATAAAGCCAAAGCGAGGAGACATCCTGCACCAAGTTTTTTGTTGTACGAAGCAAGAGATACTCATAGGAACTCGTTTCCCGGGCATATTTCCACCAGAGGTCGGCCATTTCTACCTCCGGATTTTTCCACGGTTTCACATTTCCGGAATAGTGGATAATATAGGGATTTTTTCTCGCCTCATAATATTCTGCGTATTTTTCGGCGCTCAGTTGATTCTCCGTAAATTTTTCGTAGTACGGTAAATGCCAAAGCACGTTCCATTTTAAAGCCAAGGGGTAGTAGTTCCCGTCCAGTACAGAATTCATCACACATTGATCCACATACAGCGGTTTGCCTATTTCCTGCAAGCGTGCCAGGCACTTGTTCGTAAAATCCATCCCCCGCATCTTGTTGATGTCAAGCAGCAGCACACCTGCCTGAAAATAGTCTTCAGGATGCATCATGTTGAGTTTTTCTGTCAGGTATCTCCTCATCTCTTGGGCTGATGTTCCCCTGAGTGCCCTGTGAATCTCAATATCCGGGACCGCCGCCAGCACGTAGTTTTGGATATCCGTCCTGTACAACTCCGCGAGGTTATGGTGGACGATCAAGTCACAATCTAAGTAGAGCAACCGACCAAAACGCCGGAAAATCTCAGGAATGAAGAACCGGTAGTACGTCGATACCGAGAAGTGAGCGTTTAACTGAAAAATCTCCGGGTCAACATCCTCCAAATACGGGCTTATGTCAATGAACTGCACATGAAAGCTCTCATCGCACAACAGTAACAAGCGTTTTTTGTGAACATCGGTTACTCCCCCATCCAAAATGTATATCTCATACTTATCACCCTCTCTTCGCTTCGCCTTGATCGATGTTACTGTTACTAACAAATACGGCGCATAATGATCATCGGCCGACAAACAAACCACTATGCCATCCTCGCCAAACTTGGGGCACATCTCGATTTTTGCGCTTTTCTCAACATGTCGGTGGATGCACTTCCTCACCCTGTATTTTTCCTTCTCCTTTCCTGCAATGTAGATTCCCGTCAACCGCTCGGCGACAAATGCGGGCATGCGTCGGTTGTAGTACGTCGCCCGTGCGTAATCCATTTTTTCGTGAATTCGGAAGAGAATGTCAAAAATCTTTGAGCAGTATTCATGGAATATTTCTCTCCTCATAATGAACACATTGTAATAATAACCTCTCTCAGAACGCAGGTACGACTCCGCGAGGTCACGGTAAGAAGGCTCCTGTTCAACCAACATGGACACCGCCGCCTCCAAATCCCGTGTACCGTGATATTGGAAAAACAGTTCACGAACTGGTCGCGCACACAGATTCTCCTCGTAAGGCGCCATGATATCGTAATCCGCAAAAGCCGCGATATCCTTCGGCTCAAACAGACGCCGATAGTGACAAACTCCAATGTAGTCCGGATTTCCGAGTTGGTCGTAGTTTTTCCATGCCCAATAAATGGCGGATGTCTCTGCAAAATGCAACCCCAGCGCAGAGATGTTTTCGCCGGTGTCATCTCCTCTCATGTGCTCAAGCATCCATTGCTTCTCCTCGGGAGGCAGAGAGCAACATGCGCGCCCGCAGTGGATCGGCTCATAGATGTCATCTTGGTAAAGTTTCGCCGGTTTGTGGTAGCAAACGAGTATTTTTAATGTTGCGGGCATTGTTCAAAAGGATGAAAAAAGATCACGACCATCACCGGTAGAAACCCCTTGCGCTTCACGTCGCAGAACTTCTCCACGGTTGACTTCAACTCATATCACAGATGCTGACGTTTTTCAATCCCTATGGCACACGTGTCCCAATAAATTTTCTTCAGGAGCAATTCCATCCATCCCCGTGCATTTCATAGATGATGAAAGCAAGGTCGACATGACGGCAATACTTAAAGCAATCACAGCCGGCTCGTTCAATTTGGCAGAGATGTGTTCGCAAATTTTAACAACGTATTCTGCTTCACTGAATAGGACAGCAAATTGATCCCATTCTTCCCTCTCTGGGGAAACTACCGATATCTCAATAGAACTCACAATCCTTTTAGCCTTGAAAGCGCTTCTTGGCTGCAACGCTGTATATCTAGCTCAGTAAGGTAGCTACCCGAAGAAAGATTGACATTGCCTCTCGACACGAAAGCCACCGCCTCACGGACAGATTGCTCGTACAAATCATTGAATTCTTTTTTACAATCTTCAACCGTTTTCACCTGAATAGGAGAAAAAAGAAACTGAATTATTTTCTTTATCATACGGGAAAAAGGTTAAAAACAAGATACAGCGGATAGGGGGGAGAAACAACCAGTCTCTACTTACCTCGCTGTCGACCTCTTAACACACATTTCCCACCATGGCAGATAGGAGGAGACCGGACAGTACGCGCAGAGTTTCATAAAATACGAGAGGAGAGCCTTGCCGCAGCTACCGATAAACCCGTTTCTGCAACGCTAAGTCCTGGATAACCCAATTTTCATCGAGGGTCAAGACAAATTCAGCTTTTATCTGTGGATTGTGCATTGCAAAATGAAAGGCAACAGGACAACAGAACAAAGGAGAGGGGCTGGATGCATAATCGTGGAGAAGGAAAGCTCCTTGCATATCTCTTTTTGAATGAGATATACTTTTATTTGTTTATATTATGTTTATTATAAATATAATATAACGCATTATAGCAAATGAAAAAGGCGAGCACCCCTTCTATTCTTAGTGGAGGAAGAGAGACGTGTCTATTGATTTTCAATAATTTCATTCATTTTAGGGTGGACATCTCTTTCAAAAAGAGATATACTCGCGCGCGTAGCTAACAAAAGGACGCAATGAGTGACGAACAAAAACTGACTACCAAAGGAAAGCGCATCTATTTTGTAGAGTTCTTGCGAATATTTCTCATACTAAGTGTTGTATTGGGTCATGTAGGAAGTAGAATCGACCAAGAATTGGGCGTTTCCATACGCATGTTATTCCACACAAA
>CANQBZ010000007.1 GCA_947589295.1 uncultured Akkermansia sp.
CTCCGCCCGTTATGTCGAGGTGTTCCGTTGAGAATTTCACTCTCAACTCCCCAGATTATACCACCTCGGATTAATAGTGTACGATTTGCAAATAATGCGCAGCCGAGCTGCGGGAATTTGGTGAAGCAGGGGACGCTAAGCTTCGCCTATGTACGATTTGGGGAATTCGGCGAGTGGAGAACTGGGGATTTTCATGGCTCTTGTTGCCGTGCTCGATAGGAGTGTTGTGGATGATTTTGATGCCGAGGGTAACGAACCTCTAACAGGCCATGATGAACCATGGGGCGTAGAATTCGCTGCAAAGTCCGTCGTTCTCTGTCAAGAACCCGGATGATATCTGCCATTGAAACCCATTGCCCGCGACACAGCTCGATGATAGCTTGCTCCTTCTCCTCCAGGCTTGCTTTACGCGATGTTCTCACCTTGACTACGCTTTGCGGCAACTGCGGCATTTGCCCGGATTCTAGCAACGTTTCTTCTTGATGATGAGATATTTGCCCGGGAGCTTGTGACATTTCCCCATCGATCTGCGACATTTGTTGCATTTCTCCCCAACTGTACTTCATTCCGCGAGCTCGTCCCCTTGTTTGCAGGTATCCGTGTTCCGCAAGAACTGACAGATAGTGACTCAAATCCGCCGGATGCATGGGTAAAATGCTCCGAATTTCGCCATGAGAAACGTATTTGTCTGGAGGGATGCAAACTAGCACCAATTTTTCAAAGGAGGATAGTTTTCTGAAATTGTCGTTCCCAACGCGTTGTATGATAGCATCAAGTCTCTCTCTGGGTATTAATCCTACACAAGGAAGTTCTCAAACGACACGCAGGGGATTCAACGTTTCTTCGACAGTCGGCACCGCCATGTATCACGAGAAAAGCAATATTGCAAGCTTATAAATCTGGATGCTCTGAAAATTGGCATGTCTATTCTGGAAAAGCAAGCGAGTGGTTATGTTCATCCAAAATAAGGCCACATTGGAAAAAGTTGAATTTTGCGTCAAATTTGCCCCCAATTCAACGCAAATTCAAAATGGTATCTTTTCTGCAATTTAATATTCAATACTTTGTGATATGCGAAATTCTGCCACAATTCGTCCGACGTATTGCCTGTGTCGTCGGGGCAAACACATTTGAGAGAGGTCAATCAACAGAGAAAATGCTTTTATTGACTGATATCATCGTTTATACGCATCAAAAAAATCGTGATAACCAGCGATCATCATGATGATGGCTCTAAAGGGATATCTGCACACGTTAATGATCCGAAAAAATCTGCGCAACACTCACATTATTAACAAATAGTATACGGTTAATATGATTCGCTAAAATGAGCGGGACTTCGTACATAGGCAAACGCAATGGAAAGGCGTTTGCCTTGCGCCTTTGCCCAAGTTTTGCGAGGGTAAGTGATGTGATGGCATGAGCTCGCTGGGTGGGACTACTTCGTGTTTCTACTCTCTGTCAACTCTTCCCCGTCTTATTCTTCAGCTTTGGCCAGTCGGCAGCGGAGCAGCAGACAGTGGAACAGTGCCTTTTTGTCTGCCCGGATGGCGGATACGAGCGCGGTGTCCAGCAGCCGCAGGGCTTCCGAGAAGATGATGGCAAGCGCTAGATTGATAGCGAACATAATGGGCAGTTTGATGCCCCACTCCAGGCGAATATATGGGGAGATGAGGTAGAGACAAGAGGAGGAAACTCCCTGCCCGGCGTAGTAGAAAATGGCGTTGCGACCGATGTGTTCGAAGAATCGGTGGCGCAGAGAGTTATTGGCGAAGAAAATGATGCCCGCCATGGAGAGGCAGGAAGCGGCTATGTATGGAAGTTTGACGGGGAATTTGTTAATTTGCAGGTTATAGACGCTGCTGCCCTCACACAAATAACAGAGGCGGAAGACGATGCAGGCCACAAATACCAAGAGCAGGGCAAATTTTCTGCGTTTGTGAATCTCCGCTGGGATGATGTGCTGCTGGCACCAATAGCCAAACAGGTAACTCGCCACCGGAAAGAGCAATTTCTGCAAACTGCATCCTAGGAAGTTGTATCCTGCAAAACTCAACGCTCCTCCAAATGCCAATACATAAGAGAGGAGAATGAGTAGGATAATCCCGGCTAGATACCCCCCCCCCGTATGTTTAATGATCACCCCACCTACGATGATGGTGCAGGCATAGGCCGGCACGAACCAGTAGGAGCCTGGCACAAGCTTAAACAGGGGAGAGACATTGATGCCTATGAGAAACAACGGTTTGAAAATCGATGCCCACGTAATTTCTCCATCGATCAGGTTGCATACGAGTCCCAGAAGAACAAAAACCATCGAAAGCTTGAAGAGCTGGGTTAGGATGGTGTCCTTCTGAATGTAGGCTCTAGTCATGCCAGCGATGAAGAAAAACGCCGGCACATCCAACAGCAAGGAAATCGATCTCATCGGCATGGGGACGTATGCCCCACCCGACCAAAAGCAGGTATGAATAAACACAATGCTCAAGGCACAGATGCCGCGCACCAGATCAATGTAGTGCGCGCGTGGTCTTCTTACGGATGCTTCTTCGACTGCGGGTGCGGGCGCGGCGTTTGCTTCTCCTTCGGGGCTTTCGGTATTCGTTTGTTTCATGATGTGAAATCTTTACTGTAAGTCAGAATGATGACCCCCAGGCAAATGACTGCTATCCCGACGCATTTCTGAAGAGTCAGCGGCTCGTTGAGGAAAAAATAGGCCAAGACAGCGGTGATGATGAATCCGACGCAGGAAAAGGGATAAGCCAGCGACACATTGACCTTCGAAAGCACAACCATCCAGAGAACGAGAGATACAGCATAGCACAGCATCCCGCCCCATAAGTACAGATTCGTGAAGAAACTCAAAAACATGTTCCACAGCTGCCCGATCTCGAGGGAAACGGAGCCGATTTTGAGCATCCCCTGCCGAATGAACAGTTGTGCCAGGGCATTCAATGCCACACTGGATAAAATGAGCAAGACGTTTTTCATGGATTTCGTTTTTTATACAATGTTCGTGAACAACAGAAGCACATAGCCGACAAAGGCACAGCATACCATCAACAAAGCTTTATCCTTGTACAAGTTTTCGGTCGGATCCTCCGAACCGTTATACTTGTCCAGAATGTACACGTACCAAAACATCCCGAACACGACAAACACGATGCTGTAGATCATGCGGTGCGTGCCCAGATTAGCCTTCGTATTGGTCTCCATGGTCCAGAGAGCGTAGGACATGATGGTGAGTGCCATCGTGACGGACAGATAGGCGTTGAGCATTTCTTTCCCGTATTTTTTGAGCACGGTTCGCGATGCCGTTCCATGCCGCAGCAGCTCGCCCTTGCGCTTCGCAAATCCCAAGAAGAGCGATAAAAACAGCGTCGTCATGAAGATGAAGCTCGAGACCGGCTCATGGATGGCATAGGCGCCGGCGTACACGCGCAGCACGAAACCTATCGCGATCACGAACACATCCAGCAGGACGATATTTTTCAGCTTCCCGGAATAGAGGACGTTGATGAGCAGGTAAAGCCCGATGACTCCCGCAACTTTGACGTCACCCAACCTCCAGACAAATACCCCCCCCCCGTATAAAAGAAGGAGGGCTGCCACAAGGCCTTTTTTCACCGAGATGACGCCACTGGCTATCGGTCGATATTTCTTCTGAGGATGCAGGGCATCCTTTTCGCGATCCTGAATATCGTTGACGATGTAGTGGGCACTGGCGATAAGGCTGAATGCGAGGAAGGCGTAGAGAGCCGAAAGGACGGAAGGGATGTCCGTAAATTGGAAGGAGAACAAGAGGGGCGCAAGGACAAAGGCGTTCTTGACCCACTGCTTGATGCGGATAAGTTTCAACCAAGCTTTCATGAGACGAGATAGAAATTGATGAGGAGGAGGCAGAGACCGGCGTAGATCCCGGCAAAAACGTCATCAAGCATCACGCCCCAGGCGTTGAGCAGCTTTTGATCCGCCCACTTGGCGGGTTGGGGTTTGACGATGTCAAAGAGACGGAACAGGAAGAACCCGGCGATGTACGCCCACCAAGCGTTCAGATTTTCAACCAGGCGAGAGCCGACAAAGGCGAGGGTGACCAACTGTCCCACGACTTCGTCGATGATGATGAGCGAGGGGTCGTGTTTGGTGTATTTGAGGATTTCTTTGGAGGCGATGACGCCTATAAAGAAGGTGACAACAGCGGTGAGAAGCAGCCCCCACGTCCCGTAGAAGTAGGCGATGCCGAAGGCGACGGGCAGAGTCGCTGCCGAACCGGCGGTTCCGGAGGCGAAGGGAAAGTAGCCGACCCCGAATCCGCTACCGGCTGTGTAACATAGGAATCTGTATATTTTGTTGTTCATGGTGTGCTCTGAGGTTGTCGGGGAAATTCCTTCGCAAGTTGCTTTTTGCATTCCTCAAGCAGTTTTGCATCGGTGACAAAGAGGATGACGTCTTTCCACACGATAAGTCCGTTCTCATGCGGCCACGCGCGTGCTTTATCGAGGATTCCCGCTTCCCACAGCCGCTTGAGTTGGGCTTTGTACTTGGGATCATTAGGAAGCTCCGGATGCAAATTCGGACGTCTGAAATCTGTCTGATAATAAAATGTATGGGGAGAGAACAAACCGGCAAAATGTTCATAACTGCCAGTCAATGCAAGCCATGAGTCGCTATCAAATCCTCCCCTAGGCCATGGTCTTCCATAAAAGCGTGGGCGTAGAGCAATGCTTTTACCTATTTGGACAATCCTGTACTTCCGATGCCTGTCGAAATCTTTTTGAATTTCCATGCGTGCCAGCACTCTGTTCCAAAGCATCTTTTCGGCATCAAACCCCAGTTTCCAGACACGAAGACAGTCCAGATCATTGACAATGGACACCCACACAACTCCTGTTACTGCAAGGATGCTCAAATTATGCAACTTCCTCAGTCTTGTAAAGACCACTACAGCTATGAGCGTCTCAAAGACAACTAAACCAAATAACTCTACTCGTCCTGCTATGAGGTGCGTATTAGCAACAAGCATAGCTGCCTGAGTTGAGAAGAGTGCTCCTCCTAGTAAAGGAAGCCTCACTATCTTTTGCTTGATGTTGCCCGTCAAACAAATGTATAGAGCCACGAGAACTGTAAAACCTAAAAAGACCCATAAGACGGGCTGGGAGATGAAGGGTGTATTATATTCACACAACTGCCGAAAGCTTTGTTTCAGCAAGATTACAAATCGTTCCGGAAATTGGTCGAGGGGCAACATCTCTGTGTTGTATGTTTTCCTCATAGGGAACACAAAAGACACCATAATCTTATAGGAAACAACCCCCAATGCGATATTGCCTGCTGAAATAGCAAACGGGATAAAGTAAGATTTAAACTGTTTCCAAGAACCATCCCACTCAAATGATTGCACTAGTAACCTGCCGACAAAAGCCACGGCGAGAGTGTTAATCAAAACAGGATACGTGGCTAGTGACAGGTTGATCAGAACAATCGACAAAACGGTGAGAGTCCCCTTTCGGGTTAATGTGACCTGTGTGGAGGCAATCTTTTCTGATAAAATAAGTGCAGTTAAGGTAAAGGTAACCCCGAGAAAAACTTCAGGAAGCATGTGTACAAAGTAAAGCATCGACAGAGTAAATGGCTGTGCCGTAAGAATAAGTCCACACAAGACATAGTAGGCAACCCGCTTTTCCAATTTCCAGTAGATGCAAAGCAATACCGCGTTCAGTGCAAGAAAAAGGAATGAGACAACATCACAGGCAACGGGCAAGCAGCAGATACCGTCTGCAAACAATTTCCTAAGGAGGTAACCAGCATAACGCCCTTCAAACGCACGTCCACTCCACGGGAGTTGAGTAAAACCACCTACGTACCTCCAATCATGATTGCCCCACATGAATTGGATGGCGTGAAAACCAAAAGCGAAGCAAAGAATGCCAAAGATAATCCAAAAGGCTCGCCGATAGACGACGTCAATGTTCGAATATCCTTCTGAGATCACCTGAATTATGTCCCTCTTGTTAAGCCCATTGAATAATCGCCTTAGGATATCAGAACAAAAGATAAGCAACGAACAAGCAATGAATAATCCAATAACCCATTCCCACCTGATGTCCGTGAAAGAGACAGGTTTTTGGATATCAAAGTTCAATGTCAAACTTTGTCCAATTTTTACGTTTTTGGCTCTGTAAAAAAACGGCTTCCCGTGCCAAACAGTCGCCTCCTGGGCAATGGGCTTCCCGTTGAGCCGGATGTTCTCAAAGCGAACCCAGGCAAGTTTTCTCTGATTATGGACTTGGAAATTTTTTCCACGAAATATCATTGTCAGTGAAATATCCCTGGCTTTCCCACGGGGGGTCAACGTGATTTGATGGGATTTTTGAAGGTAGGAAACGGGGAATTGTACCATGACTCCTTGGTTACCTTTGCTATCGCCCATCCACCGTGGTCTATCTACTCGCAGCTCTTCTCCTTGAACCTCAATTTGTCCGTCACTCACATCTCCGGTAAAGGCAACGTCTACCCGACCAACATCGTTTTGGTAGGTCCACAAGGCGTCGCCTTTCAGACATAAACTTGGGAACAGTGCTGCCAGCACAAAACTGACTCCTAGCCCTCCCAGTACTGCTTTTATGATCTTGTCCACTTTATGGTATCGTTGGTTTATGTTGATTCAGTGTATTGTTGTGATCATCGACATCTTGTTTGAGCCTGTTGAGCTGCTAAATCCTATGGAAGAGAGGACGCTCTTGGGGCATCATTACTTTTTATGAAATGGATGAAAAGGGGTGTGTCGCCATGAAAATTCCCGTCCTAAAAGATTCAGGCAGATGAAGGAATGATTCCCATATTTTCTCTTATAAATCCGTAAAAAGCCTAAATTGAGATAGTGCTTACGGATGGTCGCATTCATAAACACTCTTTTCGCATCAGGATATTTTTCGCACAACGTGGCTTCATATTCTATTGTTTTGTTGGTAATTTCCGACATGTATTTTCTATCGTTGATAGTATTATGTCGATGCAATCGATAAGAAAACAGAACCTCATCCACAAACTTGTATTTCCCCATCTTGGACAGCTGAAGATGCGTGAACCAATCTTCCAACGGAGCTTCTTTGGTCAGGGTAATCTGATCTCGTGCGGAAGCTAGGATCAGGTAGCCGTTGGGGATATAGTTTCTCACACAGAATGAAGAGTAACTGCCAAAAATTTCAGACCGATAATATTCTATTCCCGTCTCACCGGTGTAAAAATCACAAAATACTTGATACTTGGCGTGGGGAAGAGGTTGAGGCTGGAACTTCTCATCCACCCCGATCCTTTCCCCGTTTCCATCGATAAAAATTTCGTTCCCTACCGCCAGAACATAATTCCCGCTCCTGATGGCATTCAACAAGGTCTCAATAGCTGTCGGGTGCGCGACATCGTCCGATGCGATGGAATACGTGTATTCCCCTTGGGCTTTTGCTCGTATCTTATTGATCGCCGAACAAGCGCCACTGTGTTCCTGCTCCAAAAAGCAAATTCGCCCGAATCTCCTTCGACATTCCGGCTCCATTTCTTGAATTTTCTGCCACGTCCCATCCGTCGAGCCGTCGTCAATAATGAGCAGCTCAAGGTTCCGGTACGTCTGTGCGATGATGGAGCGAATAGCCTCCTGCACATACAATTCGTGATTGTATGCGGGTATGATGACAGAAACGAGGGGATCACTTCCAGGCATTGACTATTTGCTCTACACGTTGAACTTCATCGTCAGTCATAACGGGAGAAATCGGCAAGGAGAGAACCGTCCTGTGAATCTCCTCCGTTATCGGGTAGGAATGCTGAGCCCATTCCCGGTAGGCTTCTTGATGATGCGGCGGCGTCGGGTAGTGGATCAGCGTCTGTATATCGTTATCCGCCAGATATTGTTGGAATCGCCCCCTCTCCTGTGTCCTGACCACAAACACATGCCAAACGTGCGCCTGTTCATCGTAAGCCTGAGGCAAAATAATCCGGGGATTGGTGATGTGTTCCCGATAATGCCTGGCGATCTCACGACGCCGCGCATTATCCTCATCGAGGTGGGGCAGCTTCACGTCTAAAACGGCGGCCTGTATTTCATCAAGCCGGGAATTCAAACCTTTGTAGATGTGATGGTATTTCCTGTCCGAACCATAATTGGCCAGCGCTTTAATTCGGTCGATCAGGTCTTTGTCATTGGAAACGACAGCCCCGGCATCTCCCAGGGCCCCCAAATTTTTCCCCGGGTAGAAAGAAAATGCGGCTGCATCGGACAGATTGCCCGTACGCTTGTTCTGATAGAGGGCGCCGTGCCCCTGCGCTGCATCTTCAAACACCTTCAGGTGATGCTTTTCCGCAATCGCCCAGATCTTCTCCATCGGCACAGCCTGTCCGTACAAATGGACGACCATAATGGCTTTCGTCCTCGGGGTAATCGCCTCCTCGATCAAGTCCGGATCGATAGTGTAGGTGTTGATGTCGGGCTCGACCAACACCGGCGTACAGCCGTTGTCGGAAATAGCCAATATCGTGGCAATATAGGTGTTTGCCGGAACGATGATTTCATCGCCCGCTCCCAAGCCGGATGCCTTGATGATCAATCGTAAAGCATCCAAACCGTTCGCTACGCCCCAAGCGTATTTTGCTCCGCAATATTCGGCGAAATGTTGGGCAAATTTTTCGTTCTCCTCCCCCTGCAAATACCAGCCCTTGTCAAGAATATGGGCAATCCGTTCGCCCATTTCCTTCCGAAAGCGGTTGTTGACTTTTCTCAGATCTAAGAATTTGATCATTTCTTTTCTCCTTTCTCTTTCATTTGTTGGTGCCATGTTTTTGTGTACAGGGATATTTCCCTGCCAGGTTTGACGTGAGGTTTTTCATGTTCATAGTGGATTTTATACAAGATCGTTTCATACTTTTGCTTTCTCTACTCTTTTACGATAAAAATCTGAAATGGGCTTTTCAATGAGATGATATGTGACAACTCCGAGTATGATGCAAATGAGCACACTTATTAAAACCAGGCTCATACCCCCCCCCCGTATATTTGTCCACAGATATTTAACAGAGGCAATGCCGACCTCCTGCATGATATAAATAGAAAACGTGTATCGCCCAATTTTACTGACCCAAGGTTTATTAAACAATTGAGATAATACGCCTTGATTCATAATGAACAAAACAAACAAAGCGCTAAAAGCGATGATCAAAACCATGTGAGTTTCCTTGAATCGTTCGATGAGACAGCCGTGCATCAAATAAAAAAGCAGCAGTATTTCAAGAGCGGAGGCTATCCAGTAATTGATTTTTCTTCCCTCGATTTTTATTTCATTCAAGAATGCTCTCAAAAGGATTCCCAAACCAATCATACCTAGCGCCAGCATCCCGGCTCGTGGGAAAAAGCCGTACATCACCTTGTAATATGGAGTACCGGAGGAATTTACGAACAGTACGCTGCTAAACCACACAATCAGAGCAACAACAAAACAAAAGATGTTTCGCATCTTAACGCTGTTGTACAGCGCATAATAGAATAAAGAAACCCAAAATAACGCGCAGACAAACCAACTTGTATTTAAGTTTCCCCACCGTGGCGTTAATCCGGTTCCGTACCGTGTGATAGCGCATAGATTCAGGATATTTTGTCCGATGTCAAATTTGATCAAATGAAACGCTCCTAAAATTCCCATACACAAAATAGCAAAACACAATGTTGGCCAAAAACGCATCAAGCGATGGAGCGAAAATTGAAGGAAATCTTTATCTTTCTTTTCCAAAGATCCTAGCAGGAAATATCCCGATACAATGAACAATGCCATATTTCCAACATCACCGAGGAAAAGGGCATTTGCTTTCATATGCGCGAGGAGCTCAACATGCATAGCCTGAATGTAATCTCTTTGAATCAGGTGATAATATACAATTAACACGACAAACAACAACCGCAGGAAATCAATGTTGTACAGTCGTTGAAGCATTTTATGTCCTTTCTCTGGAACGGTCTCTTTCATAGAATGATATTGAAAATTGTTTCCCCCTTTTGATTCTTTCGCTCTCTTTTTGAAATAAAATCAGAAATGGGTTTTTCAACCAAATGGTATGTAATAATTCCTATCCCAATACAGATTGACAAACTTATTAAAACCAGACTCATACCCCCCCCCCGTATATATACCCACAAATACTTTACACATACGAAACCGACGCTTTGCATGATATAAATGGAAAAGGCGTATCTGCCAATTTTGCCAACCCATGGCTTATTTAATGCACGTGACAAAAACCCTTGTTGCGTGATAAACAGCACAAACAAGACGCTAAAAGAGACAACCAAAACCATGTGTGTTTCCTGGAACCTTTCGATGAGACAGCCGTGCATCAAATAAAAAAGCAGGAGTATTTCAAGAGCGGAGGCTATCCAGTAATTGATTTTTCTTTCCTCGATTCTTATTTCATCCAAGAATATCTTCAATAGAATTCCTAAACCTATCATTCCAAGCGCCAGCATCCCGCCTCGAGGGAAAAAACCGTACACCACCTTGTAATCCGGGACACCAATGGAATGTTCATACAGCACGGTGCTGAACCACACAATCAAGGCAGTAATGAAAACGAAGCTGTTCCTCTCTTTCAAGCTGTTACACAAGCCATAGTAGAATAAAGAAGCCCAGAACAAGGAGCAGACAAACCACGAAACATTCATCCCAGATAAACGATTTGTCAGACCCGAACCGTTTTGATGGATCAGCAGTAAATTGAGAATATTTTGACCAACATCAAAATGACGTATCAAATGAAACATTCCAAAAATTGCCATGCACGTGAAAGCAAAACACAATGTCGGCCAGAAACGCATCAATTTGTGCGTGGCAAATTGAAAAAAGGTTTGTCCATTTTTTGTCAGTGTTGGTGCCAAGAAAAAACCCGACACGATAAACAGACCTGCATTTCCCAAAAAACCAATTGAACGACTGTTGGTCTTCATCCATGTCAGCATAGGAATGGACGAATCCTGGACATAATCCTGGGAAATGAGGTGATAATAAACAATCAGAACAACAAATAACAAACGAAGATAATCAACGTTATAAATCCTTGGGGAATCCTTAAGCGCGTCCATTGGAACCTCCTTTTTCGAACAAACGTTTATCACAAGCATACACATCCTTGCATTGGTTTCTTGTCTCTTCCGATGCACGTTGCGGGAAGTTGAAACGGCCCCACCAATTTTGACTGAATTCAATACCCAATATTCGCCATTTATTATGTCCACGAATCCGCTGTTTTCTAGCGATTTCGATACCGCAAAAGTAGTACCGAACCCTATGTAAATGGTGGATCGTTTTAAATATAGGGAAGCCGATTTTATAGGTGTGAACGGCTATCCCTTTATCTCCTCCGTAAGGAATAAAGTGGAAGCATTTTTTCAACTTTTCAAAAGTTAATGTTGTTTGTTGAAGAGCCTCCATTAATTTTCCCCCGATAAATTCAATATCTGCATGAATATTTTTATAATATTCGTAACATTCATCACCATATCTTTGCCGGGTAGCTTCATCCATAATTTGGTTCAACATATTGTCAAACATATCTATATTTTTAAATCTCCCCGGATCTACGCCCTCTTCATTCATTGGGGAACCCAAGCTATATTCGTGCATATCAAATAACCATTTAAATGTTTGGATGCAGAATGGTCCTCCTTTTTGAGGGCTATGAGCTCCTATAACAGGGAGTTTCAGAGCGGCGAAATGGAGCATGCTTGTTCCCATGGCAATACCAACATCCGTGTTTTCTGCCAGATACTTGTTTAATTCATCTCCGGTTAACAATCCTTTGAAAAGAAACTTTATATCATGTTGATACTTTACAACACGCCGTTTCATCGCATCTACATCTGTGCCGTTACCTATTATGTGTATAATTTTCTTTTTCCCCGTTTTATAGTTGAAAAAATTTTCGATGATATTCAACAGAGAAATTGTTTTTGTCCCCGACAGACGTCCCAACCACACGAGATTTATTTCGTCCGACTTCCTGTATCTTCTCGTTTTCGTGCTTTCTTCTGCTTGAAAAAATAAAGGGATGTAGGTTCTTTTAAAGTTTTTTTTGAAGGCCTTAGATGCGTATATGTAAGACCCATATTCCATAAAAGCACAGGCATTTGTATGATATAATAACTTCGCTAACTTTTTAAAAACCTTCCTCTCATACAAAAGAGACCACCCGATATCCTGATTCCAAAAGTAATGAAGTATGCGGACATTGGAATCCGTCAGCTGTCTAATGAGACCCAAGCGATCATCCGGTACAACAATACAGGAATTAGAATCAACATTCCATACAAGATCTGTATAGTCAACGAAAGCTATGCCAGCATTTGGGTATAGTTTGTGAGCGGTTCGTGCCAAAATGCCATCTTTATAGTCAATTATGCCGACACCAATTTGTGTGTATTTCAACAAATATTCCATGAGCCGGAAAAAGAATAACGATCCGCCGCCTTTCGCATAACAATGGCTCAAAAAATACACCCGTTTTATGTAATTAACGTTACTATGTTCTGATAATTCAATCATGGTTTTTCTTTAAATAAATATGCACTGGATCATATCAAGCTATAACCCATTCAACTGTAATATTATTTGTCAGTTTAATAGAAGCGTACTCTTCAAGCATACATTTCCTCCAATTTCTTATAAAGTATCTTCCCAGCTTCGTTTTTGGGGAGTGACTCGACACAAGTTACACGAAAAGCTACTGGATTTAGCCCTGTTTTCTGCACCAAGAAGGTTCGAATCGGTACACATTTTTCTTTTTCAGTCACATAGACACGCATCTCATCATCCTTGCCCGCACAGGCGCATTCCATATCGGGGAAGTTGGTTTTTATCAACCGTTCTGTCTCATCCAGTCCCACGCGATTGCCGAAAATTTTAAGAAATCTCTTTTTACGCCCGACAATCGTGTAGATGCCATCTTCATCCACTTTCGCCATATCGCCTGTTGCCAAACATCCGTGATTTTCATCACCCTTCACCAAATCTTCGCCGCAGAGGGCGTACCCCAGGGTTACATTGTCTCCTTCATAGAACAACTCACCCACAACCCCGGGTTCCGTGATGATTTTTCCTTCGCCATCAACAAGGGAAAACCGCCCGCCGGGGATGGCCTTCCCCATGCAGCCCCATTTCTCAAGGGATATCTCGGGAGACAGGTACCCCATACGAGCCGTGGCTTCCGCGGACCCGTACATGACGACAAAATTCTTACCGCTCTGTCGGGCATATTCGGCAAATTTTCTATGAAGCTCAGGCAGCAACTTCCCTCCGGCCTGAGTCATGGTGCGAAGAGTCGGCAGTTTGCGCCGGAAAAACAACAACTTGTTGAGCATCTCATAGGTGTAGGGCACCCCGCTGAAAGACGTTGCGCCGTGCTTGTTCATGAAATCCCAGAAGTCGCGCTGGATGACGGTTTTATCCGTCAGGAGAAGCGTCGCTCCCACAGCCAAATGCGTATTGATAACGGATAGACCGAACGTGTAGTTCATGGGCAGCGTTGTCACCGGGCGCTCCGACTCCGTCAGATGCAGGTAATTGACAATGGATGCCGTGTTGCTCTCGATGTTTTTATAGCTTTGCCGAACAAACTTGGGACTTCCCGTCGAGCCGGAAGTTGTCAAAAGCAACGCCAGATCTTCAAAAAGCGGATAAACGTGATGATCCGGGGTCTTGATCAGACTGTAACCCCAGTCGGAAAATACCTCACTCCCTTTTACTTTTTCCTTAAGGGAACCGGGAATCCACACGTAATCGGGTCGGTACCGTTCCCGGAGTTGAGCAAGCAAGGTCTTGTCCAAATGGGCATCCAGCATCAGGGCGACGATCCTGTTTTTGAGGAAGGTCGTATATCCTATCAGGGAACCCAAGGTGTTTTGACACAGGCAGAACACGAGACAGCGCCGGGGGATATGTCGAGCAAGAGTTTGCGTGAATCCCTCAAGCTCAGCGTAGGTTACCTGCCGCTCGCTGTCGTCAATCACCGCCAAATGGTCGGCATATTTATGAAAATCTCCCATCATGCCGTTCTCCTCCGTAGTTCTCTCATGACACAGCAATCCCCGTGACCCGGCAGGATGAGCAGCTCATCGGACAATGCGTCCAAGTATGGTTTCGTCCATTGGTGATATTGCTTGGTGCTGCCGCCGGGAAAGCGCGTGATGACCGCCCTGTCGGCAAACAGAGAATCCCCTGTAAAAACGGCGGCGTCATTCCAAACGATGCAGCAGCTGCCCGCAGAATGTCCGGGGGTGGCTTGAAAATGAAAATGTTCGCCTTTCCATGGGTAATCCAATTGCTCCTTAAAGGAATGATCAGGAACCAAGGCATATTTCGAATCTGCCCCCTGAAACGACTCAGCTAAACGCGTTCCGTTTTGTCCATCTTGACAAATCAGGAGGTAATAAATCCATTTCGCCTGGTTATTCTTCTCATCTGCGATCACTTCGGCACATCCGCTGGAACAGACAAGCGTCGTTTGAAAGTGCGTCTGCAACGAAGGAATCCCGCACGTGTGATCATAGTGCTCATGCGTCAGGAATATCGTTATTTCCTGAATTCTGGCTTTTTTGAGAAACGTGAGAATCTCCGGCGAATCATTGGGGTCCACAAGCAAAGCCCTGCGACCCTTAACGAGGAGATAGGCATTCTCCTTGATTAAAGTTGAAGTAAAAACGCAAAGGTTTTGACTATTGACGCTCAGGCAATGCATTGGGGAAGTCTTTTAAACGGTGATGTTGTACTTCGCGAGGATCTCTCTGCCTTTTTCAAAGCTCGATAAATCCAAAATGTCATCGGGGTCCAGCACGATGTCGAAAGCTTCCTCGAGGGCGGCGATCAAACTCACGTGTCCCACCGAATCCCATGCGGGTATCCCCTGGAATTGCAACGTCTTTGCCTCTTCCTCGCCAACTTCGAATGTCGTTGTAAAGGCGTGAATGTATTTCTCTTCGTTTGTCATTGCTCTGTTTCTGTTTTAAGATTCATTGCCTCCTGCGAAATAGTCGATCCAATACTGGATTTTTTCCTGTCGGGTCAACTTCCCTTCCGGTGTTTGATAGGTGCGAATGGGCAGAGCCACGACGTCTTGCATGTTTAAGATGCAGGAACCGTAGGAAAGACCGACCCCGAATGCCACCAGGCAAGCCGTCCGGATATCGCGGTGATTCAGGGCATGAATCAGGTCCAGACAAACCGTCGCCGAGCCGCAATTTCCATAGAGAGAGAAGACCTCCGTCGAATAATTTTCCTTGGGGAGCTTGACTCGCCGCGCGATGCTGTCCACAATCTGCTTGTTGGCCTGATGAAAGGCGACGTAATCGATGTGCTCCAAGCTTGTTTGAGCAAAGTCCAAAGTCCGTTGGATGCATACGGGCGTAACTTCCGTTGCAAACTTGAAGACATCGAGACCCTTCATCAAATCGTCGTACAAGTGCCAGACATTTCCCCTCTCGTCCGTCACTTCCAATCCGGCAATGTCGGCTCGAATAGGCAGAGAAGATCCCCCGGCGGGGACAATCAATTTGTTCCAGCCATCCCCCCGGGTGCCCGTGTAGAAATAGGAAGGACGAGGCTCCTCCGTACATTCTATCAGGGTGGCAACCGCGGCATCTCCGAACAACATGTTTGAATTGCGGTTGCGCCTGTCGGAATGTGTGCTGGACAAATCGCAAGCCAGCAACAGGAGTTTCTTAGCGCTGCCACTGGAAACCATAGCAAAAGCCGTTTGCAAGGCATAGAGATAAGCAGAACAGACCAAACCGGACATATCAAGGCAAGAACACTCCTCGTTGAGACCCAGTCGTCCGTGCAAAACGCAAGAGGTCGCCGGCCAGAAATAGTCATGAGAACCCGAAGATACGATCATGGCATCGATTTCCTTCTTGTCAATTCCTATGGTCCCAATTAAATCGTTGGCGGCAGCTTCGCATAAATCGGAGGCAGATGTTCTCTCGTCCACGACATGGCGCGTGCCTAGCCCCAGAATCTTTTTGTTCCTCTCCAACAATTTAACGTCGTTGTTGAAGAACGCGATTTCATCGTCAATGCGGATGGATCCTTCCGGCACAACGGCGCTCAGTCCGCTGATCTTTACATTCCTGAAAACGGATTGAGCCATGTTATCCCCAAATACTAGAACAATCGATAATGTAATTCTGTCCCGTTATCCACTGGGACTGCACTGCTGATAGATAGACGATCATATTCGCGACATCCTCCACGCGTCCTATTCCGAACGGATATCGTCCTTCCGCATACAGCCGTTCTATATCCCCCGGCATCTCTGTATCAATCAAGCTGGGAGAAACGCAATTAATACGCATGCCCTGCGAAGCAACCTCGCGGGCAATTGATTTCATGGAAGAAATCAGTGCTCCTTTGGAACCAACGTAGCTGACCATCCCCGATGGACAACGCACAGCCGCGATGGATGCAATGCACACAACGGAGCTGCCCTTGCCGTTGTTGTTCCTCTTGTCCACAAACCCTTTCGTCATAAAAATGGGGGCAAAGTAATTGATGTCGAAAATCCTTTGAATCGTTTTTCTATCCATGGCACGCAACGGAAGGATCTCGACAGCGCCTGCACAACAGGCAAGCCCCTGGAGCTTCCCGTATTTCTCTCTCAGCCGTTTAACGTATGTCGGGAGACCTTCAATGTCTTCCGTTAAATCCTTCGGCTCGACATAAATATGCTCAGGGTGATGGGCCTTCTGTTTCAACATCTGGAGCCTCTCCTCCCGACGAGCAACGGTCACCACACTCGCTCCCAGTTGATTCAAGAGCAGAGCCGTTGCCTCACCAATGCCCGATGAGGCTCCCGTTACAATGAAAATCTGGTCGTTTGTGAACGAAATCATGATAATCCTGCCTTCTTAGCAATATCGCCGATTGTCTTCATCTCTCTGTAGTCCGATAGCGTCGTTTTTACGCCGAACGAGTTGTCTAAAAACGCCATAGTTGCCATCACGGACAACGAATCCCATTCTGACAGGGTTTCCAAAACGGTGTCAAAATTGATTTCGTCTTCCGTTTGTAAGACATCAACCATTTCTTTTAGGAATTCATCTTTTGTCATAATTTTTCTCCTTTAAAGTATTGAATCCAATAATCTATTTTCTCTTGTTGCGCCAGGTGCTTTCCAGTAGGAACATATGTTGATATTCCCCCATTATATGCATCGGATAAATCAAGGGCGGCGCCTCCCCATGATAATCCGATCCCAAAGGTGCATAGAATTGTTTTTCCCAAAGCTTTCTTGCGAGCTTGGTCACATAAAACCGTCACAACGGAATTGGTTGAGTTATTTGCATATTTGCTAAAAACGTCACTTGGAGCCCTTTCGGCAAGAATACCTGCCTTTGAAATGATATTTTCAACAATTTGCTTATTAGCCTGATGAATAGCAATCAACTCAACATCTTCATCGGACCAACCGGCAACTGCCATTGTCTTTAAAATAAGCCGTGGCGCCACATCCAGAGAAAAGTTGAAAACATCTTCCCCTTTCAATATGCATTGCTGGGCATTCCAAAAGAAACCCTGTCTATTGTAAACAGTTAGCTCCAACATATCCTTATTCAGAGGGAGATACGTACCACCGCAAGGATAAATGATCTTGTCGAATCCTTTGCCATCCGTCCCCATCACAAAGTAAGATTTTATATCCGTTGCCGTATGCTTTAAAATTGTTGCCGAGGCGGCATCACCGAAAACAGGTGCAACTTTCCTATCGGTTTGATTTTTTGTGGCAGCGCATAAATCACCTGCTAAAAGCAAGCATTGATGAAAAGAACCCGAACTCAATAGGGCGTGCGCTGTCAAAAGCGCCTGGACATAACCGGTACAACCACTATTGATATCCAAGGCAAAGCAGGATTTTGAAAGATTTAATTTCCCATGCGCAACACAGGCATCATTCGGAGCTGGGAAATCAGGTCTTTGATTGACAAAAATCAACAAGTCAATATCACTGCGCTCAATCCCCATTTCTGCCATCAACCTTTCAGCAGCATCCACGGCCATATCTGTAACCGTCGTTCTCTCATCAGCAACATAACGACGACCGAACCCGATCATTTTCTTGGCACGAGCTAACTTTCGGGGATTATTCTCAAAATATTTCTCTTCATCGTCAATGTCGATGAACTGCTGCGGCACCACGGTCTTTATGCCGCAAATTTTAACATTCTGGAATGCTGCAGATGCCATAAACGCCCATGATACTTATAACATAGCCTGAAAGTCCCGTTTATTCTTCCGGTAAGCCTCGCTGGTTAGTTCGAAGAAGTAATCTGTTTCATCTTCAGAAACAATCACACCTCCCAAAATTTTGTGATAACGGACGATTTTTTTATTTTCTTTGCAAACGCAAAAACAGCTTTTTTGAAAGCCCAACATTTCAAATGCCAGCTTTCGCAACAGCAGTACACTCTCCAAAGCTTCCTGAGGTAGGGCTCCATCTTTCATCAACCAGCTCCCGGGAGTGTATTGTGTTCCTTGAATGTTATAAATCCTGTGTGTCCCCAACGGCTCATGATTTTTATTCTCGATGATGAAATACCACTCGTTGTCAAGGGTAAAATAGTGTTCCAAATAGGCAATTTGCTTTGCCAAATTGTTCTTCGTCTTGTGCAAGAACCGTGATTTTTTAGGGTCACAGCGCAATGACAGGATAAAGGTGGCGTCATCCATCCGCACCTCTCGCAGATTAACGTATTTACCTTCCAGAGGCTGAAATGTGTGGTCGTTAACCATTTTTACATTTCTCTAAAAATTCATGGTAATCTCTGATGTAGTCTGACTCGTCATAATGATCAGAGGCAACCATCATGAGTACACAATCCTTTGACATATTTTTATAACCTCCCCAAACATGGGGCTTAATATGCAATCCCTGAGAAGGGTTGTCTAAATGGACAGTTTGTCTCTCTTTTCCGTCGTCCAAAAGGAAATCGCAACTACCCGCCACGCAAATGATAATCTGTTCGAGTCTCTCATGGGCATGTTCTCCCCGGCAAACATCAGGAGCATTCCCCCAAACATAATAGACTCGCCGGACATCAAACGGGATGTCTTCACGCTCTTCGAGCGCGACAAGCTTGCCACCATGATCGCCATGGACAACAAAATCGAGCAATTGGACATTCATACTTTAGAAACTGTTTCCTGTTCAACACCCGCCAGCCTTATCCCCGACAACGCCGACTCCCGTCGAACGCAACGACAAACGCGCCCCCACGCAATTCCTAACAGGTCCTCTCAATTTCCCGGTTCGGAGGCTCATCCAACACTCTCCCCCGCATGCCAAGCAGGATCTGCTAACATGAAACGCATAACAGTGTAATGTTCTGGTCTTCATACTAGATACTTCTCTCACTTCTCGCCGATACATGCGCCGATAACCTTGCCGAGCATAGTGTATCTCTTTTTGAAAGAGATGAGCACCCTGTCCATTTTAGACGCACTGACAATAAAACTATTACGGTTTCAAATTAAGATAAATTGACAGTGTCGCGTGTTCTCTCCCAAGCGATAGGACAAAGTCAAAATCTTATTTCTAAATGTTTTTTAACTTTTAGACTGGACATCTCTTTCAAAAAGAGATATCTAATCCTAACTTATTAAGTATCTGTTGAAAAAGTCAGAAAAAGGCAAACAAAATCAAAGATGGGTCAGATGCATATCTGACCCCAGAGACACACCTCATTTACGATGAAGGAAGTCGCGATTTGAATGCTAGTGCGCTACGCACGAGGTGCGATGATCAAGGGAAAGCATCCGGAATGATGCCATGCCGGGTTGACTCAGCGCCGCCCCATCGGCGCTTGCTTCGGAGTCGCCTCACGACTCCTCATCCCGTTGGGACGAAAGCTATCGCTCTGGGCTAATCGACCTCACGGTCGTCGGTCGCTTTCACCCTTCGGGCAAAAGCTGTGCTTTTGTCCAAGCCCCCTCCGAACCATCGGGGGCTTTCACGGTTATACCGAATCGTCAATGGTTTGACATCTTGTCGGGCCTACTTCCTTCATCCATAGGTAATGCATGAGGAATGGGGTGAATGAGCCCGGAGAAAATTTATTGGGAAACATGTGCAGCCAAACAGGCAAGCCGCAGAGAGCGAAAATGAAATGCTCGACCGGACTTTGGCGCCGGCCGAGCATTTCGGTGCATTTCATGTCCGGGGAAATTAAGAATGGTTGGGAAGCTCCTCCCTGCGCGGGGCGAGGGCGAGGAAAAGGAGAGTCCAGCCGGAGAATATCATCTCGACAGCAATGACAGTACCGAGGAGCCAGAAAGAGCTCTCCGGCCAGCTCCACGTGACAAAAGCGCCGAGAATAATGGAAATAATGGCATTGAAGAAACGCCAAGCGCTCCCTGTCTCCGAGCGCAACGAGAATGCGACAGCGAGTCGCAACACGCCACCAACCAGCAGTGCAATGCCGATGACGAGCGTGATGACGCTCAACGAAACTTCGGTGCGCATGATGAAAGTGATGCCCAAGCAGGCGTAGATGAGCGTGGCAAGGAGATTCCAGATGCGGTACCCCGGACGGGTGAACACCTGAATGAAGCGCATAAGCGCTACCACCAGCAGAACAAACCCGGCCACCCACACCGCAGAAGCTCCCATGATATAGGGGAAACTTAGCAGCACGAAGCCCAGCACGAGTTCAGCGATCGCCAGCAGAGCCACCAGCCAGGAGTTGGTGACCACGCGGCCCGTCGTGTGTGTATTTGTATCATGATTCATGGCAAATTGCGGTTAGACGTTGATGAGTGTGTTCCCAATCGATATGGGACAGGAAGGAATCGATGTAGCCGGCGCGATTATTGTGGTAGCGCAAGTAATAAGCATGTTCCCACACATCGCATGCGAGGATAGGAAGGAAACCAGGAATGAGAGCGTCATGATGGCGGCAAATGCCAAAGATACGCAACAGGCCACTGGCGGGGTCCACTCCCAACACGCCCCAACCGCTCCCCTGCACCGCTAATGTGACAGCGCGAAACACCCTTTGAAAACCCTCTATACTGCCGAAAGAACGGTTGAGAGCATCTGCCAAATCGCCCATGGGTTGCTCGCCATCCTCAGGGGTCATACTCTCCCAGTACAGGCAATGCAGGATGTGACCACCGAGGTTGAAGGCCAAGCGTTCAGTTGCATCCGGCGCGACAGAAGGGGGCAAATCGCCATTTTGCACACGGCGCAGGAGTTCTGCCGCTTCATTGGCGCCGGCCACGTAGGCTGCGTGATGCTTATCGTGGTGCAGCAACACCGTCTGCTCATCCAGCAGCGGCTCAAGCGCCGCCGGATCATAAGGTAACGACGGCAGCACATAATGGCCATCGCGGTATGCACAGGTCGAGGGATTCGTATTCATGCCGAGGAGTGAGATGCGACCCCGGAGCATGAATGTTCAATCCCAGTTAGAATGATGGACTAACCAAGCGGCATATCCGAATGGAGGGCACGGCACGCGCTCATGAGCCTCCTAGGCGGAGCGAAAAGAAAACGCGCGGGCGCGGAATGTCATCCCAGCCGACTTATGAACCCTGCGCTCCCAATATGGGGCAATCCTCATATCAATCAGGTCTGAACGGCGGAGATGAAATCCACGCTCAACACCGTTACATTATCGGCGTCATCGCGATCCAAGGCTCGACAGCCTTCGACAATTTCAGCAGATAAATTATCGGATTGGGAGTCCAAAATGACATGTGCCGACTTGCTGAGCGGCGTGGGCAGCAGCAGCTCGTCTACTCCATCGCTCGCAAGAACAATGCGGTCACCGGGCAACAACAAGTAAGGCGTGGGCGGACTATCCACGAGTGGTATCTTTTCCCCTGTTACAGCAGAGCGCAAGGAGTGACCCTGGGCCATCGCCTCATCGAAAGACATAGTACCTGCCCTCACGAACTCCTCATAAATAGAACGCATTGAATGGTCGGCATTGAGGCGCATCAGACGGCCGTGGCGCCAAATAAGCAGCAAAGAATCGCCCACACTCACCCACCAAAGAACCCCGGACGAGATATAGACAGCCAGCAAGGTGCATCCACCGTACATACCCCGTTTGCGGAAGTAGTTGCCCACGGATTGGTTCGCCAGTTCGAGGGCATCTCGCATGCGCTGGGCAGTCGTTACGTCCGCCATTTGCTCAAAAGCCTTAACAAAGGAACGCGCCGCAATTTGAGCAGCTTGAAGCCCACAATCGTGCCCACCCATACCATCACAAACTACAGCAAGGGAGCCATCTGGAAAGTGGCGCAATGCATAGGAGTCCTCCATCTCTGCACGCTTGCCGATCCACTGGGCAACCTGAAACTTCATGAGACCTCTTCTATCATGTTGAGGCTGCATTGACAAGTCAGAAATGCGGCAGGAGGTCAGATTCGGTTTTTTAGCTGGGGGAAAAGAATAACATCACGAATGGATGAGGCCCCTGTGAGCAACATGCAGAGGCGATCGATACCAATGCCGATTCCCCCGGCACTAGGCATACCAGACTCGAGAGCCTCAACAAAATCGTGATCGATTTTTTGAGTTTCCTCGCCGGCTTGGTGCATAAGGCGTTGAAGTTGCTCCACCGGATCGTTCTGCTCGGAATAACCGGGGCATAGTTCCTGTCCATTCATGACGAGCTCGAAGACATCCACCACTTCGTTATTCTGCGGATTAGTCTTAGCAAGAGGGACGAGATCACGAGCCACGTGACAAACGAAAAGGGGAGAATCCTGTTTTTCCTCCACTAGTTTTTCATACACCTGTTGGGTAACCGCCAAGTCATCCAATCCTTCACCGATTTGAATGTGGAGGACATCCTGCGCACGAGAACGTCGAGCCTCCGGGGTCAGAGTAAACCAATCTGCACCTGCTGCCTCTTTCACAAGATCGGCGTAATCTGCGCGGCGCCACGGACGGGAAAGGTCCACCGTGCGACGCACGTTGCCCTCGGCATCATACTGATCGAACACCAACTTGCCAAAAACCTTCTGCGCAACCGTCGTGATCATCTCTTCCATCATCTGCGCCATACTCTCAAAATCAGCGCCGGCCTCATATACCTCCAGCACGGTGAACTCCGGATTATGGCGCGCATCGATACCCTCGTTGCGGAAGTTGCGGTTCAACTCAAACACCTTCGGAAAACCACCGACAAGCAGGCGCTTCAGGTAAAGCTCAGGAGCGATGCGCAGCGTTACCGGCTTTTTGAGCGCGTTGTAGTACGACTCGAAAGGCTTGGCCGCAGCACCGCCGGCAACATCTTGGAGCATGGGAGTTTCCACCTCTATAAACCCACGTTCCGCGAGGAAAGTACGGATCTCATGAATGATGCGAGAGCGGGCAACAAAGCGCGCAGCGCTCTCCGGATTGCTCATCAGGTCGAGGTGGCGCCTGCGATAGCGCATATCTTGGTCAGCGAGGCCGTGGAATTTATCCGGCATGGGGCGCAGTGCTTTGGAGAGAAGGGTGAAAGAGTCCACGCGCACCGTGGGTTCCCCCGTACGGGTGACAAAAGTTTCACCTTGCACACCGATCCAATCTCCGCGCTCCAGCAGCTTCCAAAGCGCCCACGACTCCTCGCTCACCGCCTTTTTGGTGAGCATGCACTGAATGCCGCCGCAGACATCCGCGAGGGTAAAGAACTGAGTCTTCCCCATATCACGCAAAGCGATGATACGACCGAGGAGCCGCACCTGCCTTCCTTCTTCAAAATTTTGTTTCAGTTGAGCCGGAGCAGTCGTGGTCTCGAAACGACAACCGTACGGATTGACGCCCAAGGCGCGTATTTTCTCCACCTTCTCGCGGCGAATAGCGATCAACTCCTCCCCTGAAGAAGAGGCAACATTTCCCTGCATTTGCTCTTCGGACATAGCACGCGCATTATACGGATTTATGCCGTGTTTGCAATGCAAATATGTGAGATTCTCACTGAATAACAGGAAGAGGAGATGTCTTTTTCCAGTCGCCTCGAGTAAAGTCGGGGAATATTTGCGGAGCTCCCCCCTCGTTCACCGATTTTTCAGAGAGTGGACCGACTGCCGACCAAAACGCTCCCTCGTACACATTTTGATCCATCGGTTCGCCTTTGTGCAAGCACTCAATGACTCGATAGAGCATGATGTAATTCATCCCGCCATGGCTGTCATTTTTGCGGGCCTCTTCCCCCAAGCGTTTGTAAAGAGGGTGATCGTACATGGCGTACAGTTTGGATTCAGCCTCCTCGCCCTCATACCACTCGTGGTAGCCGCCCTCGGAGCTGATTTCAGAGCCGCCGGGCTGTCCCTCCTTCTCGGGGGAATCGGCAGCCCCCGGGCTAATACGTTCACCTGCAACGCGCAAGGGGTAATCCGCCAGTGTTCCGGCTGTGCCTTGGATGAGGTTCTTGCGGTCGTAGGGACGAGGACTCGTCTCATCCCACTGCACAAGAATGGTACGCCCCAGCTTGGTTTTGATGATGGAGTTGCTCATGTCGCCACATTTGAACTGGAGCCTGTTCCACTTGTGGTCAGCAGGAAAATGCTTTTTGGCATAGGCGGCGCGGCCGATGGCGGGGCTACCAAAGGAAACGATGCGATCAAAGGAATCTTCCCCACGAGCCAGGCTCATGTACTGCGCCACGGGGCCGAGGCCATGCGTGGGGTACAAATTGCCATTGCGTGCAGCATAGTGATTGGTACGCCACGAACCGCAGCCACGATTCTCACTGAACATTTGCATGCGCAACTCATGAATGTAGGCGGCTTCACCATGCAACAGCTCACCGATAAGCCCCTGGCGTACCATGTTCAGGAACATCAGCTCATTGCGACCGTAGTTGCAGTTCTCCAACATCATGCAATGCTTTTGCGTACGCTCAGCAGTGTCTACCACGCGCCACAAATCCTCCAGAGTAATCGCCAACGGCACCTCAACAAATGCATGCGCGCCAGCCTCCATGGCGTCAATGGCCATTTGCGCATGCGTTTCCCACGGCGTGTTAATGAGAACGGCATCCGGTTTCACCTCTGCGAGCATTTTTTTGTATGCCATGGGGTCCTTATTGTATTCGGCGGGTCGCTTGCCCGTGCGTTTCTCTATCCGATCAGCCACCGCCTTGGTGGCATCGTCATGCAGATCGCACACCGCCACCACCTCGCAATGAGGGATACTCAGAAAATGGAGTGTTTGGGGTACCCCGCGTTCGCCCAGACCAATGACCGCCACGCGCACGCGGTCAATTTTCGGGGCACGGAATCCACCCATGTAAATGCTACCCTCAGGCCGCGGGGGAACGGCAGACGTATCTACTGGTGCAATATTCTTTGCATGCACAGCTTCCGCCCCGGCAGGACCCGGATCCTGCGCACACAATAAACCTCCGAAAATCATGGTGCAATTTATCACCATCCCCATTACTCTTTTTAACTGGTATCGCATGTTCATAGGCAGAGTACTTTCTCGTGTACCATAGACAATACGTAACCTTGCCAAACTTCTTTCAACTTTTTTGACAGAAGCACGTCCTACACAGATTTACACTGCGTTTGCAAGACAAAGATGAGAGATTCTCACTGAATAACAGGAAGAGGAGACGTCTTTTTCCAGTCGCCTCGAGTAAAGTCGGGGAATATTTGCGGAGCTCCCCCCTCGTTCACCGATTTTTCAGAGAGTGGACCG
Organism: uncultured Akkermansia sp.; assembly: GCA_947589295.1. Taxonomy (GTDB): domain Bacteria; phylum Verrucomicrobiota; class Verrucomicrobiia; order Verrucomicrobiales; family Akkermansiaceae; genus Akkermansia. The sequence goes on from CANQBZ010000007.1 coordinate 25,723, forward strand.
ACTGCCGACCAAAACGCTCCCTCGTACACATTTTGATCCATCGGTTCGCCTTTGTGCAAGCACTCAATGACTCGATAGAGCATGATGTAATTCATCCCGCCATGGCTGTCATTTTTGCGGGCCTCTTCCCCCAAGCGTTTGTAAAGAGGGTGATCGTACATGGCGTACAGTTTGGATTCAGCCTCCTCGCCCTCATACCACTCGTGGTAGCCGCCCTCGGAGCTGATTTCAGAGCCGCCGGGCTGTCCCTCCTTCTCGGGGGAATCGGCAGCCCCCGGGCTAATACGTTCACCTGCAACGCGCAAGGGGTAATCCGCCAGTGTTCCGGCTGTGCCTTGGATGAGGTTCTTGCGGTCGTAGGGACGAGGACTCGTCTCATCCCACTGCACAAGAATGGTACGCCCCAGCTTGGTTTTGATGATGGAGTTGCTCATGTCGCCACATTTGAACTGGAGCCTGTTCCACTTGTGGTCAGCAGGAAAATGCTTTTTGGCATAGGCGGCGCGGCCGATGGCGGGGCTACCAAAGGAAACGATGCGATCAAAGGAATCTTCCCCACGAGCCAGGCTCATGTACTGCGCCACGGGGCCGAGGCCATGCGTGGGGTATAAATTGCCATTGCGTGCAGTGTAGTGGTTAATGCGCCACGAATCACAACCTCGATTCTCGCTGAACATTTGCATGCGCAACTCATGAATGTAGGCGGCTTCACCATGCAACAGCTCACCGATGAGCCCCTGGCGTACCATGTTCAGGAACATCAGCTCATTGCGACCGTAGTTGCAGTTCTCCAGCATCATGCAGTGCTTTTGCGTGCGCTCAGCAGTGTCTACCACGCGCCACAAATCCTCCAGAGTAATCGCCAACGGCACCTCGACAAATGCGTGCGCGCCAGCCTCCATGGCGTCAATGGCCATTTGGGCATGCGTTTCCCACGGCGTGTTAATGAGAACGGCATCCGGTTTTACCTCTGCGAGCATTTTTTTGTACGCCATGGGGTCTCCATTGTATTCGGTGGGACACTTGCTCGTCCGCTTCGCTATTTGGTTCGCCATCGCCTTGGTAGCATCGTCGTGAGGATCGCACACCGCCACCACCTCGCAATGAGGAATACTCAGAAGATGGAGCGTCTGACGAACCCCGCGTTCGCCCAGACCAATGACCGCCACGCGCACGCAGTCAATTTTTGGGGCACGGAATCCACCCATGTAAACGCTACTCTCAGGCCGCGGGAGAGCAGCAGACGTATCCACTGGCTCGACGTTCTTTGAATGCGTGGCTTCCGCCCCGACCGGACCTGGATTCTGCGCACTCAATGATCCGCTAAAAAACATGGTACGATTCATCGCCATCTCGATCACTCCTTATGACCAGCATTGCATGTCCGAGGATAGAACACTCTCCGCATGCTACAGACGGTACGCAGCCGTGCCCAGACTTCTTTCAATTTTTCTTAACAAGAAAAAGGCCGGAAGTGAAAAAAACTTGCTTCTACTAAGCTAAGAGTGATAGAATGCGAGCATGCTGAGAGTACTAGCCGCAACAGATTTCTCTGAAGATGGTCGAGCCGTGGTAGATTTTGCCGCCAATCTGGTGAGGCAAAGTGGGGGAAAGATGTATCTGCTGCATGCGGTGGAACCATGTATGATGGATGCGGCAGGGTGCTTGACGATGGAAGAAAAAAAGGGAGAAGGACAGGGAATGCGGCATGTATCCTTGCTGGAACTGACAAATGAACGGGCCCACCGAGCGGCAGAAAAAATCAGCAAAAAATGGGACATATCGATCTACGGAAAGGCGGAGGAGGCAGATGACGTTGTGGAGTGCATTCATCAATTCTGCCAGCGGCACCACATTGATATGCTTGTCATTGGGAATCGACATCACTCTCTGCTCTCATCCATCCTGCTTGGCAGCACAGCAGCCAGACTGGTTCGCACTGCAAGGATACCCGTGACAGTAGTGCCCTGCGCCCCGGTGCAGTAGTGTGAGCATGAGATTGATTTTTACAGGTGATGTGGTGGGCAGCACAGGACGTGAGGCTCTGCGGCGGGCCGTCATGCAATGGCGTCGCAAATACGAGCCAGCGCTGTTTATTGCCAACGCAGAGAACGCCGCAGGGGGACGCGGTATCACCCTGGCTGTGGCGCACCAAATACTGGGCTTCGGGGTGCATGTGATAACTCTCGGGGATCATGCTTGGGATCAGTCAGAATACACTGAGCACGCGGGTGAAGAAACCCACGTGCTGCGTCCGTACAATTTGCAGCCCGGCACTCCCGGTCACGGGAGCATCCAGCTAACAACGCCGTTGGGACGGGTGGGAATCATCAGCCTGATGGGGCGCAGCATGATGCGTCCGGGAGCTCTGAATCCTTTTACCATAGGCTATGATGAAGTGCTGCGCCTGAGAGAGGACGGTGTGCGCACCATTTTGGTAGATTTTCACGCGGAATCCACCGGGGAAAAGGTGGCTCTTGGACGGCGACTGGATGGACTCGCAAGTGCAGTGCTGGGCACGCATACGCACGTGCAAACGGCAGATGCCTGCATTCTGCCCGGCGGCACGGCGTATATGACCGATGTGGGGATGTGCGGCAGCAGGGACGGCGTCATCGGGCGCGAGGAGCAAGCCGTTCTAAATGGCATGGTGAGTGGGTTGCCGTGCAAGCTGCCGGTTGCCGGATGGCCCGCAAGGGTGAGCGGTGTGCTCATCGAGAGCGACGACGAAACAGGGCGCGCTACCAGAATTCAGCCGTTGAATCTTGAACTGCAAAAGGAATGATGGTGGATGAACAGAGATTCGGCGGTATTCGCCGACTGTACGGTAGGGAAGCGGCGGAGCGTATTGCCCAAGCGCGCGTAGCTGTCGTGGGCATCGGCGGTGTTGGGTCTTGGACGGTCGAAGCGCTGGCACGCAGTGGTGTGGGCGGTATAATCCTCATGGACGCAGACGATATTTGCGTGACCAATACCAACCGACAAATCCACGCGAACAACGGCAACTACGGGAAAATGAAGGTTGAGATCATGTCCGAGCGTCTGAAAACGATTAACCCACAAGTGGAAGTGACTATCCTGCCCCGATTTTACAAGGCATCCGCCCCGGAGGAGCTCTTTGAAAACAAACCGTGTGTGGTCGTGGATGCTATCGACTCCATGAAAGCCAAGGCCCACCTCATTGCAGAAAGCTGGAGACGCGCGGTGCCAATCGTGACTTGCGGCGGAGCGGGAGGCAGACGGCACGCCGAAAACGTACGCCTGGCAGACTTGGCACGCACCACCAATGATCCCATGCTTGTGCGCCTGCGCAAAGTGCTGCGGCAGGAATACGGGCTGCCTCTGGGCGACCGCTGCGCGGAAATCGGTATTCCCTGTGTGTACAGCATCGAGGCGCCGGTGTACCCGCAATGTGATGGCAACGTGGGTCCGGTGCGGGAACCCGGGCAAGTCGGCGGTCTTGGATGCGCGGCCGGCTTTGGCTCCGCCACCCCCATCACGGGGTCCTTCGGTTTTTTCGCGGCATCCGCCGTTCTCCAAATCATCACCGCCCCTGCCCATGAAATTGAACCCGCACATAGCACGTGCAAATAAGCACGTATCTTTCCCTGCTTTCACAGATCGAAAGCCCACTCAGATCGTCATCCCCGCTGCAGATGAGGGAAGATTGCGAGAAATACTGACTGAGCAACCTGACGGGCTTTATTTGGTGCTTGATTGCGTGCAAGACCCGCACAATTTGGGGGCTATTCTACGTACAGCAGACGGCGCAGGCGTGGCAGCGGTGATAGCGCCGCGAGACAAATCCACAGGCATTACCGAGACCGTGCTGCGTGTGTCCGTCGGCGCGGCGGAAAAGGTTCCCTTCATCCAAGTAACCAACTTAGCGCGTACCCTGCGCGACATGCAACAGGCAGGCATTTGGTTGGTGGGCACCTCCGACAAAGGCGACCGCTCACTGTACGCCACCGACTTGCGTGGTCCCATCGCAATCATCATGGGCGCCGAGGGCGATGGGATGCGACGGCTCACAGAAGAAACCTGCGATTTCTTGGTACGCATTCCCATGGCAGGCAGTGTACCCTGTCTAAACGTATCGGTAGCCGCGGGAGTGTGCTTGTATGAAGCCGTGCGGCAGCGGCAGCAACCTATGTCCTGAACATGCCCACGATCCTGCACATTGAGCCGCCACCGGGGCGCACCGTTCGCATTATTTCTGACCTTCATCTGGCGAACCAGCGTAGCTGCGCTCCAAGTCCTCGTCAACTCATGGAAAGCATGGGCGGCGTGGATATGCTGGTGCTGGCAGGAGATACTGCCGAAACGCGAGAGGCTTGTGCCGAGCGAGAACACAGCATCCAACTGCGCGCCGAACTGCGTGAATTGTGCCAGCAGCGCGGGGTAGAGCTGGTGGAACTTGCCGGCAATCACGACCCGGACATAGAAGCCCAGCTCGCGCTTCTATGGGGAGGGAAAGTGGCGGTCATGCACGGTCACAGCCTGCTATACCGTGTGTCACCGTGGAGTCGAGAATATGATGCCTGCGCGGGAGAGGTGAAGCGTTTCATTGCTGAGCGTCCACGAGCTGCGCACGATTTGGAAGAGCGACTACAACTCGCCCACGAGCTCTCAAAACTGCTGGGATGCCATGTACCTTCAGCGGAGGTTCCACGGGAGTCACGAAGCTTGTTGCGCGAAGCATATCACTGCTTTTGGCCACCAAAAAGGCCGTTGCACATTGTGGCGGCATGGTTGACCTGTGGGCGAAGAGCAGAGGCATTTTGTGAGCGTTACCTGCCAGGAGTAGAACTTCTTGTCATTGGCCATTTTCACCGAGGCGGACAATGGAAGAGCACCGGACGGCGGATTTTGAATACCGGAGCATGGTTCGAACACGCCACTCCTTACGCTGTGGACATGCGTGACGGACAACTACTCTGCTACAGGCGCTACGATTTCTGAGCAGAAGCGCCGCTCCGATGTGACATTGACAGGTAGCGGGGAGTGTGGTACCCTGAATGGGTATGAAATTGGTGAGCTGGAATGTGAACGGCCTGCGCGCTGTCTTGGGCAAGGGCCTCGTTGAAAAAATGGATAGCTTGGGAGCGGATGTGCTCTGCCTCCAGGAAGTAAAAGCTCGTCCAGAGCAGGTGAGCGATCTTTGGCTCGCTTCCTGGCCGCACCGCTTGTGGAACTCGGCCGAACGGCCCGGCTACTCCGGCGTGCTCATCTTATCTCGCGCAAAACCACTGAGTACCAGCACCGGTATGGGCCAGCATGAACATGATGCAGAAGGCCGTGTGGCCACTATGGAGTTTAGGGATTTTTACCTAGTGAACTGCTACACACCGAACTCACAGAATGAGCTCGCCCGTCTGCCCTATCGTATGGAGTGGGATGAGGCGTTCCGCGGCTATGTGAGCAATCTTGCGCAGAAGAAACCTGTCGTCTTCTGTGGGGATATGAATGTTGCGCACAAGGAAATTGACATTGCTCGTCCGGAGAGCAATCACTTCAGCGCGGGATTCTCAGACGAAGAACGTGCGGGCTTTGACGCGTTGTTGAAAGAGGGGTTCGCGGACACTTATCGTCGGCTGCATCCGGAACAAAGGGACGCTTACACGTGGTGGAGTTTTCGTGGGGGAGCGAGGGCGCGAAATGTCGGGTGGCGCATCGATTACTTTTGTGTGAGCGAGAAACTCATGCCGAGCGTAATCTGTGCTGCTATCCATCCGGAAATTGAAGGCTCGGATCATTGTCCCATTTCCTTGGAAATACAAAGGGTTCTCTGAAGTCGTGAGAAAACCTGTCATACTCCTTGTCTTTATCAACCTGCTGCGAGTGGGGCTGGGGATATTTTTCGTAGTGACTGCGCTGCGGAAAATACCACAGCTCGATGAGACGGCAGATTTTTTAACCCGAAGCCGTTTACTGCCAATGGAATGCTCCCTACCGTTAGCGTGCATCGGAGTGAGCATGGAGCTGCTGGTGGGTATCTGTTTCATCATGCGCAGGGCTTACCGAGCGGCAACTCTCTGGGGCTGTGTGATGGCGGCCGTTTTCCTCTTCCTGTATGTACAGGGATGGGCACGCGGGCTGGAGTTGAGTTGCAATTGCCTGGGGGCTGAGCATCTCATCACCCATTACCCCTTGGATAGTGCAATGCGTGCTTTACTTTTGGGAGCCATACTCGTCTTGGCATGGGATTCCCGGCAAGGTGAAAACGGACTATGGAAATTCAAACGATTTGATTTCTCGGATATGTGAAATGGAACGGACTGCAAAAAATGAGGCACATGAATCGTGTATCGGCTTGAAAGATGGGTCTAAGAGGCGTATAATCCGCCGCGGATGGTTATGCTCAATTCAATAATTCTGGATAAATTGCTCAACCCTGGCGGGGTTCAACTGGTAGAGCTCTTCGAAAAAGGCGGGGTGCTGATGTGGCCTCTGCTGGCCCTTTCTTTCATTGCCCTCATGGTCACCATCATCTGCTTGTGGACCACCCGAGAGGGAGCCGTGTTGCCCATGAAGCTCATCGGACCCGTGGAGTCATACATACGGCGCAAAGATTACACTGGACTGATGGACTTGTGTGAGCAAAGCGATTCGAGCTTCACACGGACAATCTGCGTAATCATGATGTTTTTGCAGCGCAATCCGAATGCAAACATCGATGAAGTGAGAGAAGTTGCCACTGCAGAAGGCTCGCGCCAGGCAAACATGCTTACCCGCCAGATAAGCTGGTTGGCGGACATAGGTAGTATCGCCCCCATGATCGGCCTGCTTGGCACAGTCATTGGAATGATGCGCACTTTTACTGAGATGGCAGCCGGCAATTTTGAGGGAGTCAAGCAGATGCAGATGGCCAGCGGGATATCTGAAGCAATGATCACTACGGCTGGTGGGCTCGTACTTGCTATTCCTTGCATGCTCTTCTACGTCATTTTCCGGAATCGAATTCAAAAGAGGATCACAGATATGGAGGCTGCTATCACCCACATACTTTCTCTGATTTCACTGCAAATGAATAGAGAACAACGCTTAGGCAGTATGAACCGGCACGGGGTTGGCACAGAACAAGTTATCGGCACTGCTCCCGAAGAAACGAGACGTCTGCGCCCTTGAGTCAGCAGGATGAAATTCAACGTTAAAGTCCCAGATTCGATAGGATTTCAGCTGGCGCCCATGCTTGATGTGGTGTTTCTGCTGCTCATCTTTTTTGTGGTCACGCAGAAATTCATACTCAACGAGCAGGATTTGAAGGTGAAAGTGCCAACAGCGCCCAAGACCACAGAAGAAGCTTCACGTGCAATTGACGAAATTATCATCAACGCGAGGGAAGAACATGGAGAACTCATTATCACCATCGATCGTGAGCAATTCACACGCGAGAAGCTGTTGAGCATGTTACAGCGCATGATAGCTGTCAACCCGAATCAAGCCGTGCGTATACGTGGAGATGCAGAAATGCGCTGGCAGAAGGTAGCGGATGTTATCTCTACCTGCTCAAAGGCAGGAGTTTGGAATGTCTCGTTCTCCAAGCAACTGCCAACGCACGAACGGCAAAAGTGAACACACGTGTCACCATGATATTAAAAACACCATTCGCTCTCATGCTACTGGCCTGCACTGCCTTGCTGTCTGCGCAACAAGCGGACCGCCCGCTTTCCGTCAAACCGCGGCAGGACGCCATGTCGATCGCGGAGCAGTTGTATGTCCAAGCCAGCTCCCAGGGCAGCGATCCGAATCAAAAACAGCAAACCCTGTTGAGTGCGGCCAAGCTTTTTGAGGATTACAGCAAGCGCTTTCCAAAGGCTCCGGACAAGGATAAGGCGCTGTACCGCCAGGCAAGCTGTCTCGATGAGGCCGGGGATCCCGCTGCAGCAAACGTCATACTCGGAACACTGGCCAACAGCATGCACGGCGAGTATAGCGCCGCCGCCGCCTACCGGCTTGGCACCCAATCTGCTGACCGCTCGCTATGGGACAAAGCAGCAGGCTATTTTCGCATTGCGATGCGTGAATCCAATCGGCCTGAGTTGAAGCAGGATGCCACATACCGTCTTGGACGAGTTTTGCTGCAGCAAAACAAACGTCAAGAAGCTGAAAAAACGTTCAGGCTGATTGGAGAACAAAAAGGAGTGCAACCGGCCATCGCGCAGGCGAGTTTGTTGGCTCTTGCACAAATGAAGACTGAAGAGCAGAAGGATGCTGAAGCCTACGCGCTTTTCAAACAACTACTCGGCGCCAAAAATTTGCAAAAGAATCTACGCGGTGTGGCCACCCTGCAGGCCGCACGCTTAGCCACTAAATTGGGGAAAGATGACGAGGCGCAGCAGCTCTACGATCAGGTGTCTAATATCGATGATATGGCGCAATATACCGCAGAAGCTCAGCTGCAAACCATGATGCGCCTGTACAAGAAAAAAGACTACGAGGGCATATTCCGTCTGGTACAAAAAAATTATCACCCTCTCAATGACCCGGAAAAAGAGGCGAGACGGGCGCTCATTGTTGGACAGGCTTACATGGAAATGGAGCGTTATGAACAGGCTGATCAGTGGTTTGAAATGGCGGAAAAATATCAAGATGGAGGTCTGCTTGGAGCGGATGCTGCCTACAGACGCATTGTGTGCGCTCAACACTTGCGCGCCGTAAATGTGGTCAGTCTAGCGCAAAAATTTCTGAGTGTCTATGCAACGCCCGGATCTCCAGCATCCAGCCTGCCCATTTGCGACTGGGTACGTTTTACCTATGCGGATCGTATTATGCCGGCAGACCCGGAGGAAGCGGCTCGCCAATTTGATGCCGTACGCATTGAACAGCTACCTGCTTCAATCCGCGCAGATGCAGAATACAAAAAAGCTTGGAGCGCCTCCCAAGGGGACACCTACGATCCCATCCCTACGCTGAATCACTTTATTTCTACTTATAAAGATGATCCTCGGCTGCCAGATGCTTACACTTTGCGTGGTGCAGCTTATGCCAAACAGAATAAGCCCGGCGAAGCCTTACGTGACTTTGAATATGTGATTGCCAATTACCCAGGGTCAGATGCCGCACCGGTATGCTGGCAAAAGGCGGCGCATGCAAGCAAATCTGACCCGCAGCGCATGGTACGCTACTACGAGGGTCTTATCTCATGCCGTGGACGCATCAAGCCTGCTGCCTTGGCTGAGGCGCATTACAATATGGCGTGTGCGCTTTATGAAACGCGTCCGGCGGATGCCATCCCGCACTTTCGTGAGGCGTCTACAATTAACCCCGATCTGTACTCCTCCCGCGTGGAAACGGCGCTGGTACAGTGCTATTTCAAGTTGCAGGATGCCGAGAACCTCCAAAAAGCACTTGAGAGCCTGCGAAAAGCCAACCCAGCCTCCTATAATGCGCTACCACCTGGCATTCTGCGCTGGGCTGGATGGAGCTGTTATCAGAAAAAAAATTATTTAGCAGCTGAACGTTTTCTATCAGACGCGCTGGCGCGCGAACCCAAGGAACCTTACACAGATGCAGATGGTCATCGTAAAGAACGTCCACAAGCGGAGCCACTCGTGTGGAAATTATTAGCTAAAGCGAGGCTAGAGCTGCGACTTTTTGAGCGTGGTTACGAAGCTGCTCAACACTACGTTTCTATGGAAAAACAGCCCTATCGCAAAGCGGAAGGAATGCGGGATATGGCGCAGCTCTTACTGGGACTCAAGCGGGCGGACGAAGCACGTAAAATCTGTGAAGATGCCATAGCCATGGGTATAGATGGACCCATCAAGTCCTCACTCTTTCTCTCGCTGGGTGACACATATTATTCGCAGGGTAAATATGACGAAGCAGCCAAATACTACGGACGTGTAGCAAATGTGGTAAGCGATGCAGAACTTCGACCACTAGCGACATACAAGTTAATAGCTGCGCTAGGCAAAGCCGGCAAAGAGGTGGAAGCTGAGCAGTACCGCGCCACGATGAATACAGAGCATCCTGGATGGCAAGCCCCTCTGGATGCACGCCGACTTATTGAAGCTGCCCCCACGACAGGTAGGTGATCTATGTTCTACACCCCATCACACAATCGGCGCAAACACTGGTATCATGTGCTTAGCATTGAGAAGAAGATGTTGTGGATGCCTGTTGGCTTCTGTCTTTTCGCCTTGGTAGCTGTGGTCGCATTGCTCATCATATACGCGATTCGAGCAATGGATTATAATATGAATCTGGTGGGTCAGAGTCTTCCTGGAAATATATTATACGATCAAGCAGGGAAAGTAGTGACCCCTCTGAGCAGCCGAGATAATGCACCCATCACTTGGGCTGATTTGCCACAGGAACTCATAGATGCTTTCATCGCCCGAGAGGATGACCACTTTTTTGAACACGGCGGGGTGGTATACTCAGCGCTACTGCGCTCGGCGTTCAACAATATAGCCGCTATGAGCTACAAGCAAGGCGCCTCTACCATTACCATGCAGCTCACGCGCCACGTCTTTGAATTACGAGGAAAAACGCTCGACCGCAAATTGCTTGAGATTGTGTTAGCTCAACGCATAGAAAATCAATATGACAAAAAGACGATTCTCTGCCAATATCTGAGCAGAATTTATTTCGGGCAAAATTGTTACGGACTGCGCGAAGCAGCGCGCTTCTACTTTGGGAAGGCCGTACGAGAACTTACCCTTCCAGAATGTGCAATGCTTGCCGGAATTGTGCGTGCTCCCTCTTTGTATAACCCAGTGCGCAACCCGGAATTGGCGGATAGGGCGCGTCGCGAAACGCTGTTACGTATGCGTGATCTAGGGTTTATCACTCCGGAGCAGTACACAGAAGCACAGAGAGCCCCCATTCCGACAAAGCCAAGAGGGTCGATAGTATCCAGCACAGCCAACCAAAACTACCCAGCCATGTGGGCTAATGCTGAATTGGACAACTTGGATGTGGTGCAAGCAGAACGCTCACAGGGCATGGCTGTACTCAGTCATTTGCACTTGCCGTTGCAACAGTATCTAGAACGTGCATTGGCGGCTGCGCTGCGAGTTGTAGAAGCACCTGCCCCAAAGCTCCCAGCAGATTGGGATAATATGCCCGGGGCAGAACCCAATGAACTTCAGCCGAAACTTTTTGCCACGGCCGAACGGCCCTCCGGTTTGCGGACCAATGCTCAGGGCAAGTTGCGTCCTGGAGAGCTGAGGCTTCAAGCATGTGCACTTGCTATTGATTCGCGACTCAACCATCGTGGGCATATACTAGCCATTGCTGGCGGGCGAAGCGCAGCTGATGCTCAGAATCGATGGCTTACCCTAGTGGAACCTGGGCGCGTGGCTGCGCCTCTTGTATTCTGCAGCGCATGTTTGCCGGGTGGCAACTCGCACCATATCGTAGCACACAGTGCGCGGGTAACAGGCTCACGATTGGGGTATGATGCAGTTCACAGCTTCATCGCCGGACTAAAATTGGGTGAGCTCCCGGATAAACAGCACGAAAACGATCTGTACGATGGTTTATTCCCCGTGCGCATGATTGACTTGGCACGCACTCTTTTCTCTCTTCAAAACATGGGACAGGGTTATGACTTGCGCCTCATTAACTCCATCTGGAGTCATGGTCAACACCTTATCTACACTGCTGATCTGACAAAACGCGCAGAATATATTCGCCGCGAGAGCGCAGTTGCCGTTTCACACCTGCCCCCCTTTCACTACCGAGAGGGAACTCCTATTGTGCTGAACGAGGAATTACCAGGGAACAAGGGGCAATGGAGCATGGTGTGTAACGACAGAGGGGTAGCCGTATTTGTGTGGATGGGGGTCGAGGATGCCTCTGGCCATACTTGTGAAACTCCGTCGCAACTGCGTAAACTCATCAGTCAAGCCTCCCTTGCGCTGGCCCGCCAGCTGCATACTCATGCACGGAACCTGTTGCGCGGGATGCCCCCAGTAAGGAAACAATGAATGAGTATACCACCCAGCTGCGAAGTGCTCGCCTGGCAGCTCTCAGTGCGGGAAATCTGTTACGCGAGAGCTTCAATGCGCCTAGAGTGATAGATGAGGTACTGGCGCACGATGTGAAACTGCGCTTAGATAAGGAATGTCAACAACTCATCTGCAATATTTTACAGAAACGCCACCCAAATTACGCAGTGCTGGGTGAAGAGGGAGGTAGTGGCGGTGAGATTGAGTGGATCGTGGATCCTCTGGATGGTACCGTCAACTACTATTATGGAATTCCTCTCTTCTGCGTAAGTATTGCTTTGCGTGTACACGGCGTATTGCAACTAGGCTGCGTGTATGCACCGATGACAGGGGAGTTGTACAGCGCCGTACGTGGCGGGCCCTCATTGCTGAACGGAAGGGAAATTCACGTATCAACTCGCGATCACATGAATCAGGCTATCGTCTTTATCGGACATGGTTCGCACGATGGCTCGGGGGAATCAGGCATACGCCGATTCATGCACATTTCATCGCAAGTGTGCAAGATGCGCATCCTTGGCTCCGCCGCGCTCTCACTGTGCTATGTGGCCGCCGGCAAGTTGGATGCCTACGTAGAACAGAGCATTCACTTATGGGACTTTGCCGCCGCTCAAGTGATACTGGAAGCAGCGGGCGGCACACTGGAGTTCTCCGAACACCAAGATGATTCACTGAGCGGCTCAGTCACCGCATGGAACGGGAAACTACCGCTCCATGAGGCACTCCAATTGCCGTCAACTGCCGCACAATCATGAACAACCACGCCGCCACAATTTCTGCGCGCATGCTTGCCTGGCAGTGCCTATGGCGCTGGGGAACAAGGAAAGGCGTCTTTGCGGATTCTCTGATTCACCGCGTCGAGAAAGGATTGAGCAGCCAAGATCGCGCCATGCTGCAAGCCATCGTGCTGGGAACGCTGCGTCACCTGCGTTTGCTGGAAGAACAACTTGCTACACTGCGCGGGAAAAAACGTTTGCAGGAAAATGCACGTTGGCTGCTGCTCAGCGGTCTTTGCCAACTCTTTGTGCTCAAGTGGCCGGAATATGCAGTGGTCAACGAGTTGGTGGAATTGGCGCCGCAAGCGTTGCGAGGACTGGTGAACGGCGTGCTGCGAGAATCATTGCGTCAGAGGGAACAGTGGGAAGCGAGGCTGCCTCAACTCTCGCCGGGCGTACGCTATTCCATGCCGGATTGGTTGGTAGAGCGGTGGACGAAGCGCTTTGGTGCGAAAGAATGCCGGGAACTGCTGGAGTGGTTCGCTCAGCCTGCATCCGTATTCCTACGTGTCAACCTTCTCAATCCCCCTCCATCGATTCCTGCTAACTGGGCTCCCCTGCCCAACCTGCCGGGATGGTTCCGCTTGGCGGACGGCCATTTCCCGCACGACCAGGTGAGTGCCGGACAGGTCTACGCTACCGACCCGGCCACGCGTCACAGCATTGAACTGCTCGCACCCGCTGCGGGGGAAAACGTACTGGACGCATGCGCTGCCCCGGGCGGCAAATCAATCGCCATTCTCTCCGCTACACAAGACAACTGCTCTCTTCTCTCCACTGATAGTGTACAACCCCGTTTGCCGATGCTACGCAGCAACCTTCAGAGAGCTGTCGGACATTCCACACGGGTGGAGCTGCACGACTGGACGCAACCGCCGAGTGAAAAACTACGCAGAGCTTTTGACGCCGTGCTCGTCGATGTGCCGTGCAGCAATAGCGGAGTACTGCAACGACGTGTGGATGCACGCTGGCGCCTCTCGCCCACCGAATTGAAGCATCTGACCACCGTTCAATTGCAAATTGCGAAACACGCCCTGCAGGCGGTTAAACCGGGAGGACGTTTTGTATATTCCACCTGTTCGATAGAACCGGAAGAAAATAATGAAATCGTGCAGAAAGTCCTCGCAGAGAATCCCGGCTGGACCTTGGCTGAGGAGCGTCTCATTCTGCCTCAGCGCGAGCACACGGATGGAGCGTACTGCGCCCTGCTTTTCGCGCCTCATTCATCTTGGTAGCACTCCCCCTATCCTGCACTTTTGTCGCCTCCACGTAAGGGTGTAATCCAGCTGGGGAGGAGCAAGATCAACTTCAGGATTGATGCCTTTCTCTGAGAATCGGCTGCCAGTGCTGTGTGCCGTCCTGCATCGTGTCGCCATGACAAACAGATGCAAGCCTATCGGCGGCATGCTACAGAAGCCTCCATCAGCCCTCTCGGCAGAGTTCAGGCAACGCTGGCATCTGTACCGCGAGGCGGCAGCGTTTTTCAGTGTGCAGCGCTACTCCGCCGTAGAGTTGAAACCATCGGTGGCGTGTTCGTGCGGCGCCATCAGAAGACAGAGCTCGTAAAGCAAATAGAGAGGAAGGGCCATGAGGAGCATCGTACCTGGGTCTGGCGCTGGCGCCAGAAGCAGGGCAATTGCAAAGCTTCCCACGAGCATGTAAGGGCGCATACGCCTCATACGCTGCCGCGTCAGGATGCCGAAGCGCATAAGAGGATAGAGCACCACGGGAAGTTCGAAGATGAGGCCGAAAACGAGAATAAGTTTTACGGCAAAACTCAGGTAATAGCCAATGCGCCAGTCATTCTCAATCCCCAAACCCCACGAGTACTCGTAAAAAAACGCAAGCACGCGTGGGAGCACGGCCCAGTAAGCAAATGCGCAACCGAACAAAAATAGAACCACACCCCAACCCAAACTGCGGAAGAGCACGCGTTTTTCCTGCTCCAGCAGTCCCGGCAAAATAAAACGCAACGCGAGATACAAAAGAACTGGACTCGCTAAAATAACCCCGCCAAAAAAGGCGAGCTGCACCGAGAGCAAAAAAGCCTCACCAGGCTGAAAAGCGCCCATCATGCGGGGCTCATTACTGCTCTGCCCGACATGCAAATCGGCGTTGGCAGCGTGCAGAGCACGGGCAAGACGTTGCGATTCAGCATCGCCCATTTGCTGAAGGAAGGAAGCCTGTTGGTCATGGGGAAGAGTCGAGGCTGCTCGCAAAAAATCCACGGCATCCGCCAAAGCAAGCACAGTGGGGGAAAAACGCTTCTGTAGATTTTCTCTCAACTCAGCAGAAAGCCCCATCCTCGCAGACTGCAGCTCCTTGGCCGCCACCCAATCCTGTGCCGATACCCCCGCTGGCAGGTGAGAACGCTCATGCTCCAACCACACATGCTCTACCGGGCGGCGCAGCAGGGCGAGCAGAGTGGAAGTAAAGCTGAGGCAAACCACCATCGCTAACAAGGTGACCACAGCCATGCGCACCAATGTACGCCGCAGCTCTTCCAAGTGTTCCAAGAAGGTCATTTCTGCCCGACCGTTCTCCTGTCGAGTCTCAATTGGTGCATTCATGAGTGACGTAAGGATTCGGGAAGCTTGATGCCTAGTCTCTGCATATCATCTGGCGAAAGAGCGCAAGGATCGGGAGCAACAAAATGCCCCGGCGCAATCTCAACGGGTGTAAAATCCAGACCAGCTGTTGCATCGGCAAGGGGGTGCGAAATACGGTGGCCAAACGCACTGCCAAGTGGTGAGTCAGTGAGATTCAACGGCTGTTCACCAGACAAGATTGGCTGCTCGGCCGGGGCCACCCCAACCGTGGGAACAGCCTGTATAAGGGCTTGGGTATATGCATGGTGCGGGGTCTGGTAAAGCTGATCCGCTCCAGCCTCTTCGACAATGTTTCCGGCATACATTACCGCTACGCGATCAGACACATGACGCACCACCGAGAGATCATGCGAAATGAAGAGGTATGCCAACCCGAGTTCACGCTGCAATTCCATGAGCAAGTTAAGCACTTGGGATTGCACCGGCGCATCCAGAGCACTCACAGGCTCGTCCAAAATGAGCAATTTCGGACAATGAGCGAGGGCGCGTGCAATGCAGATACGCTGTCGTTGACCGCCAGAAAACTCATGCGCAAACTTGCTCATGGAACTCTTCGGCAATCCCACACGATCCAAAAGTTCAAGCACGCGAGCCTCACGCAAACGCTCCGACCCACCGCCCCTCACCAGCAATGGTTCCTCAATGAGATGGAGTACGTCCATGCGCGGGTTAAGTGCATCCGACGAATCTTGAAACATGAGCTGCACCTGCTGCCGAATTTTGCGCAATCGCCATGAAGACATGTGGGTAATATCCTTTCCCATCAAACGTATTGACCCGCCACTCGGCTCCAAAAGGCGAACAATACAGCGGGCGACAGTACTCTTGCCGCATCCAGATTCTCCTACGAGACCGAGAGTTTGCCCGGCAGGAATCGAAAAGCTCACCCCATCCACCGCTTTGATCCATTGTCTCACACGGGAAAACATGCGGCGCTGCACGGGGAAGCGCATACATAGCCGGGATACTTCTACAACGGGCAGAGGCATAATAAAGGGTTACGATGATGCGCGCACACGGGAACGTATCGATAGGACAATGGGCACGCCGGTCGCCCCTGCATGAGCACGTATGGCGCTGCGCAAATACTGCGCATAGTTGTCGGAAAGCAAGCGTTTGTCATTCACAAAAAGCACATAGGTGGGCACTGGCAAACGCGTGTATTTTTCGTTGAGCGCAACAGTGGCATAGTAAAGTTTCAGCGAGCGTCCGTTAGCGCGCACCATGGGCGGAGGATTAGTCAGCATAGCGCGCTGGAGAATGCGATTGAGTTCCCCAGTACCAGGTATATGCTTGGTAGACTCCTCCAATTTCTTTATGGCTGTAAAAATGGCTCCAAGTCCGCTTCCTTCCTTGGCAGAGACAATGGCGAGGGGAGGACTTTCCAAAAAGAAAAGCTGCTCCTGCACCAAGCGGTGCATCTCATCGCGGCGCGCCTTGAGTGGCGCGCCCGGGCAATATAAATCAAACTTATTGAGCACCACAATGCACGGCTTCTTTTCCTCCGCAATGGAGGCTGCGATACGGCGATCCTGGTGCGTTATACCTGCGGCACAATCAATCACAAGCAAGCACACATCCGAACGGCGAATTGCCCTCTCACTGCGCATGGCAGAAAACACCTCAACAGAGGTATCGCGTCTGGAGCGTGGGCGCATGCCTGCAGTATCAATGAGCACATAGCAATCCTCTCCGCGAGTATATGGGATATCTACGGCATCGCGCGTCGTGCCAGCTACCTCTGATACGATGGTTCGTCTATCGCACAAAATCGCATTGATAAGCGAAGATTTGCCCGCATTGGGACGTCCCACAACCGCCATGCGGATAGCTGAGTCATCGGTAGCGTCCGGAACCCCGTCTTGCGTAGCAGCATCAGCAGGGGGGGGCACAGGGGTTGCGCCCAATTTGCCGAGATGAGCATTGAGGAGCTCCAATAGATGGTCCAATCCCCGGCCATGCGCAGCGGAGGTGAATACATATTGAGAAAATCCCATGCCAGCGAATTCGCCTAGGGTGAGCTCTTGCTTAGGTGTATCCGCCTTGTTGAGCACAAGCAGCACAGGCACTTTGCTGCGATGTAGGCGCACAGCAATATCACGGTCTATGGGAGTGAGATGCTCCCGACAATCACAGACAAATAGAATCATATCTGCTGATGCCATAGCAATATCAGCTTCTGCTGCGACTTGGGAAGAAAAGCCATCATCCAGCGTAGCGCCAATTCCCCCGGTATCCACCACCAATGCTTCGTACCCGGCATTGCGAAGCGGAGCGCTCAGCCGATCGCGCGTCACGCCGGGCTGGTCGTGAACGATGGCAATCTTGCGAGCCACTAAACAATTAAAGATTGCAGACTTCCCGACATTCGGGTGCCCCACAATAGCTATGGTCGGTGCAGACATCGTTCTATATGATCGGAGAGGGAAAGATTACGGGCGCTCGGTAGCACTGTGGTACTGAGCTTTTTCTCCCTTGGGTTTGACATACGGAGCCACCCCTAAGCAGCGAATGCCCTTGCCGGTACTGACCAAGTCTACCGGGCCGCCAATTTGACGCATGATTTTGTACTCTCTACGTTGCCCATAGGTATTCATTATCGAATAGGTGAAAAATTTGGGAGTACTCTGGCATAACAGATGCAGATTTTGCGCGCTATCCAGCATCACTCGAGGCTTCATAAAGTTCAGATATTGACCCAGAAAACATGCTCCAAGCACCGTACGAGTATCAGCATTGGAAACCTGCCCAAAAAGCAAATTTTTATTCTTGATCAACAAGGAGCGTACACTCAAGACGAGCTTCTGCCCGCGCACCTGCACACGGAAAGACTGAATCTCACCGCCGGAGTTCATGTTGAAAGTAGCATTATTGGATGTATAGGTAGTATCCATATCAGGCATGCGAAGTGTAGCACTCACGCTATACATACCTTCCCCACGCAGTTTAAAAGAAGGCTCAAGTTCAATCTCAAAGTTCTTGTGAGAGCCTGGCGGAATTGTCAGATTGGGGTAGCGGGGAGTGGCCGAGGGGACGAGCGATGAAATATCCCCACGACGCTTAACATTCAGGAACAGCCACGAGCGTCCCGGCGTGCTAACAAGTGCCACCGGCGCGTCCGTATGGTTGGTAACCATGACGCGAATGCGCACATTCTCGCCCAGGATATAATCACGCCGAAGAGGTTCCAAGCGCACCTCGAGCTGACCAAATGCAGGTGCAGTCACAAAAATACTCAACAGTACTAACAGGATGGAAAAACTAGTTCGGATTCGGTTCATTTTTCAGGGATGGAGTTTGATTCTGTTACTTTTTGGACAGTGCGGAAACCACGATTAGCAGGACGCTGTTCGGGGTTGACGTCACGAATCAAGGTATCGCCCTGTGAAGGGCACACAATAAAGTGGGCAGAGTACGGCGGGAAACCATCCACTCTCGTATCAGTCCATTCCTCAAGGGCGTATTTTTGCTGAGCGTACTTGCGTGCTGTCTGCACCAGCTCCACCGGGGCTAATTGCTCCTTTGCAAATCGGGCATAGGCCATGGCATCCCAATAGGAGACCCCATACACCGGGGTGGTAGCCATAGAGGATTCATCTGCCCCACGGGTGGCAACCAGCTGCCTTTTCCAATTCAGGGGCTGATGAGTTGTGATATTCGATGGCATACCCACATGCAACTGTGCTTGTTGTTCTTTTGACATGTTCTCGTAAGCCTTTAGGAATCGGGCGTACTCTGCCAAACTCACCGGAGCAGAATGTACCAGCCACTGCGAGCCCGCATAGTCGCAATGTATGTGTCGCAGACCATCTGCCGGGGACGCAGACCCATCCTGCGGTGCAGGATTAATAAAAAAGCCGAGGCAGCCTATCACAAGCACTGAGAGAGCTGCGTATGCAACCACTTTGCAGTATCTGAGCATATCGCGACCAATGCGCTTCAAATAACGCCTTTTTGCAAAATGCAGGATGGATTTGCTGGAAAATGAATCTGGACCCTGCCCGCCTCCTTTCTGCACGCGTAGAGAGACAAGCGCGGAGAGTAATGGGGCCCACTCCAGCGCCACGCCGCCATAGCCGTTTTTCAGCCAATGTACCACCACAGCAAGTTTCGACTTGTCAAGCAAATCTGGTGAAAGAACTTGCTCTAGCACATAAGCCAGTCCAGCCATCTGAGCATCCCGGTGCGCCGCATCTGCCACTCCTGCCACTACCGGGGAAAGGAAAGTGTATTCCCCGTTATGCACGTAGATGGATGCGGTGTCCGGCGGTTCTGCCGCCAGTCCCATCTCTTGGCAAGCGGAGTAGAGTTCGGCTACCGTCTGAACAAGAGTAAACCCCTGCGCCTCGTCGAGCAGTTTGCCCTGAGCAACCTGCACACGTAACGAACATCCGCGCGGTTTTTCCTGAATCAAATAGCGAAAAGCTCCCGTCTGCACAGATTCCAAAACCGGACAAACATGCGGCAGTGAGACAGAAGCCCGTTGACGTATGCTCTCCTGAAATAGCGCCACCTGCTCGGGTGTACTCTGCGGGCGGAGCACTTCAAGCACCACAGCTCGGTCCACATAACTCTGTGTGGCGGCATAAAGTTCAGTGTTCTCACGCTCGCCAAGCAACTCATCCAGCACATAGAGGCCCAGTTTTGTGGGGAGTCCTGTAAAGATCGGGTTCATGGGTAATTTGTTGGTCGTTTATTGCATTTCATCAGCATAGGGAACTGCTTCCTCTACATCGGGCGATAATCCATCATCGGGCAAAAGTCCGGCGGGGCCCAATGCACGTCGACGGCTGTTGAGTCTCTGCTCATGCAGGATGAGCGCAGATGGAGTACTGATGCAGTCGAGAGGCTCGCCCTGATAATACAGTTTCGCAGTGAAGCCGTAGTATTTGACATCTCCGGCATCGGCTGCCTCTGCGCTATCGGCGGGGGGCACATTGTACTGCACCATCAGGTCTTCCTCGCTCTGGTCCCATGTGGGCTTTTCATTGACCCACGAGAGTTTCGGGGTCACGCGCGAAAAGTCAACTTTGCGACCGTTGACCAGATCAAAAAATTGGATGGTGATGTAGATGTCATCCGGTCGGATATGCTCCCCGGGAGCGAGCATGACCGGCAGCAAGATGCTGACACTCTCGCCCTGTTCCGTATCGTAGGAATGCTGCACGCGGTGGGGGCCAAAGGCAAGCTTTCCACGCAATGCACTGGGCTGCTCCATACCGAAAGTGAGTCGGCGCGAAGCCAAGCCGAAATATTTGCCGGCCTGCTCGCGCATGCGAAAAAGCTTGCTGTAATAATCCCTCGCTTTTCGCGGGTTGAGCAACTTGTCATACGCCATGCCGTAGTAGTACAGCACAGCTGGGTGGTTCGGAGCCATAGCTGTAGCCTGCTCCAAGCTGAGAATACATTGGCGCATATCCCCGGAAATCATTGCGGCCACACCTTGGCGAATCATCTTGTCCACCTCTCCGCGTTGCTCGGCTGAGAGCTGCATCATGCCACCCGGCTGCTGCACATCCTGAGGCTCGGCATCAGCCCCCGCCTCCTGCTCTAACATTGCGGTAGCAGCATCCACGTCCCCGGTTTCCTCCGTGATAATGGTAGGGACGTCGCGCGCGCGAAGAGCCGGGGCTTCATGCGTATCCTGCGCAGCATCATCAGATGGTTCTCCAGGTGGCTGAACACCAGGCGATCCGATGGCAGCTGCGCCGCTGGCATCTTCTTGTTGAAGGTCACGTGCCTCCAGCACGGCCAGCTCCATACGAGCAGCTTCCATAGCCCGGTCATATGAATCCTCCAGTCGGCGCACAACCCCCACGCCCAGCACGCAGAGTTCCACCACAATGAGTAAGCGCAGAGCGCTAATGACAACCCCTGCGCGCACCACCTGTTTTGTCATCCGCCGTAAGAAGCCCTTCAACTGACGCGCAAACCGCCCTGTGCCCCGGCGGCACAGGGTTTCTTTCTCTCCTGGCATGCGCTTCCCCATCAGAACTCCTCGCTGGTGCATTCTACCACAAGATACCCCCTCTGCACAGCCTAAAATAATCGCATACGCGCTCATATTGCGCGGAGCACACGTGCTTGCGCACCCTGAACAAGAGATTTTACGCTGCTCCAGATATGGCCAGCGTTCCGCACTACCCTTACAACGAAGCAACTGACTTTCCGTATTGACAACGCAACGCCAAACGGATAGAATGCTTACCGTGCGACTTCCCCAATTCGGGGAGCTGCTTGCATTCACATACAACAAAACGATAAATACTATGAAATACAGATGTAAAGTATGCGGAGCCATCATTGAGAGCGATGGCGTTCCGGAGTTCTGTCCCCAATGCAAAGTCAAGGGAGCCGATAAGTTCGAGCTTGTCGAAGAGGGCAAAGAGAAAGTTTATGCAGATGAACATCGCATCGGCGTGGCTAAAGGACTGGATGCCGAAGTTGTGCAGGGCCTGCGCGACCATTTTAACGGCGAATGCTGCGAGGTCGGCATGTACTTGGCCATGAGTCGACAGGCGGAGCGTGACGGCTACCCGGAGGTGGCGGACGCCTTTAAGCGCTACGCTTTTGAGGAAGCGGAGCACGCCGCCAAGTTTGCAGAATTGCTCGGCGAGGTTGTAACCCCCGATACCAAGAAAAACTTGGAACTGCGAGCCGAGGCTGAGTTTGGTGCATGTGCCGGAAAATTGGCCATTGCCAAACGCGCCAAAGAGCTCGGCTATGACGCCATCCACGACACTGTGCACGAGATGTGCAAGGACGAGGCGCGTCACGGCAAAGGCTTTGATGGCCTGCTGAAGCGTTATTTCAGCAAGTGAACGATTGCGGCAAGCACGTACTTGTCAAGAGGGGGCTGGTGAGTAGCCAGCTCCCTTTTTGCGGCATACGCGGTCGCATGTCTCGCTTCCCCCTTTTCTCGGAGAATAAGATATGCTAGAATGCTTCGCGCAAGCACTATGGAAACACTGAGCAACAATTACTACATACCTACGGTTATCGAGAAGACGAGCCAAGGGGAGAGAGCCTATGACATTTACTCGCGCCTGCTCATCGACCGCGTCATATTCATTGGCACAGAAATCGATGATACGGTGGCTAACTCTGTGATAGCGCAACTGCTATTCCTGCAAATGACGGATCCGAAGAAGGATATTCACCTTTACATCAATTCCCCGGGCGGGGCAGTAACAGCGGGACTTGCTATCTACGACACCATGCAGTTCGTTTCATGTGACATCAACACGTATTGCATCGGTATTGCTGCCTCAATGGCATCAGTTTTACTGGCCGCCGGCACCAAAGGAAAGCGTTTCTGTCTGCCGAACTCGCATGTGATGATACATCAAGTGCGGGGCGGAGCCCAAGGCACTGCTGCCGATGTGGAGCGTACAATCAACTTCATGCTCAGCTTGGATAAGCGGCTCACCGGCATCTTGGCCCATCACACCGGCAAGGACGTGAAAACAGTGCGCAAGGACCAGGATCGTGACAATTATATGACCGCCGAGGAGTCGCTGGCCTACGGGCTGGTGGACCGTATCCTCACCCACAAACCTGCGAGCAAGTAAGCGATGGCCCGGAGTATCCAAAAAACATGTATCTTTTGCGGGGGGCACGAGAGCGATGGTCGGCCCATGCTCCCGCTCCCGGAAGATCTCTATGTGTGTTTTCCCTGTATGGAGGAACTGAACCACATCATGTTTCAAACAACACCAAAAGGGGATATCGCAGCAAAACGCATCTTGAATCTCATCAGCAAAACCCACCCGGAAATTCTCCCTCAGGAGGAACCGGACAATACGCCGCTGGAGGTGCTCACGCGCAAACAGGATGAACTTCCTACTCCCGCCGAGCTGCACAAAATGCTGGATGCCTACGTCATCGGCCAGGAATATGCAAAAAAGACACTTTGCGTAGCGGTGTACAACCACTACCTGCGCCTGCGCCAGAAAGAAAGCAATGACGGCACCGAAATAGAAAAAAGCAATATCCTGATGGCGGGCACGACCGGCTCCGGGAAAACTCTGCTGGCACGCACGCTCGCAAAAATTTTGGATGTGCCGTTCTGCATTGTGGATGCCACCACGCTGACAGAGGCGGGCTACGTGGGTGAGGACGTAGAGAATATTGTGCTGCGCTTGTTGCAAGCAGCAGACATGAATGTGGCAAAGGCTGAACGCGGCATCATCTATGTGGATGAAATCGATAAGATAGGTCGCAAGACGCAAAATGTGAGCATCACACGTGATGTGAGCGGCGAGGGCGTCCAGCAAGCCCTGCTCAAAATCGTGGAAGGCACGGAATGCAACATCCCGCCCAAGGGAGGACGGAAGCATCCGAACGAAAACTATATCCGCGTCAATACGGAGAATATCCTTTTCATCTGCGGCGGCGCCTTTGTGGGACTCGAGGACATCATCCGCAAGCGCTTGGGAGCTTCCACGCTCGGGTTTGCCTCCATTGAAGAAGGACGTGATACCAAGGAATACACAGAGGAAGAAGTACTGTCCAAAACGCTGCCGGAAGATCTGTTCCTCTTTGGCATGATACCGGAATTGGTGGGGCGCCTGCCTATTTTTGCACCGCTGACCACCCTCACCGAGGAGGAGCTAGTTGCCTTGCTCACCAAGCCAAAAAATGCGCTCGTGAAGCAGTACACGAAGCTGCTGGCAATGAGCGGCGTAAAGCTCACTGTTGAGAAG
Organism: uncultured Akkermansia sp.; assembly: GCA_947589295.1. Classification (GTDB taxonomy): domain Bacteria; phylum Verrucomicrobiota; class Verrucomicrobiia; order Verrucomicrobiales; family Akkermansiaceae; genus Akkermansia. Next base: position 49,773 of record CANQBZ010000007.1, read on the forward strand.
GGCGCATTGCATGCGATGGCCAAGCAAGCCATTGAGCGCGGCACAGGTGCGCGCGCCCTGCGCAGCATCTTTGAAAGCCTCATGCTTGACATCATGTACAAGGCGCCCAGCGATAAAAGCATCACCGAGGTCATCCTCACGGAAGACGCCGTGCTGGGCAAGGGAGAACCCAAATTGCGCCGCGACAAAAAAGCAAGCTAGTCATGCGTGTGCTCGGTATTGAGTCGAGCTGTGACGAGACAGCTGTAGCCCTGCTTGAGGACTCCCCCTCCGGAGAAGTTCGCTTGCTCTGCTCGATCGTCTCCACGCAAATACCGCTCCACCGCCAGTACGGCGGAGTCATTCCGGAACTCGCCTCGCGCAATCATAGTGGGCGCCTGCCACACCTGCTCCGCGAGGCACTGGAAAGCTCCTCCTGCACCATAGCCCAAGTGGACGCCTTTGCTGCCACAGGCGGGCCGGGACTGGTAGCCGCACTGCTCGTGGGCCACACGGCCGCCAAAGCCATGGCACTGGCGGCGGACAAGCCTTTCATCTCGGTGAACCACCTGGAGGGCCACCTGCTCTCCCCCTTTTTACAGGGTAGGCGCAGTCGCGCTGCCGCTGATGCCCCGGAACCGCATGTGGCGTTGGTTGTATCGGGCGGGCACAGTCTGCTGCTGCATGTGCGCGGACTGGGACAGTACGAGCTGATGGGACGTTCGCAGGACGATGCTGCCGGAGAAGCGTACGACAAAGTGGCCAAGATGCTGGATTTACCCTACCCCGGCGGTCCCGAAATTGACAAGCTGGCGGAGCGTGGAGACGCCTCGCGCTTCGACCTGCCCCGTCCCATGCTGCACGAGCCGAACTTCGACTTCTCCTTTTCCGGTCTTAAAACGGCGACTCTCTACCTGCTGCCCAAGCTCACTTCCACCGGCGACCCGCACGAGTTGGATGAACAAACGCTCTGCGATCTGTGCGCGGGTGTCCGAGCGGCCATCACCGAGGTGTTGGTGCGCAAGGCCCGGCGCGCTCTGCGACACACTGGGCTGCGCCTCCTGGCCGTATCCGGCGGCGTCTCCTGCAACTCCGCCTTGCGGCGCGAGCTAGCCGCCATGTGCGCCAACGAAGGGGCAGAGCTCCTCCTGCCGCCAGCTGAACTCACCACGGACAACGCCGCCATGATTGGCTACGCAGGTCTGCTGCATGCCCGTATTGGAGAGCGCAGTGCGCTCACCACCCCCGTCGATCCCAACCCCACGCTCGCCGGTTACACCGTGCGCCCGTAGTCCTCCTGCATCTGATGAACTTGCACGATCAACTCAAGGAGATTCTCCCCGCCGTTCTTCCGCGCCGGGAGGAAGACGCCATCAAAGGCACGGAACTCATCGCGCGCGTGCGCAAGGCGCTGGGGAAAGAACAGTACTCGGACGGCACGCTCCGTACGCAATTTTCCCTCCTCGCCTTGGAAGAGGATACCTGCCTGGCGCGTGTGCCGGGGGGGCAAGGCTACTACATGCGGCGGGATGGCGAGCCCTTGCAGGGTTTGCATGAGCTCATGCGCGACACCCCGGTGGAAACCCCGCTGCACCGTGCTATGGCCGTTGCCATTCGACTTTACGACACCACCGGGCAGAGCGTGTTTGCCTACCCCATTGCCGAGGAAAGTTGGAGCCACCCCGACCTCGTGGCAGTGCAGTGGCCGGCCGGGTGCTGGAGTGAGGATGGCTGCTACCACATGACCCCGCGCAGCAAGAAGCAGAGCGCTGCCTACCGGGCGGTTTGCGTGAGTCTGCTTGATGATGAAGAGGGCGTGCGCCGAGACTTTTTCCGCACGCTCTCCTGCGGGGAGTGGGCGGAAGAATCGGAGCTGCTCCTGGTTGGCGATGGCCCGAGAATCGCTCCTTACGCTGCCAAATTGGGCACGCGCTACGGTGTTGGAGTGCGCAAGATATGCATCGCCCCGGCAATCCTGCCTCATGCGGACGAATTGCTGCGCATGGACACAACCGAGGCGCAAGTGCTCTTGGCCCGACTGCCGCAGAGTACGTTCGCCTCCCCGGAGCACCGTACGCACCCTTTACTGAGCGAGGAAGAGCTGCCGGATGTGCAGCCGGTGCTGCAATGGGCGCAGCAATGCGTGCAACGTGGGCGTGTAGAGGCCTATGAGCGCCGCGTAGCTGTCAACTAAACGAGCCGTCATCCCATGTTTCGCAAGCTTTTTACAATCGCACTCCTGCTCATGGGTCTGTATGCCGCTGGTTCCGCCCTGTGGCAACTGGGAAACACGGTCATCTTTGTGTGCAAAGCGCAGAAAGTGCCGGCCGTTGTCGTGGATGCAACAGAACGCCCCTTTGAAAGCATCTTCGAAATGCTCGAGCACGGCAATATGCCTTGGGAGGGGCAAACAGCCTATCACCCGCACCTGCGCTACAACCTCTTCGACCGTCCCATTACCGACACCACCCTGCCCGACCTCGATAACCGCGATTATGCCAACGGGCAGCAGGTGGAGCTGCTGGTGCACCCTCAAAACACCCACATGCGTCACATCAATGAGGCCAAGTTCCTCTGGTTGGGCAACCTGACATTGCTGGGCTGTGGCGGCCTCATGCTGTGGTTGGGTTGGCGTGTGCTGCGCCGCAGAGGGAAAACGGGAGCCCAACGCCCTGCAAAAGACTCCGGGCAAGCGCCGCGTCAACAGCCGTCTGCTCCGCCGGCATCCGCGCCACCTCGTAAGCGCCAAAAGAAGACCAGCTCATCTGGAAAAACGCGTGGCAAAGCCAAACGCAACGCTCCTTCAAAGAAGCGTTGTGTCTCGTCCAAATCCTGACCCGCCGCTCGTGGCGTCATCCCGTTACCCTCTGCAAGCGAATAAAACCGCCGCAGCCAAGGAGAAACGGATGCAAAAAAGGGCTGCCGCCGGGGCTGGGCAGAAAGGGTCCCATGCCATCGAGGCTGCGGTCAAGTCCTTGAAAAAACAGGAACTGACGCAAAGATTTCGCAAAAGTCGTAAATTCGTCTTGCGTTTTCTGCGTGATGGGTGTATAACGCGGCGTCCTTACTTCCGCGGTGGAAGTTCACTTTAACTTTTTTCACTTCACAGCACTATGTCGAAACACTCCTCTTTGAAAGCCTCCGGCTCCGTTGGCGGAAAGCGTTCCGTCCTTAAGCGCTTTGAGCGTGTCAAGCTCCTCAAAGAGCGCGGTCAGTGGAAGCAGGGGCAAAGTCCCATCGGTCTTCCCAAGACCAAGTTTGAAGCCTGATAGGGTAGAAAACCGGGCGCACCGCCGGTAATGGCATGAAACTTTAACCCGGCCCCGCACTTGCCTCAGCAGTTGCGGGGTTCTTTTTATCTCAAACAGAAACATGAGCGAACCAAATCAAAAGGATGACATCGCAGGCATCCGCATCAATAAGTATCTGGTGAACTGTGGGTACGAATCTCGCCGCAAAGCTGATTTGCTTGTGGCTGAGGGACTCGTTGAAATCAACGGTCAGCGTGCGGAAGCCGGCGCTCGCGTGAAAGAGGGCGATTTTGTGAAGGTCAACGGCAAACAGGTCAAGCCCAAGGCAGAAGTCACTCTCCTGCTCAATAAGCCGCGTGGCGTCGTGTGCAGCCGTGATCCACAGGGATCCGAAGGAACCGTGTACGACCTGCTGCCGCCCAAGTACAAGCACGTGAATTACGTGGGACGCCTGGATGCGGACAGCGAGGGACTGCTTCTGCTCACCAGTCAAGGAGGTTTCAACGAGCGTATCACCCAGCCTAAATCTCATGTCGAAAAAGAGTATTGGGTAACGCTCGATCAGCCGTACGACAATGCCGCCCTGCTGCAGCTGCTCAAAGGGCTTCGCCTGCCGGAGGGACAAGCGCGAGTGAAATACGTCGCACGCCTCTCGCCTCGGCGTGCATGCGTGGTGCTGGAGCAAGGGTTGAAGCGCCAGATACGGCAAATGTTTGCTTGCTTGGGTCTGCGTGTGCGCAAACTGGTGCGCGTGCGTATCGGCTCGCTCTGGGGTGGGGACTTATTGCCCGGGCATGTTGCCGTGATGACTCCGAAGCAAATGGAACTCGCCCTCATGAATCCCAAGCGCCGCAAGGGGCTGATCGGAGCCAACCAAGTTTTCTCAAACTCCAATAAATTGACAGCCGAGCAGTTGGATGAAAAGCTCGACATGCAAGCCGCCCGTGCTGCCCTGCTGGAGGAGACCGATTACCAATTCAACCCGGATGACTTCGAAACGGAGGATGAAGCCGCCAACTCTGCCTTTGGGAGGGATGACGAAGAAGACTTCCCGGAACTGCGTCCCCTGTTGCAGAAAAAGGCGCGCCATGCCCACAGTCGCACACGTGAAGAGCAGCTGCGGCGCGGTGGGAGATACGATGCGCCGCATGACAGGAGACGCCCCTACGGAAAATACGAGCAAGATGCCGGGAAGAAGCGCTCGCATCGCTTTGAAGAACGGCAGGATGGAGAGCGTCCCGAACGTCCCGCGCACGGCGGCTTCAGACGTGGTAAGGAGGAGGATGATAAGCGCTCATTTCGTCGCGGCAAACCGCCCTACGGCCACGGCGCCACGCGCCCAGGGAGTCGAGCGAAAAGTCGCACAGGCAGCCCGCGGAAGTATGAAAATAGGGGGTCTTACCCTGGAGAGAACCGGCGCCGAGGCAGCTTTTCTCGTTCCACTCGACGCTTTAACAGTTCCGACCGTCGCAAACGCACCTGACTCCCACATTTGTTCCAACAAAATTTCTCCATGCTCATTCAAAACTTCTTCCATGCATTTACGGAAGATATTCCCGCGCCTCCGGCGCACTACAATCCAAATCGTAAATGCGCAGCTTCCCCACCTCCTCCCGCTGCCTTCTAACCACCCCGCGCATGGTTTCATCACATCTCCTTTGCCCCTGCTCCGCTTCCCGCCCCTTCCAACCCCCCCGTGCATTGTTTTACCCACCAGTTCCGCAATTTCCGCGCAAAAGGCGCGCTAACTTCTCAAATCGTAAATCGTAAATCGTAAATCGTAAATCGTAAATGAATCGTTTTTTTCCTGGGACGGTTGTTCCTGACTCCATGTCTCGCTCCTTCTCCTCTCTCGTCCTGTCCTGCCTGCTCCTGGTTGCACCGGGAGCCCGGGCGGATGATGCACCGAGCCTCAGCAGCGACAATCAGGCGCTCGAGCAACGTCTGCTTCCCCTGAAGCAGCAGGCGGACGCGGGCGACCTGCACGCCGCGCAGCAGGTGTACATGCGTTACGGCGTGGCAGGACATCCCGAACAGGCGCGCGCGTGGGCGGAACGTTACAACGAGTTGCTCCGTGAACGCGCGGACAAGGGCGATACGGATGCCATGCTCCAGCTGGGCGCTCGCTATCTTCGTGGCGGAGACTACACCCCGCGCGATCTCCCGAAAGCCACTGAATTATTCTCCCGTGCCGGGGAAGCCGGCGACCCCACCGGTCTCTACATGCTCGGTGAACTCTTTTCCGGAGCCGGCAACGCAGCGCAAGCGCAGCAATCTTACGCCCGTGCATACGACATCTACGCCAAGCGCGCCGAGGGCGACAAAGACGTCCAAGCTCTCTACTGGATCGGGTTCATGGAGCAAAACGGCATCGGCACGGCAAAAAAACCCGAGCAAGGCATCGCCCACCTGCAGCAGGCAGCTCGCCTCGGCTCCGCTTGGGCTCAGGCGCAACTCTTCAAAACCTTCTACAAGGGCATTGGCACCCCGCGCGATCCCGCCAAAGCCATCTCCTATGCCCGTCTCCTTGCCGATGAGCACAAGGACGCGCTCATGGCGTACGTGGTGGCATGCGCCTACTTGTACGGGCGAGATGTGCCGCAGGACGCCTCCATCGGCGATGCGTACTTGGATCGTGCGGTAGCGGGCAACATTCCCGATGCCATTTACTTGAAATCCGACCGTCTGGAGCAGGCGGGGAAAAAGGAGGAGGCCCTGCCTCTGCTCCGCCAGGCTGCCAGCATGAAGCAGAAGGAAGCCATGGAACGACTTGGTACTCGCATGCTGCGCGGTGAGTCGGGCGTCACTCAGGATGTCGAGCGCGGCCTCTTCATGCTCGAAAACGCAGCCACGGCCCAGGCAGCCATGCATCTTGCGCTCTACTATGAGGAAGTTGGCGAGCAGGACATTGCCGACTCCTGGTACGTGACCGCCTCCGACCGCGGCATGCCGCAAGCCATGGCGCGGCGCGGTCTGTTGCACCTCATCCCCGGCAGTTGCGTGACCTGGGATCCCACGCGCTGCTACCAATGGTGGCGCGTTGGCTCCGACCGAGGAGACTCCGCCTGCAAGCTCTACCTGCGCCTCTTTCTGTACGTCTTCACTCCCCTGCTCCTCCTTCTTGTCTTTGGCCTGCCGATGTACGTGGGATTACGCGCACGGCGTGACAAGAGTTTGCCTTAACACGGCAAGGCTCTCATCATGACACCACACGTTCATGGCGCCTTGGGGGTGTGATTCGGGATTTCATTTGCTACCGGTGCGCCAACCGTATGAACCTGCCCAACAAACCCCGGGGCAGCCGCCAGCAATTCATCGTCTTCGACAGCTCGCAGAAGTGAGATACCTCGCTTGCCGACTCGCGGAGCGTCACATGCGGAGCTTGGCTTCAGGGATATATGCTCTTGAGCAAGCGAAAACTGGGAATCTCATAGATACGAACCACCGTACGCCCCTTTTCCAATACGGTCACGGTAAGCCTGTTGCCGCTCAACACAGTCTGGCAGACAATTCGCTTTACTGAAAGGAAGGTGAATAATGAGGCAGAAGGACCAGAAACGACGGGGATGAAGTTCCACCCCCGCCGCCTTGATGGTTAGACTTCTCTGTTTAGTCAATCTGTTTTGATTTTGCTCCCGGGAGGTATTGCACCAGATCACCGCTTGCCTTGATGTCCGGACGACTCCAAAGCACGTATTAGTTAGCGCTGCGTTCAACGGCACGGTTGGCAAAGTAGGCGCTTTCTCCCTCAATTTTGGCACCGCGTTCCCTCGCATTATCATACATTTTCTTTACAGCCATAGTCTCAGATGGTTGCTTGAACGGTATCACGCCAAGCAGACTGAACCCCTTGGATTCGCCTATCGCCTGGGCGCAAATCACGCGGCAATCATTCCGATCTATGCTGAGCCCGCCCGTGGTTGCTATAAAGCCCTTCGGGGCTGAAGGATTGGCTACCTGCGAAACAAAACTACAACTGCTCAGCGCCAGCGTTGCAAGGAGAGCTGAAACTAGGATTGTATTTTTCATGGTGTATGTATCGGTTTTTATTTTGTGTTTGAATTATCCCCCTGACATGAGAGGGCCACAGCAATTGTACCGAATTCATAATCCGCACCTCTTCTGATTCATTTTGTTGATTATTAGCTAGTTTAATTTTGGCAATCAGAGTAAAATTTCGGTGTTTTTGGAGTATTCATTCAGGTGAACGTAGCGCCTTCGTCTTGCAAAATTTTTGTTGGACTGTCATATTTTTCTTGCATACGGATTATGAATACGTACCGACATAAAGACAATATCAGATAGACAGATGTGGCTGGCGGATGAGGAGTAAAAATTGCGACACCGCGAAAAGACGGTCACCTCTACACGCGCAGTGGAAGAGGCATTGGAGGCGAGGAAGGACCGTTTACTGCGGCACGGCGCAAACGCCGCGCCTCCCAACAACGCCCACCTCTCCTCCAAGCGCTTTTTCCGAATCGAACGGCACGCAGCTGCGCCATTTTCATCGCAATAGAATGCCGACAAGCAATGTTGCCACCGCCGCACGCCATTGCCCCGGAGGACTTAACCGTTCATATTTGGTCAGTCTTCTTATCATATGTTTTACATTTATGAGTGGGTTCGTTGATTGTTTTGTGTAGGAAAGGTTACGCCACACCAGGATCTCAGCCGTATTCCACATAGCGCAAGCGATCCCGCAGCAGCTCGTGGTCTTTCTTCCCCTGCGGCGTAAGTTCTCCTGCGTGTTTCCGCAGCGCTGTCTCCGCGTGCATCATTGCGCCGCATGCTGCATAATACGTGCGTGGAGCTGACACCTGACGCGCCGTGAGAGTCTGCGCACACGTACGCAGCCACGGTTGCAGTTCGTAACCTTCCCCCACCTTCATCACCAGCTCGCTGTCCGACATAACAGGCGTGCCATAGGAGCGCCCCGCGTAGGGAACCGGTTTCGTAGGCACCCGGCTAAGTTTCTCGCACACCATCCCATAATCCTGCCGCCCCTGTACGGAAAGCAGCGCCTGCTGCGCCTCAAGCCCGCGCTTACACGTCTTGAGGTGAGAGAACATTGCATCGCTCCAGCTTTCATACGCTGCCGGGTCCACCCCCGCTACCAGCTGTCTTCCCCACATGTTCAGCTCGTAGCCCTGAGACGTACGCTTCACAAGCCATGCGGGGTCACTCTCCTCGATGTTCGGGTTATTCATCGAGTGGTAATACTTCGGCAATGATTCACTTTGGCACCCATTCAGCGCCACCACCATTCCCAGTGTCATCACGATTCGTTTCGTTTTCATCTGTTTTGTCTGAATTCGTTGGTTGGTTAAAACTCTAACTTCCGCATATGATCTGCCGCCAGACAGTACAGTCTCGCCGCCTCCGTCATGTCTGCACTCACTCCCTTGCCATAATAACAGCACTCGCCGAGTTCGTACTTTGCCCATGCCTGCCCGTCTTCCTTGTAGAATGTGATCAAAATCGGTAATTGTACCCTAGCTTGACCCCTAACGAACATACTCGGCCTTGATAATAATCATCGCCGAAGTTATCAAAGGGTTGATAGACGAGATTGACATATGAAAACTGAGCAGCCAAGGCGAGAGAATTGTGCTCATCAAAATGCACTGTCAATCCCGCTTCGGCGCCGCCGTAAAATCCCCACGAATTTTCCCGCAAGTGCTCACTGCACGACTCGTTGATGCGTGTCCCATCTGGCCCTATGAAACTATCATAACCATAGTAGGAATCCGCAGCGGAAGATGTAACCAAGCCGATAAAAATGCCTGCAAATAAGTCCACAGAATCAACAATTTTGAAATCATGGCGGAAACCAAACGCAATATAGTAATTCTGTACCTCCCACTCATTACTGCTCCCCCAATAGTAGGAATCGCTCACACCCGCCTCACTCACTGTATCAAAACCCATCGCACAACCGATACGCACGTTGATTGAATTGCGGGAATCCGCTATGTAATAAAACAGGCATTCTATGCCTCCCGTATCAATGTGCGGATTACGCCCGTATTTTTCCGGACTATCCAATTCGACTTGATCATTCAGTGCAAAGTTGAAAATTGTGTTAAACTCGACACCAAACTTATTTGTTTCATTCTCTTGTTCGCCGTGCGCTGAGCAGAACGTCATAAGAGCCACAAGTATGCTGAATAATTTCTTCATTGTCTTGTGTTGTTATTAGATGTCACTTGATTCTTTTTCCCAAACTCCCCGCGCCTTCCCTTCCCGTACCGACTTACAGCCGCTTCAGCGCCTTCTTGGCATCTTCCTGTCCCTGATCGGCGGCTTTTTGTTGCCTCCGTCAGATCCTTGTTCACTCCCATGCCGTTCTCGTAACTTTCGTTAGTATTCATTTCTAGTGTTAATTGATCTGAGTTTATTCTATAAAAACGTTTGATTCGTGCCCCCCACGTAGCCGCAAAGAACACTGCTCACAGTGCCTTTAGCGAATCCTTCCGGAAGAGCTCATCGCACCAAACCAAGCCTCCCAACTATCAGCGGCATCTTGTACTTCTTGAGCGTGGCGGGCCTGCGCTCTGGCATTATTCCTCACGGAATGGCGGATCAGATACCGTCCGGTGTTGTAACTGGACACGCCTGCATACGAATCCGCGTTTTCATAAGTCCGATTCGCTTTTGCTATCTCATCCTTCGCCGCTTGCTTCAAATCCTTGATGCAGCGCGAGGCGTATCGGGCTTCCTCCACCGTCATGTATCCGCGCTGGTTAGCAGCCAACCTGACGGACTCAAGATTTGCCTGAAGCTGATCCGGATCAGTCGAAATGGTAGGAGAGGATGACTCAGTTGACCCCGTCTTCAGGTACGCCATGCAAAGTACACCTACCGTAGCCAGCGAGTTTTCCACGCAGGTGATGGGAAGATCCACGCAAAGCCAATCAAAGATACCGGCTGTGTACCACCAGGCTGCCGCCCCTGAGCTGTACTTATAATCTACGGACGAGGAACCCCCCGGGAATACAATCGGGACTTTGGTGGTGGCGGTTGTGGTAATGATGCTCTTGCCCACCTTTGTCATCGAGGATGGGGTGGAGGGGGACTTTCTCTGGCCGGTGAGATACATCGCAAAATCGGCAGGGATTTCAAAGACGTCTGTGTCGCCTGTGACCCGTATTTCCTCCTTGCGATCATCCTTTTGCCCCGCAGAGTACTGGGTCTTGATCGGCTTGCCCACACGGTAACGCGGCAGCTCCACGTAATACTTGCTGCCATCCGTATACACGTACTGCCCCGGCGTCGCATCCTCCGATTTAGCCTGCGCTTTGTACCCCGCTTTGCCAAACAAATGTCCGGCAGAATTAAAGTAGCAGCTGCTTAAGCCCAACAACGCAACAACTGCCAGTGGTATGATGTATTTATTCATGTTTGATCGCATACTCTTTAAGTTAAAAGTCAAGAAATTAACCTGGATGACGTGTATATATCGTACTGAGTGGGATTGCTCCCAACCGCTCTGATCTTTTACATGCCTTGTTTCTTCATTTTCTCAAGAATCTCCCGTGCCTCTCTATGTCCCTGATCAGCAGCTTTTCGGAGCCACTCCAAGGCCACATTTGGATTCTTCTTCACTCCTTTACCCATAAGATAACAAACCGCGAGATAGTATTGCGCATTCTTGTTATTTTTCTTCACGGCCTCGCGCCACCATTTCACGGCCATACCATAATCCACTTTCACTCCATCACCATTAAAATAGGCACAACCGAGTGAGGCTTGCGCATCTGCATTCCCTTGCCCTGCGGCTTTGCTCCACCACTTTACTGCTTCTGCCTCATCTTTTTTACTCACCCCCTCGCCACTATCATAGCACAGTCCAAGATAGTACTGCGACTCGGCATCCCCTTTTTCTGCCGCCATACGCCACCATTTTACCGCCTCCTTCATATTCCTGGCTACTCCCACCCCCCGAGAATAACACTGACCCAGGAATATCTGGGCACCCAAATAGTCCTTCTCTGCAGCTGCACGCATCAAGCGCAGCACCTCACCCATCTTTTCATCGACCTCATCGCTTTCAAAATAGCACATTGCTAACTTATATTGTGCCAGCACATGCCCTTGGTCCGCAGCTTTGCGCAACAACTTAATAGCTTCCTTCATATCCTTCTTCACGATATCCCCATAACCCTGTCCACAAAACGCACTCAGAGCATACTGAGCCTCCGCATTCCCATGCTTCGCAGCCTTGCTGAGCAAGTCAATAAACTTGTGTTCGTCCTTCCCCACACCATAGCCATTCGCGTACCATGTACTCATCATAAATTCCGCTTCAGGTTCCTCCTGTTCCACTGCCTTGCGCATCCATTGCACAGCCTCCTTCGCATTCTTTTCCACACCAACCCCGTTCTCATAGCAGAGAGCCACAAGATATTGCGAATACGAACATCCCGCCTCCGCTGCTTTCATTAGCCATTCTAATCCTATCTTGGTATCCCGCTTCACCCCCCTCCCCATAGAATAACAAACCCCGATGTGCTCCATGGCGGGAGCATAACCTTGCCTGGCTGCTTTCTCAAACCACTTTGCCGCTTCCGCCATATTCTCCTCCACCACTTCTCCCTCAAGATAACACATACCTAAATTATCCTGTGCCCGCGCATTACCCTGCTCTGCCGCCTTAAGATACCATTTGAACGCCTCCGCCTTATTGTTGGTATCCGGTTCAGCTGTTGCGATACTACCTGCTACCGCGCCAATAAAAGAGACGCAAAGCACCACAGTACCCACAAAATGCCGTATATTATCGCTATGTTGTTGTGTTTTCATTTGCTTTGTATATAGTTAGATTGTTGCATTTAAATTGTAGAAAACATCTGTTATTTACCGCTCAAATAATCCCCCCAATTTGAGTATTGCCTCAGTATCCCTCTGCTCCGCTGCCTTACGCCACCACTTCACTGCCTTCTTCCTGTCCTTGCTCACTCCCCAGCCATTCTCTTAGCACACCCCGAGAAACCTCTGCGTACCCGCATCCCTCTGTTCCACTGTCTTGCGAAACCACGCCAGGGCTTCGTCCTCATTCTTTCCTACGCCCTCGCCCTTCATGTCGAGTTCTCCGAGCGTCATGGCAGCTTCCGCGTCACCGCTTTCCGCCATTTCTCGTACCCAACGGCTCATCTCATTTCCGTTCATATTGTTTTATATTGTTCATGTTTCTTAAAAACGTAACTTCCTAAGATTTTCCTTCGCAGCATCATTCCCCAGCTCCGCTGCTTTCTGGAATAGCCTCTTTGCCTCTGCGCGATCCTTGCTCACTCCCTTGCCGTAGTAATAGCACCAGCCAAGGTTATACTGCCCAGACGCATTCCCTTGGTCCGCAGCTTTGCGGTACCACTTCACCGCCTCCG
>CANQBZ010000008.1 GCA_947589295.1 uncultured Akkermansia sp.
TTATGGATTCGCCCAAAAATCGCCAACTCCTGCCCTCATCATGCTTCCCGCCCATGAATTACATTTTCTTGGGACGGATGTGGCACACATCCTCGCTCCTCGAAAATATTGCCCGACTGCCCCTGTCTCGCTACCGTGCAATGTAGGAAGTTTAATCCGCGAGGGGAGAAGCTCCCATTCTGAGGCATCCTTGATCTTGGTCTCGACAACGCCCAGCTCAACGTGAATGGTGAAAGACGCACATCACGCAAACGAAAACCGACCGGCCCTGCTCTTCGCAAGACCGGTCGAGGGCTTCAATGTAGTATATGAGCGGAGAGAGTAGGCGCCTGAAAATCCAATGGAAGAACCTGATTGATTCTCGGAGTCGGGCGCCTTGCCCATTGTGAAGTACTGCTCGCTTACTCCTTTGGCTCCCACTCCGCATCGGGAGGGGCAGGCATTTTGCCCGTCGTGAAGTACTGCTCGATCTCTTCCAGCGTACGTCCCTTCGTCTCTGGGAGGAAGAATGCCGCCGTGATGAAATAAATCACAGTAAAACCGGCCAACGTGAAAAATACGCTTGAATAACCAAGCGCCCCCACCCATGGCAGGAAAGTCCCCGCTATGGTCGTGGAAACTCCTTGATTAATAAGCAGCGCTATAGCCATGCCATTCGCTCGTATCCGCGTAGGCATGAGCTCCGAGAGAGCCAGCCACACACACACACCCGGTCCGGCTGCATAAAACGAAATGAACACCACAAAGAATGCCGTAACGAACCAACCGGTTAGCGGGGTTGGCTTCATGCCCACTTCAGCGCGGGTGATATTAAGCTTTTCCAAGGAGCCTGGTTCCGGATACTTCTGCCAGAAAAACATGTGATCCAGGAAGGTAGGCTTCGGTACGAAAACGGGATTGATAATCACTCGGTCACCGTTACGCTCCAGCTCCAGCAGCACCTTCACTACTTCCTCAGGGGATAGCCCATCAGCTAGTTGTGGACGCGTCTTCTCATCCCGAACCTTGTCAGACAACTGGTACGTCTTCTCCTTTTCGATAGACTCTTTCTTGAGGTCCTCGCAAAAAGCGGATTGGGCAGAGGCAACGTCCACAGCCTCCATAGCTCCATCCTTGTACGTCTCAGTGGGCAGAGCTTTTCGTACAAAATCGAGCTTAGCCTGGCGGTCAAACTTTTCTGCCACCACCTGGTTGGAAGAGCCTCCCTGATCGTACGTAACAATGAGCTGCACTCCCGGGGCAACGCTCTCGCCCTGCATAAGCTCGGGATGCTGAGCCGCCGCTGCCTTCACGGCGTCATCCACAGAGAGTTTCAGGTAAGCATCTGTGCCGTGGTGCTTGACGACATGCTGTTTAACATAGTCGGTCACATCCACGCGCTGATCTTCTACAGAGAGGAACATGGCACCAACTCCGGCCAGCCCAACAATAATCCCCAGCGTACCTACCTTCAGCAGGAAAGTGCGACCTTTCTTATCCACCAGCGATACCGCCACAATTGTCATGAGCATGTTCACCACCTTGATGGCCATATCCGCCACGTTGGCACTCTCGCCCTCCAGCCCGGCTTGCTGGAATATTTTCACTGAGTAGTTGAGTACAGAATTGATACCCGTTGCCTGGGTACAGGCCAACACAATGACCGCCAAGACAAAAGGTATCACATACTTGCGCTGTAGCAAACTATCTCCCGCAGATGCAGCAGCTATGGCTTTCTCCTCTGCCTCTGCCGCGGCATCTGCTTGCTTCATCTCCGCCAATATCTCCTTGGCAGCAACTTCGCCGTTGTTCGCCGCCAGTGCAATGAGGGCTTCATCCTCGCGGCCACGGCGGTAGAGCCAGCGGGGGGATTCCTTAAGGCGGAAAGAGCCAAAGAAGAGGATGAGTCCGGGTATCGCTGAACACCAGAAAATCATCTGCCATGCCAGCATTTTCATCTCATCTGGCACTGTCACATCTGTTGCCGCTCCCACCAACTTCGTGGTCACGTAGCCTATCACTGCCGCAAATACCAATCCGACCGTGAGCAAAAACTGGAACATGCCCGTGCCCTTGCCACGCGAAGCGGCATCCAAACATTCTGCCAGATACATAGGCACCACCACACCTACCAACCCAGCTGATGCGCCTTGCAAAATTCGACCACCCATAAGCACACCAAAGTAGCCATCTGAGAAGCAGATGATAGGAATGCTCAGCGTAAAGAGAAAGGCAGAAAGAATGATCACTTTTTTGCGCCCCAACCACTCCGCCAACATTCCGGCAAACAGGGAGGAAATAACCGATCCTAATAGCACAGCCGCCACCACTACGGATATCTGCGAGGGGGTGTAGGAGGACGTTTCCTCAATATAGGGAACTGCTGCGGCAATCACTCCTACGTCAATACCATACAACAAACCTCCTAACCCTGCCATCACCATGAGGTAACGTGCATACCTCCTCACGGAGTCCGACACTGGCGTTTCAGTTAAACTGGTACTCATAACGTCCGCATTATAGCACCTCGGTGCACCAACGCAAGCAAATTCAGTTTGCCCCGCCTCCGCCGCGCGGGTTCCCACCTTGTGCGAGAGCAGCCCGATGTCAGGAATAAGGATAGTCAGACAAGACAGAGCCGCTCATTGGTTCACCATCCTAAACGGAGCGAGTATGCGCCGCGCGTGGGCGCAGAACGGTGATTGGAAGGCCCTCACCAGTCCAAATGACCTGAACAATCCTCCGTTGAGATTTCAAAATCTATGGCAACATTCTTTTTTGTAGCCGAAGTCGACTCTAATTTTGACAGGGACAAATAATGTCCCTCCATGGATAGACACTGTAAATTTCAAATAGGATGAAAGAAAATCATGCGCATGAGCGTACAATTCATAGCATGGACACGTGGAAAACGACTTTAATCGCAGCTGCTTCTTGCTTCGGTATGCTTAACGCTCAAGAACAAAGTCCCTACCTCCCTAATCCCGACTGGGAGAACCCTCAGCACCTGTCTGAAGGCCGCGAAGACGCCCGCGCATTTTTTGAACCCTTTGCTAACCGGGAAGAAGCCCTGAAGGGGAAGCGCGAAAACTCATCACGCTGGATGTCACTCAACGGCATGTGGAAATTTCACTGGGTTCCCAAGCCGGACGAGCGGCCAATAGATTTTTACAAGCCGGAGTACGATGTGAGCGGATGGGCGGATATTGATGTGCCGAGCAACTGGCAAATGCGTGGCTACGGCACCCCCATCTACAGTAATCAGCCCTACACCATGGTGCGCGATTGGCCGCGCGTCATGACCCCGCCTCGCGATGATATCGAGAAAACCTACACGACCCCAAAAACAGAGCCGAATGCCGTGGGCTCTTACCGGCGAGAGTTTGTGCTCCCGGAGGCATGGGAGGGCATGCGCATCTTCATCCGCTTTGATGGAGTTGATTCCTTTTTTTACCTGTTTGTCAATGGTCACAAGGTTGGCTTCTCGAAAGACAGCCGCACGGCTGCCGTGTTTGATATCACTCCTTATTTGCACAAGGGAAGCAATATCATCGCTGCGGAGGTTTACCGCTACAGCGATGGCTCTTATCTGGAATGCCAGGATATGTGGCGTCTCTCCGGCATTTTCCGCGGCGTCAGCGTCATTGCCACCCCGCATGTGTTCGTGCGCGACTTCTTCGTGCACACAGATTTTGCCAAGCGCCCGGATGGCTCGACGAACTACGCCGATTGCAACCTGCGCGTGGACGTGGAAATAAGCAACCGTACAGCCGAAGAACAACCCTATGAGGTGGAAGCAGAGCTACTCAGCCGTGATGGTTCCTCTCGCCTGACCACCTTAGACTCCGTCCGCGGTCGCGTGCAACCCGGGCAAAGCGCGGTGAAGGATATCACGGCTCATGTGTCTTCCCCTCAACTCTGGAGTGCGGAGAAGCCCAATCTCTACCGTTTGGTGATGTACCTGAAGGATGCCAATGGTCGCGTCTCAGAAACGATTTCGCGTCTCATCGGATTCCGCGAAGTCAAACTGGAGGGTGGTCGTTTCTTAGTGAATGGCATGCCAGTGAAACTCAAAGGTGTAAACCGTCACGAAAGCCAACACGCCAACGGTCATACAGTCACCCCGGAGGAATGCCGCACTGAGCTGCTGCTCATGAAGCGCGGCAACATCAACCACATCCGCAACTCACACTACCCGCAGCCCTCATATTTTTACGAAATGTGCGATGAATTGGGCATCTACGTGTGTGATGAAGCCAACATTGAATCCCACGGTTACCATTATGGCGAGCTCTCGCTCTCGCACCCCAAGGAATGGGAGGCTCAGCATGTGTGGCGCAATAAAAATATGGTCGAGCAAAGCAAGAACAACCCGTGCGTCATCATGTGGTCGTATGGCAACGAGGCGGGCCCTGGCAAAAACTTTGAAGCCGTGCGCGATTGGATCAAATCACGCGATCCCTCTCGTCCCACTCAATACGAGCGCAACAATGATCTGGCCGACCTCTGCTCGAACCAGTATCCGAGCGTCAACTGGATGCGCGAAGTTGCCGCCCAGAAGCTGGATAAGCCTTGGTATGTTTCTGAATATGCCCACATTCTCTGCAATTCCATGGGTAATCTGAAGGATTATTGGGATGCCATTGATACAAGCGATTCCATCATTGGCGGCGCTATCTGGGAATGGATTTACCAATGCTACGACCAGGAGATTACCTCCCCCGATGGCAAAAAAGTAATTCGCCAGAGCTATGGGGGTGACCGTGGAGAGGAACCCAATGATGGCATTTTCTGCATGAAAGGGGTCATCTACAGCGACCGCACTCCTTCGCCTGTCTACGATGAGATTCGCAAGGTACACCAAAATGTGGATTGCCGTTTCCTAGGAACCACGTCGGACAGCAAAGGACTGAAATTTGCCATCAAAAACAAGCATCTCTTCACCAATCTCAACGAGTATAACGCTCACTGGCAAATTACCGATGAGGGACAGCACGTGCTTGCTCAAGGAGACTTCACCCTGGATGCAGCTCCCTTGGAAACGAAAGTATGGGAACTCCCGAGTGGCGCCATTCCGGCAAACCAGTTCAAGCCGGATCGCAAGTACTCCCTCAACATCTGGTTCACCCTTGCCGAAAGTACGCCTTGGGCTGAAAAAGGCTATGTTGTCGCCACCGAACAAGTCATCTTGCCGGATGGCTTTACCGGCTACTCCAGTAAATCGCGCATCATGCCTTTGAATACAGACCAAAAACTGGAAGTGCGCAACCACAACTCAGAAGTCCTCATCATCGGAAACAGTTTCTCCCTGTGCATCGACAAAATTACCGGCGGGATTAAAAATTACATCGTCAACGGAAACGAACTTATCTCCAATAAAGCGACTCTGCATCTCAATTCTTTCCGCGCCCCCCTCGCCAACGACAAGTGGGTCATGAATCAATGGCTTCAAAACGGAATGCGTGTGATGCACCACTCCGCGTCCCCCTTGCTCGTTGAGCGCCTCTCCGATGGTGTCGTGCGCGTCTCCTGCGATGTAACAAGCCGCGGACAACGCAAGGAAAGTCTGGATAGCATGCTCTACGATCATGGAAAGTTCACGCCGGATGACAACGGACCCATCACGGAAAAGGACTTCAGCTATTCCACGCAAATCGTCTATACCATCCTTCCCAACGGTTATGTGAATGTCCAAACCGGCGTACTCCCCAAGGCAGAAAAAGTGGTCCTGCCGCGCTTGGGCTACACCCTCAATTTGCCCGAGAAATTCAACAAGGTGCTTTGGTACGGTCGCGGTCCCGGGGAAAATTACCCGGATCGCAAGAGCGGATCCCCCATCGGGGTTTACTCGCGTTCCGTGTCTGATATGGTGGAAAGGTATCCGCTGCCTATGGAAATGGGCAACCGCATGGATACCCGATGGGTCGCCGTTACAGATGACCACGGCGTGGGTCTCCTGATCTCCTCCTCGGAAGGTGAAACCCTCAATTTCTCCGCCCTGCCTTATACTGCTCAGGCTCTCTTTGCCGCTGCGCACCCCGAAGAGCTGCAACCCGCCGGTTACACAATACTGAACATCGACAAGGTGACGCTGGGTCTGGGCGGCGCCTCGTGCGGACCACGTCCCCTCGACCGCGACATACCGCTGGCCGCTCCCACTTCTTTCTCTTTCTCCCTGCTACCCATCATGCCCGGAGATAACCCGGTGGAAGTAGGTCGCCGCTCTCTGCCTCTGGCGGGCGCTGTCACAATCTCCCGCGATGATCTCGGTTATGTACACGCCCACTGCGACACCAAGGACGCTCGCATCAACATGACTTTGGCGGACGGTACATCCACGACCTACACTCAACCTTTCTTGCAGCGCGAGGAAGGTACCATACGCGCTTATGCCTCCATGGACGGTTGCCTGGACTCCGCTACTACCTGGCAGCATTTTGACGCCTGGCGACCGAGCAACCTGTTGCGCATTGTGTCATGTTCCTCGACATCCGGTCAATCAGAGTCTCCATGGCGCCTCATTGATGGCCGCAGTGATACGATTTGGCACAGCCAGTGGCATGGACAGCCGGCTCCCTACCCGCACGAAGTTGTCATCGACTTGGGTGTGGATTCCGAATTGCGTGGCTTCACCATCACCCCGCGCCAGGCGCGTAGTTCCTCCCGTGTTCGCAAAATTGCCTTCTATCTCTCCATGGATGGCCGAAGCTGGACACCCCAGCCGGCCTGCACTCTGGAAATGGAAGATAGCGACCACGAACAGAGCGTCATTATGCCGGACATGCAAACCGCTCGTTTCGTTAAACTGGTCTGCCTGGAGCCCATGGTGCCGGATGAACCCTACGCTTCGCTGGCGGAGTTCGTACCCATCGTCACCAAGGTGATGGGTGAATATCCGCCTCATGCCTACTTCTCGGTGAATTACGTAAGCTCAGAATTGCCGGGCGTCGGTCAAGCGGTCCACGTGCTGGATGGGAATGAGGAAACCTACTGGCACTCCATGAAAGGGGTAACCGTTGCCAGTTTCCCGCATGATATACGCTTAGATCTCGGCGGCGAACGCGTCATCAAAGGTATGTTCTATCGCGCAGCGCCCCCCCAGGATGCCCGCATCAAGGATTACGAAATCTATGTCAGCCAAGATGGCGCCAACTGGGGCGAACCTGTAGCCCGCGGTTCATTTGCCGATCACACAGACCAGCAGCAGGCTCTCTTCTTCTCCCCGACGAAAGCTCGCTTCGTACGCTTGGTGGCGTTGAATTCTCACAGTGGTGGAGATTACGCTGCCATTTCAGAGCTCGATGTGATGCCGGCTGATGAACAACAGTAATTTGGATACGCGTGCTGCCTCCATCTGCCACAGGGCAACCGCATCGGGAAATGCGGTTGCAGTTGACGAGTTGGAAAATTCGGCGAGCATAACTCGCGGAAAAGCGGAGCTGATACGCAGCGGAATTCTTAAATGATGCGGTGTACCGATTTGAAAGGCAGTCGCGGCGAGCCGTGGAAGCGCTTTGCCTCCTTCGCCCTCCTTTCGAACCAACAAACGTCCGTAATGCTGCCCGCTGCTCCGCTCACGCTCCGCACTTCCCGAACCTCCGGCCCGCTATCTTCTCATATCGTAATTCGTTAATCGGAAATCGAGGATGCTTTTTGTCCCTTCTCGCTGCCGGGTCCGGGTCTAAAAATTGATGCGGTAGCCGACGCTGGCCTCCATGCTCTTCCAACCTCGGCGCAACTCGACCCCGGCGTCCATGAAGATATCGCCGGCGCGGCTCCCCAGGGGCACGGTGACTCCCACGCCAAACTCCGCACCGAACATGCCGACCTCGGCACTGCGCATATTGGCTACATAGTCGCCGCAAGACAGGCGCGTTGCTACTTCGCCCCGGCGGTCGCCTGCATCGGCTTTCAACAATGCGCGCGCTTCCAGCAGGGCGCTGCGGTTGAGCGCCTGCGCCCCGCCCCGTGCGCTCCAGCGGGCGCCCGCACCCAGCGTCAGTTGCGTGCTGTCCACATCCTGCACGCCCAATCCCACGTCGCTTCCCGTCTCTTCAAAGCCGTTGAGCGAGGTGTAGCGCACTTCGGCGTTCATGACGAACTCGATGCTCTTGCGCGCCTCTTCGTCCAGATAAGCGGCGAAAGAAAGCTCGTAGAGCGCCCCAAAAACATAACCGTCCGTGCTGCCGCTTGTCGTGTAGCCCACGGTGGGAATCGTTCGCCTCGTCTCCACATCGACCATACCTTCGCTGAGCTCCAGCAGGTGCGTCCAATGTCCACTGCGATAACGCAGGAATACGTTTGCGTACACCGTATCCACATCGCCCCTCAGCTGATCGACGCCATCGCTCTTCAAATCGTTGTACATGGCGTTCATGGCGAGACCGAGCGTCCAATATTCATCCACGTGCGTCGCCAGACCCACACTGCCTCCCCAGCCGCTGAGCCGGAATCCCGGCTCCATTCCATCATCGTCCAGCTCGTGGTATGCGCTCTCCGCATTCAGCCACATGTGGCAGTCGGGGTCGTCCGTCCCAATGGAAGCGGATGGCAGCCCAAGCGCGCGGTTGCGCAACGAGATGAGTTGACGATGCACATCCTGGCTGACAGCTGGAGCCAGGGCGCTCAGCGAGGCGCCCATGGCGCCCGCCAAGGTACGAGCCAACGCGCCATGGTTGCCGTTGTTATACAGCTCGATCGTGCGCTCCACCAAGCGATTCAAATCTGAGTCCGGATCGCTGAGAAGTTTCTGCGCCGCCTGGCTCGTTTGTTCCCCGGTAATTTTCCAAAGGGCCCTGGCGCCCTCCAGTGCGTTGTGTCCCTCTCCCATCACGGCTTCCTCCAATATATTGTCGGCGGACATCTCCATCTCCAAGTCCACGCGCTGATCCTTCTTGACAATAGCAGCCTTTTTGACGTGCAGGAAACCGGCCCCGAGCAGTTGGTCCTTCTGCAATTCGATACGGTCTCCTTCTTCAGCCAAGGCTTGCAAGCCATCTGCGCTCTCGTTGAGCTTCACCTCGCCACTGGCCACTCTGCCCAGCGTAAAGGTATCGCGAGTTGGCATGGCGTTGCCCACCGCTTGCAGTACAAGCTGCGCGCCTCTTTCCATCGTAAAGCTTTCAAAGTTCAAGCCCGTGCCGCTGGCGGAGCTCAGGGAATTGCTACCGGCAAAGGAAAAAAGCAACGTGGTTTCCGAGCCGCTGCTCAACACGAGATCCCCCATTGTCCAGCCGGCGTTCCTCCCGCTGCTGCCCAGTACGTCCAACAGCACCACAGCGCCTTTCTCTACCTTCATGTCCCACCCGTAGCCGCCCTTCACATTGGAAAAACTCTGCGCGTAATTGCTTGCGGCTATCGTCATGGTGCCGTTGTAGCCGCTTAAGTCACCGCTGAACTCGTGGTGCACATCTTTGACAGTAATCGTCACATCGCCGTTTCCCCTTATGCCGCCGCCATTGGATTGCAGGCCGTTGAGAGCATACTGCACTGGCGTATCATCCTCAGCGCTTCTTGCTTTCGTCTGCGGCTCGCCCTTCTCCCCCCTCTCCAAATGCAGCTCAGCTCCCTTCTCCAGCAGCAGGTGGACGTTCTGCAATTTCCCTTCCTTTCCCACGCCGACTTTTCCTTGGACGTGGACGATATTCATCTGCTCGTCCTCGGCGCCAATGGTCACGCTTACCTCGGTCTCATTGGCGCTGTCGCTGCTGCCCAACTGAAGTTCGCCTCCGTTTTTCAACAGAATGTGCTCCTTGCGGTCGGTTGCATACCGAGTCTCACCCTCGGCGCTCACCTTCCCGGCCAGAGACGCGAGAGAACCGTCGATAACCAATTGCCCGTCATTCCCGTTGGTGAAGGTCACGCCCTGAGCGCCCAGATCGTGGTGGGAAACTTCGCCTTTGCTACCGCTGGCCAAAGTCAGCGCCCCGGTGTCCATGAAAAGCCCCTGCCCTTCGCTCAAGTCCAGCTTGCCCTCCACTCGCGTGCACCAGTTTGCTCCGTTTTCCGGTTCCTCCGGGTCCTCATGGCTGATGTGCAACGCGGCGCCCTCGATGGTGATCTTGCCTCTGTATCTCAAGGTGCCGTCCGTCTGCGTCTGCCCATCATCCTGTTTCTCGTAACTGTTCTTAAAGGTCACCGTGTTGTTCGTCTTGCCGTCACCGATAATGGTGAGCTCCCCGTCATCGGTGCCCCACAGATTGTGCAGCGTCAAACCGCTTTGGGTGTAGAACCAACGCCAAGGTATCCTCTCCTCTCCGGAAAAATCAATGCGCGTTTCGCTGTTTATCTCCACACTGTCGTACTTGCCCACAGCGTCGTACATATTTTCATCCGGCTCTACCTCCCAATCCGCACCATCATTGTCCTCTGAACTTTCGTACTTCGGTCGCTCGTCGCGCGTGTAGGTCAGCACCAGATCGCCCTCCGCACTCCACGTGCCATCCCAACCGGACACCGCCAGCTCCTGACTGATCTGCACCTGCTCGTTGCCGTTCCAATCGCTCAAATCCCCTTGCGTCACGTGATACCTGACCTCCGTTTGATCCGTGGGCGCCTCAGGCAGACCGTCAATTTCCAAGCTTAGGCTCGCTTTTTCTCCCAGTATAATCTGCCCTTTTGTATCGAAAATGGACGCCTTCGCCTCATCTTTCACGCTGTCGCCCAATCTCAACACATGAGTTTCGTCTGTCAGCTGCAAGGTGTATCTCCCGTCTTCCGTCCAGCCCTTCACCCGCGTGTCTGTTGTAAAGTCCTGCAACTTGACGCGAATCAGCGCGTTCCCCTCGTCCCTCCCATTTTGCAGCGTCAGCTCCCCGGTCTCACCGCCCAGCAGCGTCACCACCACACGGTCCGCGCCCTCTTCATCGCCTGTCAACCCGGCTTTGTAAACGCCGCCCCCGTGCAGCTGCACATCCACCCCGCCGCGCACGCGACCTTCGGCATCCGCCGACAGTTGTAGGCTGGCCGTACTCTGCACCTCATAGACGCCGCTCAGAGATGCCGCGATCTGGTCATCAGACTCAACGTCCGTTCTCGTCTCGTAACTCACTCCGTCCCCTAAAATAATAGTGCCGCCGTTGCGAGTCGTCATCCCCGTGTAGACGCCTGTATCCGTCAGGGTGAGTACGCTCCCCGTAACCGTCAGCTTCGTGGCGCCTCCAAACGCTCCCAAGCTCAGCTCGCTCCCGTCCGTCACCTCCACCTCGTCAAACTCTGCCAGTGTCGCTGCCAGGCCGCCGCTCAAAACAACATTCTTGAGTTCCAGAGTGCGCCGAACTTCATAATCATCCGGCTTGCGCCCGCCGGAAATCTCCCCCTTGTAGTTGGCTATACCATCATCCTCCGTGATATTCTGCAAAACGACAGTGGCCGTCCCGCCGTTCGCCACTCCGCCTGCGTTCTGTTGGCCGAATCCACCGGCGGATATGCGTTGGACTGTTTCTTCGAAAGTCATCGTTCCTAACCCGCCGGTAATAACGATTGTAGCCCCCCCTATGTAGCCGCACGTACCTCCCGCATAGATATCTCCTTTGAAGGTTCCTCCATTCAGGTATATCTCCACTCCTTTTGTCACGCGTGTCTCATTACCTTGCACTCCGTACGCCTCACCCCCAATAATGCGACCATTGTATGTACCATTGTTGATGACATAGGTAATTTTCCCGTTTACAGCGCCCTTTTCTTTCGCTCCGTTACCACCATTCGTAAAAAACGCCGAGATTGAAGGGGCGTGGTGAGTGTCGTTTGGACTATGGTTTGCATAATTGCTATCTTCATCCACCATGGTATAAGTAGCCGAATTCACCGTGGGATCACCAGAAAATTCAACGTACACGTCTCCATCGTGGTAGTACGAGGTGGTACCCTTGTTTTGGAACACGCAAAATATTGTCGGCAGTGTCATTTCTCCGCTGAATCGCACATGCAAGTTGACGGTTGATGTGCCATCATTCACGTTATCAAGAGCAAGCCAACTAGTTGGATTTGAATCTTTCGTCACAGTCACAAAAAGCTCTTGTTCACCAGACCAGTTTTTAATGATATCCGGCGATTTTCCATTCACGGTGACGGTGCACCCGATTTTGCCATCGGTAAATAGCGATGGATTAAGAGCGTTTCCAGCAGTCAATGCCTGAGTTTCACCCAGCATCTCACCTTGTCCGGGCCAGTCAACAACCCCGGGCCATCCGCTGCAGTCGGAGGAATCGGCCGGCGTAATGAGCGGCGGATTCTCGGTCGTAAAGCCCTCGCTTGTCGGCGACCATGAGCCCGTGGAATCCATCGCAAGCTCGCTCAGGGTTATGCTTGCACCGGTTTCATTCGTGATGGATAAACCGTTCTCCATGGTTGCTCCCGATCCCAAGGCCTCACCGATGAGCTGGTCATCCAGCCACACGTAGAAGCCGGTTGTAAGTCCCTGAGAGTTTCTCCCGCGCACGTACGCCACACGCAGCGCGCTGTCGAGTCCGGACATATCCATGGAATACAGGATGGTGTCCCCCCACTTGATGTAGGCCTCGTTCAGTGTAAGCGCACCGGCATGTGTACCGTCCCCAACGGTGATGGTGAGACCGTTTTGGGTATCCCACCCGCCCTCTTCACCATTTCCCAAACCTCCGTTCAGCTTGAAATCAACAGTAAACGTACCCTCCGGACTCGCATCCCCCCAACCGCTCGTGAAGGTGGAATCGCTTCCAAGCGTCAATCCTGTGCCGGCTGCCCAAGTGACGTTGTCCTTGCTCGTTGCGGATTCATAAAGGGCTTGCGCTTGTCGATTGAACGCAGTTGCGCCTTTCCGTTCCTGTCCCGCCGTACGCCCGGCATAACCCAATCCCCGCACCACATTTCCCGCGATGATGAGTTCCCCCTGTGCGGAGGGATGAAGGTGATCGTTGTTTAGTCGTCCATCACTGGCGTAGAAGAAGGAATCAACTCCTTCCCATGGTTTATCGGTATTGGCAACGTCAACAAGTCCGCGGTTGATGTCAATCAAAGTAATTTTCTCTCCGTGTCGGTTCTGTTTCACCCACGCCTCGAGATGCTCATTGTAGGTCTGAACAGCCTTATAATCCGCCGCTGTATTATTGTTGCCATGAGCCCCCCATGTCGGCACAGTGAGAATGACAACGGAGGCGTCAGAATTATCCTCAAACATGGCATTCACAATCGTATCCATGTCGCCAGCCCCAGTCCAAATCACACTCTCACTGCTCCCGCTTCGTCCCAATAGCTCTTGTTCTTTCGTAGTCAAACTCGCACCAATGTTCGGTGACTCTGAAAGCAAATCATTGGTTCCGATCAAAAGGAAAAAGGTATTGACCGGTTTTTCCGTATCACTCAAACGGTAATTGCTAGCACTCTTCTCCCCTGTCCATCCGGAGGGTTCACTGAGACCAAGCCAGTGTTGAATGCCCGTGCCGCCGAAACGAAGATCTTTAGCCCCACTATTCTTATATTTTTGTTTTCTCTCAGCAATCTCAAAAGCACGGGCGCTGTTCTGCGCGGAGTGCTTGTTTTGGAACACAGTTTCACCGTAGGGCATATTGACGCCGGCGTTTCCCCCATTACCCGTCATGACACCGACTTCAGTATAGGAAATGCCGTTATCGGCAAAAATCTTATGCATCGACCAACGCCAGGAATAAAGATTAGCATACGCGCCGTGGGTAATGGAATCGCCCACGTACATGGTTTTACCGAGATCATCCTTGGCTTCCCATGCGGCGGAGGCAGAGCCGGAAGAAGCAGCGGCGCCGGCAGCAAGCGCGCAGATGAGGGCCCGGCGAAGGGATACAGGCAGGTGGAGTTTCATGATCGGAAAGGTATGTTGCAGGGGTGGAAAGGAAAGGAACGCGGCGCAAGAGCTCGCGCGCGTCCCTTTTCCTCCCGTGTTCTTGATTTTATCTCTTTTTGAAAGAGATGTCCAAACAAAAATCGTGCAAACCTTCATTTTCCAACGAAAGCCAGACTTCAGGGAGTACATAATTTTGATGCGTATCTGGTCAAAAAAGGAGTGGACTTATTATGTAAATGCTTCTTCTCGAATCAAGTAAAAAGCTAACTAAGTCTATCTCTTTCAAAAAGAGATACGCAAGCAAAGAGCGAATCAAATCGTTGACACTTTGCGATTTAGAAAACTTGACACACAAAACTCGCAGAACAGCGCCCGCGCAAGCAGACTCTTCATGGTGTGCCGTTGAAGAAAGAAGGACTTGCCGGAGGAATTGCCCATGCGTGGGGCACAGCTATGCGAGCCGAAACAACTTGCGGCAAAGCTCCGCGCTCAGCTGCCCGGGTGCGCTCGGACTATCCCCCAGATAACCGTAAACCAAGGCGCTGCCGTGCTTGCACAGCAGAACGCGGCTTTCTTTTGCCAGTGGCCCCATGCCCATAAGGGCGACCGGCAGCGGGTGCCCCGGGCGAGTCAACCAACGGAGCACGGCATGCACCTGCTCCGAGGTCTGCGGGGTAAAGGCGACTTTGAACAAATCCGCCCCGGCTGCAACGGCGCGCTGTTCCAGGACATCCAGCTCGCGGGCTGTTGGCGTCGTTGAAAAGTCATGGGCAGAGGCGATAAGCGCGGCTCCGGCGGCGTGCAAGCTATCCGGCAGATCCTCGGCTTCATCCAGCAGAGCGATCTCCCAATCGACAGCAGCCGCCATCGGGAGCAAACGGCGCAGGCACTCGAGGCGCTCATGCTGCGGCGCCACGCGGTAGCCTCCCTCTGTCGCATCCCGAAAAGTCAGCAACACCGGCAGTTCACAGGGCTCCCGGTGCTCCAACTCGTGCACTTGATCGGCGCACGCATCGACACGCAGCTCCACAATGTCACAATCTCCCCGTCGCACCTTAGCCAACTCGGCAGGCGTTTTCACCACGCCCACGATCTTGGGGTACGGCGGGCCGAAGAGCGGATGTTGTTTCAGCTCGTGTTTCATTTTTCGGCGCCGTTGATTTCGCGTATTTCCTGGCTGAGCTTCATGGCGCAAAAGTTCGGCCCGCACATCGAACAAAAATGCGCCTTTTTCGCGCCGGCGTGAGGAAGCGTCAAATCGTGGTACTGCCGCGCGCGCTGCGGGTCGAGCGACAGATTGAACTGGTCCTCCCAGCGGAACTCAAACCGCGCCTTGGCAAGCGCATTATCGCGGAGCTGCGCCGCCGGATGACCCTTTGCCAAGTCTGCCGCATGCGCTGCCAGCTTATAAGTCACCACGGCCTCGCGCACATCCTCGGCATCCGGCAATCCCAAATGCTCCTTGCGCGTCACGTAGCACAGCATCGCGCAACCCCGCTGCGCAATCATTGCACCGCCTATGGCGCCGGTAATGTGGTCGTACCCCGGCGCAATGTCCGCAGGCAGGGGGCCGAGTGTATAAAACGGAGCCTCGTGGCACCAGAGGAGCTGCTTGCGCATGTTCTCGGGGATGAGATGCAGCGGCACGTGCCCGGGGCCTTCATTCATCACCTGCACACCGTGTTGCCACGCCGAAAGAGTCAGCTCACCCTGCACCTCTAATTCTGCCAACTGGGGGAAGTCATTGGCATCGGCAATGCTTCCCGGTCGCAGACCATCCCCGATGGAGACCGCCACATCATACGACGCTAGTATCGAGCACAGCTCATCCCAATGTGTGTACAGGAAATTCTCGGCGCCATGCAACATCATCCATTTCGCCATGATGGAACCTCCGCGCGACACGATTCCCGTGGCGCGCCCGGCCGTGAACGGCACAAAGCGCTCGAGAAGCGCCGCATGCAAGGTCACATAATCCACGCCCTGCTCCGCCTGCTCAATGAGCGTATCGCGCAACACCTCCCAGCTGAGCATTTCTACCTTGCCGCCGCACTTTTCCAAGGCCTGATAAATAGGCACGGTGCCGATGGGGACGGGGCTGTTGCGCAGAATCCACTCGCGCGTCCGGTGAATGTCGGCTCCCGTAGAGAGGTCCATCACCGTGTCAGCCCCCCAGTGAATGGCGCGGCGAAGCTTCTGCACTTCCTGATGAATGTCGGATGAGATGGCGGAGTTGCCGATATTTGCGTTGATTTTGCAGAGGAAACGACGGCCGATGACCATGGGCTCCGCCTCCGGGTGGTTGACATTGGCGGGGATGAGCGCACGGCCGGCTGCCAATTCATCGCGCACAAACTCCGGCGTGAAAAAGGCGGGTGCCTGGACCCCGGTACGCTCTGCGTATTCCGTTGGATGGCTGTAGTGCAGGTCTGCACGCCGCTGCAAACTCTGCGGTGAAAATCCCGGCTCCTTCTCCAACTCACTCGGACGCGGCATGCCGGTGCCCAATTCATCCAGCAACTGCTGCGCTTCCTGCGGCCTCGTCTTTTCATGCGGGAAGCGGTCATACACCGCCCGGAACGCTTCCTCGCGTCCCATGTTTTCGCGTATCGCTACAAACTCCATCTCGGGCGTGACGATGCCACGCAGAGCGTACGCGCGCTGTGTGGGCGGAGATGCGGCAGAAGCAGCCTTGAGCGCCCCTCCCTCTGTACGCGCCACATCACCCCGCTGCGCTATCCATGCCTCGCGCAAGCGGGGTATCCCGGACTCTACCGTGCATTTGACGGATGGGTCCCCCCACGGGCCTGAGCAGTCATACACACGCACCGGCTCATTTTTCTGAGTACTTCCATCGGGGAAGAGTGAATCGGAGAGCTCTATTTCGCGCATGGGCACTCGCAGCTCCGGGTACAACTTCCCTCGAGCATACACCCGTTTTCCCGCAGCCTTTGGTAAATCAAAACTCATGCGGGCATTCTATCGCATTTCCAGCAAATTGAAAAGCGCAATTCTACACAGCGAGCCCCAAACCACAAACACCCCGAACTCCGGGGTGTTTGCGTATTTGGGGCAAGAATCATCAAATCAGCTCAATGGGCGCCGGCAGCGCGCAGCGCCTCGGCCGTGTCATTGTGTCGATCCTCCAGCGCTTTCATGAGCGCAGTTTCACCATCCTCATCGCGTGCGTTCAAATCTGCTCCCGCGGCGATGAGCGCGCGCACCACCTCAGTGTGACCATCGCTCGCAGCATCCATGAGCGCAGTCTTGCCCTCGTGATCCTGCTGGTTTACCTTAGCGCCGCACTTGAGCAGAAGCTGCACAGCAGCCAAATTCCCTTTATCTGCCGCCTCCATCAGTGCGGTTTCGCCATCTCGATCTGCACAATCCACGGACGTACCACCTGCAAGCAACTGACTCAAGGCAGACTCGCCCTCATATGCCGCGCGCAAAACTGCTTTCATACCCTGCTTGCCAACAAGCACAGCAGACGTTGCAGTTGGGGCCGACTTGTTCGAATTGCGCAGCAGAGCCGCAGTATCGGCATGACGCTCCTCCTCAGCCTTCATCAGCGCAGTCTCGCCGTCTTTATCTTTCACATCGGGATTTGCCCCGGCAGCAAGCAAAGCCTGTACGACAGGAGTGCGCCCTTCATCCGCCGCATACATGAGAGCCGTTTTTCCATCCTCATCCTTGCGATTCACTTGGGCTCCGTACTTGAGCAAAAGCTGCACAGCGGGCAAATTACCCTTGTCTGCCGCCTCCATCAACGCAGTTTCGCCATCCTCATCCGTCACATCCACGGCTACACCGCCTGCCAACACTTGCTTGAGCTGTTCCTCTCCAAAGTTAGCAGCACGCAAGACATTTTTATGCGGTTCTGGGCCATCGGCGTACGCGCTTCCGCCGGCAAGCATTGCTGCTGCCAGCGCCATGCTTAAATAGGACATTCTTGTTTTCATATAAGGATCGTGTTTCTTACTCTTGCACCTCATACCACACCCCACGTTCCAAGTCAACACCAATCTTGAAAAAAAATTCCCCACCGCGCTGCCCCACCATTCAGGACGCCGAAATAGAACCCACCGTACCGGGAGCAAAAAGCCAGCACGCTCCCGGTGTCCTGAACCTACGAGGCGCCTCACGCCCCCGCGGGCGGCCGCTCGTGGCGCGACGCCCTTCATGCGCCTCATGCTCCCTTATGGATTCACGAGACCATCTTCAGGGAAGAGACCAGGCGCAACCGCATTGCCGGCCGGGGTTTCCTCTACGCTCCGGTTACGAACCGGCTTGCCCGCAGCATCGATAATATCTGCCGTCACAAATACCGTCAGATTCTTACGTATGTGCGATTCCGCATTGCTCCGGAAGAATCGCCCGATGAGCGGCAGGTCCCCAAACACTGGCACCTTATCCTCGACCTTCTGCACTTGATCTTCTATCATACCGCCAATAGCGACAGTGTGTCCATCAAACAGCGAAAGTCGCGTGTTAATCAGCTTTCGACCAAAGACCGGTTGGTCTATCCGGTTCTCGGTAAGCACGATTTGTTCAACGACATTGTTTGTGGCCACGCCGGACACTATCGGAGATCCGTAGTTGACGAAGCCCTCGAAATCTACTATACGTACAATGAAACGCGAGAACTTGATGATATTGTTGCGAGGCGCCTCATCCACCTTAATAGCCATGATAAGCCCCACCTCCTGGACGCCCCAATCATCCGGGTTAGACGGAGCTGCCACCGGTACGGACATCGTCACATTAGTAGAGCTGCCAATCGAGGAACCACCTTGGTCAGGAATCTGCGGCTCAGTATACCCTGTCGGGTAAACGAAACGTCGCACGATCTCAATACGGGCATCGCCTTCATGAGTGATCGGGGATTGCACGTCCGGATCCTCAGGCGATTCCAGCACCTCCTCTGCGGGTGTAATCACGAGTGACGGAGCATTCATCATATCCACCCCCTGTTTCTGAGAAAGCCCTCTCATAATCATCTGGAATGAACCGGAATCGTAGATGCCGGAGAGCGAAAGTATGCCAGGAGCAACATGCGCATTGTCCGTGCTCGTGGCTGCCGGGGAACCTCCGGTCAGCAAGCTATCCATATTGGAGGAAGAGATTGCGCCGTTGCCGGAACGCAGCCCTCCTGTCACCAATCCTTGAGTGACGGGATCCGTGTCGGAAGCAAAATTACTGTTATTCGTCACAGGCCAAGAACCATTGTTATGGTGGTTGTTGCCATAACCGGCGCCCGGGCTCGTCACAAAATCTTTGTACGTACGAGTTGGAGTAGAATTGGCTCCCGTCACACCGCCCAAGAAAGTCGTTCCATTGTTAGACACAGAGAAAGGGTTGACCACCCAGTCGAACGACAATTCCTCATCGTTCTGTTGAGTGACTTCCACAAACTTCGTCGTCACTTTGATCATCTGCGGTTGCGCTTCCTGAAACTCCAAGAGCGCGTCCTCCACAGAGTCCAAATCATCCGTCGTGCTGTAAACAGTGAGCTGCTGCAGCCTGCGGCTGTACCACGCGTTGGCTTTCTTCGATTCAAACATGCAAATGCCCTGGCGCTTAAGCTCCTTTTTAGCATCCACCTTCTGCTTGCCACCCTTGCTGCCGGAAGCGAACGCATCCTCTTCCTCATCTCCCCCTTCTTCTTCTTCCTCCCCTGAACCTTGGATGAAAGAAAGCGGCACATTACGCCACACGCGCTGCTCAAGCACCTTGGACGAGGGATCATTAGCCATGTAGATATTGATACCGCGGTCGCTCACATTGAACACGCACTCCGCATTGGAGCATATCTCTTGCAGCAGCTCCCGCAGAGTTACATCAGACAGGGATAAGGTGACCTCCGGTTCGGGAACAGGGCCCGCTGCCACAGGAGCAGGCGCCGCAGCGGCACCCTCACTCTCCCCCTCTTCTCCCTCATCATCCGAGCCTTCTTCATCATCGTCCTCTCCATCATCACTCGCTGCCGGAGCCGCCACAGCCACCGGCGCGGGAGCAGGTGCCCGGTAATTGATGTTCAGCGAGCCCTCGCCGTTCTTCCGTAGCACCCCGCGCAAGATATCCACTACTTCACTGATAGGAGTCTTGTCGAAGTTCACTTGAGGAACTCTCACATTATCCAGTGCATTGTTGATCTTGATCTGCTTCTCCGTCTGTTCCACCCGTCCACGGCTCGTAGGAGCAAAGGCCGCCGAATTGTCCTCAAGGGAGGGCACATCTTCCTGCCAAGCGGCGTCAACCTCCGCCAAAGCCTTGCTACGGTACGAATCGTACGCGGCCCGGTAGTAGTGTGAGCGACGCTTGGACACAGCCTCCTGCCCACGGCGCGCCGCCTCGTTGTACGGATCGATGCGCAGCACAGCATTAAAGGTGTCGTACGCCTGGTTAAATTGTCCCAAATCATAATAGCCATACCCGAGTTGAAGGAGGCGACTCACCTCGTCCACATTCTTTACATGTTCAGGCGTCAATGCAGGGTTATTGCGCACCGGATCACGCAGCAAGGAGAGCTCCTTCCGTGCACGAGCGTTGTCCGGCTCACGCGAGAGCACATCCAACAAAAGCTGCTCTGCATCATCATATCGCCCTACCTTGGCGTACTCCATGGCTACTGCAATCGAAGCATCCGATATGCACGAACGTATGTACTCCTGCAGCTTGCGCGTAGCAGGCGCATGGGGAAGCTTGTCCCACGCCTGTCGATACTTCTCCAGCGCAACTGAATATTTGCCCTCGCTGTACGCCTGGCGTCCTTCCTCCAACAGCTGCATCGCCGCGTCGCGCTCCGCTGTCCGCCGGGCTGCCTCCCGTGCATTGATGCCGCTCTGCGTGGCATCTTGCCCGGCAAACATGGCAGTCGGACCTACCTCGCTTGACCCAGCGGCAGTCGATGTAGTGAGATAACCCTCGGTTCCGGCATACACAAGCGAACAGGCAAGACCAAACCCGGTCGCGAGCATCTTGTGAATAGAGGTGATGAGAGATGCGTTATTCATGGTGGTGTTTTTATTTATGACAGAATTTTTTATCTTTGTAAAGTCTACAGTTAAAAAAAATGAAGATTTTATTGAGGTGTAGGTCGATTATCGGTCTTTGCTTGGGGGGTAGCCGGGTCGAGCGGGACGCTAATTGCCGCACCACCGTTGACACTCACCTTCGGCGGAGTCTTTTTCTTGCCAGCATCTGTCACCACACACTTTGTATCCTTGAATCCAGGCACGTCAAACTCCTGTCCCGGCTGTACTGCAATCTCGGTGTCCTTTTGCGGCCCGGCAGTGACACGCAATTTGAGAGTGATATCGCGCACGGTGCGACGATTCCTGCTTCCTGCCGCCAAATCAAACTCTTTTGCATCGCTCAGTTGAGTGTAGGCATCTTTGATGCGAACAGAGTTGACGGTGTTGCCTGTTTCATCCGATTTTTGATCTATTTTTTCAAGAGTAAAGCGGTTTTTCGCCATCGGGCCTGCGGAGGTCTGCCCAAAACCGAAGCTCTTCCCGGGGTCAAGGTCTCTGTGCTGCAGGAGCCGCTGTCCATTCTCGGAAAATATGCTGATATTTACCTTGTTCTCATCAAAATACGAAGCCATGCTCAATTCGATCAAATGCGTGATCACCTTCTTCTCCCCCGTACTGACCAACTTGATTGCATCGCCGACCACAAAGGGAGGCATGCTTTCAGCGTTTGACGGATCGGTACCCGCAACAAACTCCTCTGCGTTGGAAAATCCATCTCCGTCCGGATCCTGCTGCATGGCATCCGCCATGCAAAGGGATTTCTCAAGTCCATACATGTAAAACCAGCCATTGGGCACCGGCTTTTCATCCGTTCCGCTTTCCACGGAGGCAACGTGATGCAGGGGACGCGCATCAGGCGCTAACAAGTCAACCGCAACATTCTTTTTCTGGGTTGCATCAGGCACTTGCCAAATGGTAGGCGCGAAAAATAGCGGGGTATAGCGTGGCACTTTCTTCCCTTCCACTTTGTCACGCGGTATGGATGCCTCATCCAGCGGCGGGGCTACGTCAAGTAAACGGCGTGGCACGAGAGCATCCTCTTTCAGTTGCACTGCCTCCTGGGTAAGCGAAGAACCTTCCGATCCGTCATCCTTTATGCTCACAGAGAGCTTATCTGGAGCCGCAGAGTTGAGCACATACACACCGACCGCGGCCGCGCCCACGCCCAGCATGATGCCGATCAAGAGGAAGTTTCTGCCTGTGTTGGATGAATCTGCCATAATGAACTATGAGCTGATGGTTTGAAATTAGAGCTTATCGGTCGTGAAATAAAACACCTGGAGCGTCAGGCTCACCTCTACCTCGCTATCGGGGGAGCCGGTTATCATCTGTGCTACGGGCGCCGCAGGCGCAGCCGTAGCGCCTCCATCGCCCGCACTCATGGGGTCTGCTCCGGCAGGTTGCGCCGCAGCTCGATACGGAGCAAGCATAGGCAAGTTTCCCGCCGTTTTGGCCGAAAACCCAGTGATGACAAAAAAGTAGTTTTTATCCGATACCAGTGAGTTGATCACACGTGGCAACACGCTGAGCGTCTCTTCCCTGGAAGTGTCTATGTCTTGCGCGCTACGCCTTGCCACAAAGGTGACCTCTATCTCTAGTGGGAAGAAGTCCGGCTGCTTGCGCGCCCCCACCTTCTCCTCCGGAAGTGGTGCACAGTACAACCGCTTGATGGTCGGCGAACCAGCGTCAACAAGATGGCGCACGAGCGTATCCGCCGAATGTAGCATAAAGTTCAAGTACGGGGCATCGCGTTCTGTTGCCGAGGCTGTTTTATATTCGCCAAGGCCGAGCGCAGCCGCATCCTCAGAAAGCTTGGTGTTTTTCTGAGCCGCGTAGGCTGCCACCTTCGCAGTCATATCGTTCACTTCCTTCTGAAACACATCAGGTCGTATCGGCGATCCTTTGGCGTCTTTGCCCAACGATAAACACGCCTTGGCATAGGTCTCCAGATTGCGGCGCAGGTCAGCAGCCAACTCCTCCATTGCCCCGGTGGCCTGCACAAGCATGCGACTATTTTCACGAGTCGGCGGCAGCTGCTCATTCGCGTAGTCGTCCAGCTTGGCGCGCTCTTGGTCAATTTTCGCCTGGGTTTCTTGGAGCGCTTGATAGCGACCGTAGGCGTAGTAGCACAATGCGCCGAATGCTACCGCCATGAGCAGGGCTATGGCCGTCACTCGCTTATTATCCATGATCTTCATATCGCAAAGTATGCAGCGTGAGATTCGTTTTACTTCTTGGAGGGCTCTGAGCCGGGAAGAGGAAGCGGCTTCTTGAGTGGCATGACCATATAGAACTTGTCAGCGTACTCGGGAATGAGGTTGTGACCTTTTGACTTTTCGGCATCCTGCACCACAAAGTAGTGCCCGCCGTTGGCCCGCACGTTCTTGGAGTCAAACTGAAAAAGAGAATCCTCACTCCTCTCGGCAAACTTGGAGGTCACGAGCTCATTGAGACGCTGCAACTGCTTCCCTTGGTCGTCCTTACTCTTTTTGTAGAAATATCCACTCACAAGCAATGCAGTCACCTGCGGCGCCTTGTTGCGCTCCACCATCTCAAAGGAGCGCACCATAGTGCCGGCACGCGTCTCGCGTGTATCGAGCAACAGGTGACGGTCCGTGCCATCCGGCCCTACGGTCAGCCCCGTGTTGACAACATCATAGTCAACCAGAGGGTCTAAATCGGTGATCCAGAACATGGGCGAGCTTGTTTTTTGTGCGAGCTGAATGAGTAGGTCCGGGTACGCATTGCGCGCGGTGAACAAGGCTGAGTATTGCTTAATTTCTTTCAGACTTCGCTCATATTTCGCACGGTTACGTTCCATGACAGCATGAAGACTATCCACCTGCTCTATGGGTGCGATAGCATGCCGGAATTGCTGCTCAGCTTGATTTGCTTTCTTATTGACGGCATAGGCGCAGAACACGGCTCCGGCCAGTGCCACACCCCCCGCCGCCAGCACCTTGGGAATAAGCTTTTTCTCCGCGCGTTCTTTGCCCACGCTGGTTGGCACCAAATCAATCTGAAAAGCCCCAGCTTTCGCGCCTGTGATCGCCGCCCCTACCACCGGGCCCAAACAGAGAGAATCCGCCTGCAACATCTCGCTGTTCACCTTGGCGCCCACTTTCATGGATTGCAGCGGATTGAATACCTCCACCGGCAAGTCCAATGCACTCTGCAAGAAATCTGTCGTGTACGCCAGGCGAGCTCCCCCGCCGCATACGTACACCTTTGTAGGCGCAGAGCCTTTGTACTGGGCGCGATAATGATTGATGGTACGCTGCACCTCTGAACTCAAGCGAGTCATGGCGCTGCGAATGATGGTAGCAAGATTCGCCTGCTCCTCGGGCAGAGTATCAGTATGCCCATTACCTAGCGACACAATCCCCTGCTCAATTTTAAGTTGCTCAGCTTCGCGAAAGCTCAGGTTAAGCTCGCGGGCGATGGAATTGGTGACAAATGAGCCTGCTGCGGTGACCGACCGGGTGAAAAATCTTCCCTGCTCAATAAAAAGTATATCTGTTGTTTTGGCCCCGATATCCAGCAGCATGACCGTCTCTGCTTCTTCCGGATACGCTGCTTTGAACGCATTGTAGAGTGAAGTGATTGAGCAGTCCACACTGCGTGTGCGAAGCGTGTTAGCTTCCACCTGACCGTTCAGGTCATCCAACTCGTCCTTCTTGATGGCTACCAGGAGCACCTCCTGTTCCCCATCCTCAGCATTGCCCAAGAGCTGGTAGTCAAACACAATATCCTCGAGCGGGAAAGGAATATGCTGTTGAGCTTCATAACCAACCTGCTCTGCCACGTCATCCACGGTGTCAAGCGCGGGCAGCTTGATGAAGCGCATAAAGACCTTCTGACCCGATACCACATCGCGCACATCCTTGCCGCGCACCTTGAGCTGCTTTACGAGCTCCCCGACCGCATGGCTCACATAGTCGATGCGCATCCCCTCTTCCACCGGGTCGAGCAGGATATCCTTGCGGGCATAACGAGAGAGAATGAAACCCTTGGATGCCGGAGTAAAAACGGCCATTGTCACACTCTGGGCCCCAATTTCGAGCGCTACTGTTGTTTTGTACTCAGCCATAATGAGAGATAGGAGAGAATGATGAACGAGTCTGTTTTACTCACAAAGAGGTGTCGTAATCTTCCGTTGCTGACGGCGTCAAGGGCGTTGTGGTCCCGCGTTTTTTCGATTTGGTCTTGGTTGGGCTTTCAGAAGATGGGGAGCTGCTCGTAGTATCCGCAGGAGCTTCCAATGAGGAGCCAGAGCCAGAGTCGCCAGGGGCAGTGGAGCCGTACAGGGGCTTCACGCGCGGGTAGTACTTGCCGTAAAAGGGGGCGTAGGGAGTTTCCGCTATGCTGCAGATATCCACATCTGGTTCGCTAAGGTTATTACGGCCACGTGTTTTCCACCACGACGTGTTCGATAAGCGATTCGCCAGCGCATTTTCAAATATTTTGGAATTGCGTGTTTCGCCAGCGGAAGGTCTGGAGTCTTTGGCGGCGGTAAAATCGCTGCAAGGCTCCCCATTTACCGTGGCTTCCACTGCGTAGCCAACAAGCGCTTTCTCAATCCGAGGCTCGGGTTGCCGGAAATCCCCCGTTAGAATGCACGCCGTAGAGCGCGGAATGAACACAGCCACATTAAAGCTCGCCTTGCTCATGCTGTGCCCATTCTCCCTATACTCGCGAACATCCATCTGTATGTCGGCATAGGTGATCTCTTTTTTTACCATGCTGTATCCGGCGGAAGAGCCGTTACCGCCACCCTTTGAGCGTGAGTTTGACAAACTCTTGAAAAGCAAATACGCAGTCACCTTGAGCTCGCGCACGTAGTACGCCGGGGCTATTTCTTGATCTGCATTACGCCCCATTGCATACACGCGTACAGGTATGTTGAGAACGTACCAACTCTTCACTTTGTTGGACGCACCGGAATCTTTTGAAGCTTTTACCTTCGCATCCTTGAAGATGTCCTCCACCCCTGCTAACTCCTCCACTCCCGGCAACGCCCTAATGCTTGCGCTTGGTGGATTCACTCTCTCCAAATCCAACGAAAAAGCCACCTGATTTGCAGTGTCTGCCCATTTCGAGGACTGGGCACGTGCCCAAGGTGCGGTCGCCAAGAGGGTAGCTCCCATGAATAGCAGGAGAGATTTCATGTTCATAGTTGCAAAACGAGTGTTCGCTTTATCTATATACACCCCGACAAGCCTCTTGGCGAGAAAAATCTTACACAATTTCGCTTTTTTTGGAAATTCTCATCTCCTGCCACCTCGCTAACAATGAAAGCGTACACAGACACACCTGTGTCGGCTTGTGCTCGGAAGCCGAGTGGACAACCCGGCAAAACCGGCGTACCCTCCACGACGAGTCACTCCGGACTTGTACCTGCTCGCCTTCTATGCTACAATCCGCCCGTTCTGTGATCCGCCTCGACCCATGTTCCCCCTGCTTTCCACCTACATACACAACCTTGATCCCATCATTGTCAACCTGCCAATTGAACATTTAGCTCTGCGGTGGTATGGGTTGGCTTACGTAGCAGGTTTTGTGCTTGGCTACTGGGTACTGCTCCAACTCGCCAAACGTCAATTATACTGCGTAAAACCGCAAGACCTCGGTGACTTCATCACTTTAGTATGCCTGGTGGGCGTCATCGCGGGAGGCCGCCTCGGAGAGTTCTTCTTCTACTGGTTGCCCGCGCGCGGGTGGGAAGGGCTCTGTGCTGATCCGTTTTGGGTGTTGCGTGTATGGGAAGGCGGCATGGCCTCCCATGGGGGCATCGTTGCCGTGCTGTTAGTGGCCGTCATGTACGCGTGGCGGCATCATCTCTCAATCCCCGGCGTCTGCGACGGGTTGGCCATCGTGTGTCCCATTGGCCTGTTCTTTGGGCGTGTGGCCAACTTTATCAACGGCGAACTCTATGGTCGAATTTGCTCCCCGGACAATCCCCTTGCTATGAAGTTCCCCCAAGAGTACTTGGAGTTCCCCGAGCCCCTGCGCCGCATGGCAGATGCCGCCATGAGTCAAGCTGCCGGGGTTCCTGTGGATGGCTGGGGTAACTTCGAGTCTATCGCCCATCTATGCCGCAGCAACGACGCCGCGCGCGAAGCCCTGGGGCGTTTTCTCTCCCCGCGCTTTCCTTCTCAGCTCTTTGAAGCGCTGGGCGAGGGCCTTGTCATTTTTTGTGTACTCATCACACTGCGCATCGTTTGGAAAAAAGCTCCAAATGGTATTTTTAGCGCTCTATTCTGCTTTCTGTACGCTGCAGCTCGCATTTTCTCAGAATGCTTCAAGCAACCCGACGCCCCCACATGGGGCTGCATTACTCGCGGGCAATACCTCTCCTTTGGGGTAGCTGCTCTCGGTGTTGTCTTTCTTCTCATTGCCCTGCTCGCCAAGTGCCGCACCTCTCCCAAGGCGTGAATCCCTTGCTCCAGCCACTCCGCAAGCGTCTTGACGCAAAAAAATTCCTCCCCTCACACATTTTGTCTTGTCAAGCCACGGCTTTGAGTGTATCATGCCCCAGCGGTTGTCCCTGCCGGGGCTTCCCATCGGCTCGGTAGCTCAGTTGGCAGAGCAGGGGACTGAAAATCCCCGTGTCGGCGGTTCGATTCCGTCCCGAGCCATTTCTGTCCCACAAGGGCAACGGGGCGTAGCTCAGCCTGGTAGAGCGCCAGCTTTGGGAGCTGGATGTCGTAGGTTCGAATCCTGTCGCCCCGATCTTCCCTCTTGCCACTTACCTCGTGTTGCGGCCATTTCCGCTGCCGCTCCGTCCTATTTTTCCTTGCTATGCACGCGGCAATCTGATATCATGCGCACAGCGTGTACCTCGCAGATATCATGAAAAACGTTCTCCTCCTCTTCGTCGGCTTGATGACCACGTGCGCCATGGTATGGGCGCAAGATGCTCCACGTCAAGAAGACGATCCTGCTGAAGCCGATGATACGCCTGTCTATCCAACTACTGGCGTGCGGTTTGTGGCCTGCAATCCGTCCGATGTAAAATTGCCGCCAACGCTCTATGCTGCCTACAAAGACGACTACTTGCCTATCTACATCTCTACTCGTGGACCTAGCGAGCGTGTGCTGCCCAACTCCCAGGGTCACGTGCTTCTGTATGACACCAAGCCCCAGGAAGCCGATAACCCAGGCGACCCGTATCTGGATATTGCCTTGCCGCCCGAGGCGCAGAAAGGCCGGGTGATCTGTATCGTGCTCTTCACCGGTGAAAAGTCAAAGCCGCAGTTTTTTTACATACGTGAGTCGGAACTCCCCGTGGGCGGGTTCTATGTGTTTAACTTCTCACCTGTTGCCGTTGAAATGGTCGTTGTCCCTAAACTTGGGCAAGTTCCCGATAAAGGCATCATGATTTCTGCCTACAAAAAGGCCAAAAATAACTGTATCTCCCCGACGGATTCAAATGTTTGGTCTCTTATGAGTAAAAAACATCCCGAATTGAATATCCTCGAATACGTCCTGCGGGTCCCTCCCGAGATGGAAGGAGGCACACCCATGCCCCTGCGTAGCTCCAGGTACGCCATGAAGAAAAACCTCTCCCATGTCACCGTCATCGTCCGGCATCCGACCTTGCCTCAGGCCTTTCGCCTCGTCTCGTTCTCCTACAACTCTGAATCGGATAAACGCAATACCCAAAACGCCGCGAAACAAGACCCAACCTCCCGCAGTAGGAGAAGTCCACGCAGAAACAACGCTCTCCAACACTAAACTCTGCTGACTTATGAGTCGACTTTCAGAAGGAGCCATCGCAAAGCGCATCGCACATATTGGAGACCAGTTCGCCATTAGTGGCGACTTTCTGTACGGCGAGGAATTGCGCAACGGCCATATCAACACTACCTACCGTGCCTGCTACCGCACAGAAGATGGGCATGTGGACCGCTACATCTTGCAACGTATCAATGGCTACGTTTTCAAGGACCCGGCTCAGGTGATGAAAAATGTAGAAAAAGTGACGCGCCACATTTCATGGAAAGTGCTGCGCCGCCGTAAAAACGCTGCGGGACAAACCCTTACTCTGTACCCGGCACGCGGTGGGCGCAATTACATCAATCTACCCGAGGAAGGGGGCATGTGGCGTTGTTATAACAACATTGAAGGTACCCACACCTACGATGTTGTCGAGAACACGCGCCAAGCTTACCAGGCAGGATATGCTTTTGGCTCTTTCCAAGAGCTCGTCTCGGACATGAATCCCGAGGACATCCGCGAATCGATCCCAGATTTCCACAACACTCCCAAACGTTATAAAGCCCTGCAAAAAAGTGCAGCGGCAGATATTATGCATCGGGCTGATTCTTGCAAAAAAGAACTTGAACTCATCCGCTCCTGGTCCTCGCGGTTCAGCAAACTGGTGGATATGCAAAAAAACGGCGACCTCCCCACCCGCATCACTCATAATGATACAAAAATCAACAACGTCATGCTGGATGAAGAGACCGACGGAGCTGTCTGCGTCATTGATTTGGACACCGTGATGCCAGGCCTTTCCCTCTACGACTTTGGGGATATGGTACGCACGGCCACTTGTATGGCGAGCGAGGATGAGACCGACCTCTCCAAGGTATACATGCAAATGCCCTTTTTTGAATCGCTGGCCGAAGGCTACTTAGATGCGACACACGATTTTCTCACCCCTAATGAAGTGAATATGCTCTCCTTTTCGGGCTGGCTCATCACTGTAGAGATCGGCATGCGTTTTCTCACGGATTATCTGGACGGAGATAAGTACTTTCGTTGTGAGTACGCTGAACACAATCTTGTCCGCGCCCGCAACCAGCTTGCTCTCGCAGAGAGCATCCAGTCTAACTTACCACGCATGCAAAGATACATCGTGAAACTCATCAAATCGTACGCAGACTAACCTCTATGTTCCGTCTCTTTCGTGCGCTAGTGCCTGTCCTTTTGGTGTTGGTGGGGTTCTGTCAACCACCGATGCCGTGTTGTGGCGGATCAGCCTTTCCCTCTGCATACTCATGAACATGCGTGATCTCCTGGCGCTGTGGCTTTTCGTCATTGCTGCTCTACTTGCCAATTTTCCCTCTGCTGCAGAATCCAGTGGGTCATCTTCCTGCATCCCGTTGCATGACTTCATGGGAAAATTTCCCGAAGCAGTGCAAGACGGAGAATGCTACCTGCTGCGCTTGGACGGGTGCCGCATTGTAGCTGTCGGTGCGCCGTACTCTCCCGATCGCATTAAGATGATC
Source organism: uncultured Akkermansia sp. (assembly GCA_947589295.1). Classification (GTDB taxonomy): domain Bacteria; phylum Verrucomicrobiota; class Verrucomicrobiia; order Verrucomicrobiales; family Akkermansiaceae; genus Akkermansia. The sequence goes on from CANQBZ010000008.1 coordinate 30,048, forward strand.
TTTGTAAACTCTAATAAAAAAACAACCGCCCAAAAAGTTGCGCAACGCTTGGTAAAGGAATTTTCGGGTAGGAGTAAAATCGTTCCTTTTGAAGGGAGTGACCCTGGGGTGGCTATTATTTTCACATCTGGTAGCCAGGGGTCTACCCGGATGCTTCCCTATTCAACCTCCATTATCCTTTATCCCGATAGAAAGAGGAGCGTACGCTTCACCGGGTGGCAAGGCAAGTTGCTACAGATGCAGGTGGATTATGAACCCATTGACGACCTGCGCAAAAAGCATCACGGTGTCATCGAAATCCTGCGGGATGTCACTACTTCTTCCCTTGAGCATGTCGAATTCCGTACTGCCAAAGGTCGAATTGAAAAAGAAGACATGCTGGACTTTCTAGATGTTAGCCTCTCGATTAGCAGCTCCGATTTACCTGAATTTACGCCACGCGAGCGAAGAGAACTCAGGTCCAAATTTCCCGGACAAGATATCGTGGTTTACAATACCAACTTAAACTTCTGCATTACCAACAGAGGCAGATCATACCACGTCGGTACCATTGATGGCGTCTCATCCTATCTCTCCTCGAAACGCTCTCTTGCAAAGTTTAATTTCCCGGAGCAAGATATGGCTTGGCCTGGCCAGCCCAACCAAAACTCAGCCACAGTCGACAATCGCACTACAAAAAAAGACGACCAAAACATGGATACTCCGGCTATTGCCTCCGCGAAATCCCCCGCACCGGCGGCAGCGATCAAAGATACGCCCAATTCCACTGACGACAACAAAAAACCTGCTGAACAAAAGTCCTCTGCTACTGCCGCCGCTGACGAGGGCAAACAGAAGAACGAACCAGAACCTCTCCCGACAAATATGCAACGCGAAATTATCCAGTACGTGCAGATGCTTCAATCGCTCTGACATCTCTGCCTCTGCCATGGAACGCCGCAAACAGCACCTTCTCTTTGAACAGTCGTGTCTCACACCCGGAGAACGCGCCGATGTACTGCGTAATCTGCTCGGTCGCGTAGCTTTCCAAGCGCAACCGCAACATTCGTCCCAGTATGTGCCACAGGATGTGTTGGATGCTTATGGCGAACTTGAGAGCCGTCTCAGGCACCTGCTCAGCGCAGCGACTCTTACCCACCCGGATCGCTCGAAAGCTGCCCTACTGAGACGAGTTGATAAAAGGCTCACCGCATTGCCGGAGCGTATTATGCAGGCGCTTTCTGCCAATACTGAACAGGATTGGATGATAGGCTACCGCAGTATGGTTGAATTGCATGAATTGCTGGAAGATGCCCACATGGTGGATGACGCTCAAGAATACGCCACGCTTGTTGAAATCATGACTCGTCTGGCTCTCGCTCTTTCCCGATCTGCGGCTGTCAAGGTGGATGCCGCTTCCATGTTTGCTTTGTGGCTCATGCAAGCTTACCTGCGACGGTATTCTCCTCAGCGACGCCGTACAACCCGAAAATCACGGCGCTCGTCTGCCGAACCCCGTGCTGTTAAACGCAATGCCTCTCGATCCGCAAAAAATTGACCGGGCCAAGCGTCTTTTTGACTCCACTCGCAAAGGCGATATGTGGACCACGCGCAATAAGATTCTTGCCGTGCTGGCTTTGCTTTACCTCATTTCTCCCGTCGATTTGATCCCGGACTGGGTTGTCCCTGTCATCGGCTTGTTGGATGATTTTGGAATTGGCGCCGCCGTCGCTTTCTGGATCAGGACCCACCGGGCGCCGACGACTCCGCACGATCCTCCGCAGCGGAATGATGAGCGGACATAGCGTCCAGTGCGCGCCGCGCGAGCTTGTGCCCCTGCCGTGCGGCTTTGAGCCACCATTCGTGTGCTGCCGTGGGGTTAGGGCGCATCCCGAGGCCGGCAATTCCGTTGTAAAGCAAGTTTGCGTAGGCAAACTGAGCAGCAGGGTCTCCTCTCTGCGCCTCTCCACGAATACGCTCGACATATTGCTGCAGGACTTTCCTCTGCTCCTGAAGCGGCAAGGGAGATTCCCCCGGCTCACCGAATGTGGTTGCGCCAGCCCTCTCCGGACGGTTCCCTGCAATTCCACGCATGGCACGCGTTATCCCCGGCACCACGCAACACAGGCACATCGCGCACATGAGGACATATTGCCATACCGGCACTCGCATGCTACGCCGCAGCAAAAAGGGGCGCAATCGTCCTCTTGATTGAACCGTACGATGGCTTGCCCTGCGCTCGCTGCGCCGTTCGGCATTGCGGGACGACATGCGTGCATGATGACGCGGCATTCGTTCCAGCTCGGGCATGCGTTCGTACTTGCGATGCCTCTCCAGCCATGCATCGTAGTCGGCGCGGCGTCCTGCATCGCCCAGTACATGCCATGCCTCTGCTACACGCTTAAATTTCTCACCTGCCGAGGCATCGTGCTCATTGTGATCGGGGTGCAGTTGCATGGCGAGCCGACGGTACGCAGTCTTGATAGCACGCCTGTCCGCCCCGGAGCTTACCCCGAGTATCTCATAATAGTCATCACGCATCGCTACGCCTCTTATCCGGTTTGATTTCTTCGATGACGCTCTGCGCAAAGCTCTGTATATCCCGGTGAGCTGTCCACCCGATCGCCCTTATCTTCTCGGTGCACACACGCATGCTGGCTCGCATCGTGCACTTGAACTGCCGATTCTCATTTTGGCGTCGCGCACACCCCACGCAGAGGGTATCCAAGTAGCTGTACAGGGTACCGAGTTGCAAACTTTGCCCGCTTACATTATACACCTGCCCCGCAGCACCGCACTGTGCCAGCATCATAAGAGCCTTGGCCGCATCTGCTACATGCACGTAATTCACCCAGCGCTCCTTTCCGCCTGGCAGTTGCTCCCCCTCCTGCACGTAGCGGCGCACGATCTCACAGCGACCGGGGCCATACAACGCCGCCAGCCGAGCTACCACCCCACCAGCATCCAGTACAGACCTCTCAGCGCTCAGTATCGCGCGCATCTTCTCCTCCCTCCCCGGACATGCGCTCACTTCTGTCACACCAGCGCCACTCCGCTCCTCATACACCGAGCAGGTGGAGCAGAACACCACACGCGCCGTTGGCACTTGCCGTACTATTTGCCTCGCTACTTCTGCATAGCACCTCCGGTATGCGGCGGCGTCACCACCATGCGTGGCTGTACAGCTGTACACCACCTGCGGAGAACCTTTTTGCAAAGCAAGCTGCAGCGTATCAACCCGTTGTGCCTCTCCTCTCACATCCGCCTCGGCGTAGCTATCAATGCTGATCACCCGGGAACCCTCAGCGCCGCAACACCGCACGAGTTCACCTCCTAGGAATCCGGCCCCCACCACCCACACAAACTGTGCGGGATAACTCATCATCGTCTTGCCAGGTGCGCACACCATGCCTCAGCTAGTTCCAAATCATGCGGCAGAGTGATTTTGGGATTCATGCCTACTTGTACCAGCCGAGGCCGCAATCCCAGACCCTGCAGCGCCGTTACCTCATCCGTAAACTCATTTCCATTCGCCATTTCCAGCGCTTTCCGCAACAACCCAGCACGGCAAATTTGAGGCGTTTCCATGCCCCACATATTTGCGCGTTCTACCTGCTCGGACTTGCAGCAACCCTGGGCATCCGCACGCTTCAATGTATCCACCACCGGATGTGCGCACGCCGCGGCTCCGTACTGCTGCGCAGCAGCAAGGCAAGCTCGTATTCCCTCCGCTGTCACCAAGGGTCGGGCACCATCGTGCACCGCTACCCATGTCTCATCCTCGGGTACCATGCGTAGTCCGCAAAGCACAGAATCTTGGCGCCGTTCTCCACCATCTACGCGCAATATGGGCACAGCCCCGGCGCTCTCCCACGGTCGCAGCTCATCCCAGCGCGCCTGCGGACACACGATGATGATGCGCTCCGCTCCGGCCTCCGCAAATGCACGTACACTGTGGCAGAGCACAGGCGCCCCACCCAATGGCGCCGCCAGCTTATCGAACCCAGCGCGCCTGGATTGCCCGGCAGCTACAATGACAGCGCAGTACATCGCAGCATCAGCTCAATCTTTGGCCCACCATGGCGGAGAGCAATTTTCCCGGCGCGCGCCCCTCGGTGCGCATCTGCATTTCCTTCATCACGCGCCCCATGTCTTTCTTACTCGTAGCGCCCAACTCGTTAAGCACGGCCTCTAATATCGGCAATATCTGCTCCTCAGTCATCTCCGCAGGCAAAAACGCCGAAAGCACCACCATCTCGGCCTTTTCCTTTTCGGCAAGCTCAGCACGCCCGGCCTGCTCGTACATGCGTATAGAATCCTCCCTTTGTTTTAACTGTTTACGCACTACATTGAGCGCTTCCTGCTCCGGGAGCTCCTCGTGTACATTTCCCTTTGCAACTTGCGCGTTCTGCAGCGCAGTTTTGAGCCCGCGTAGCGCCCCCAACGCCACCGTATCTTTCCCGAGCATCGCCGCCTTCATTTTCTCCGTAATCTGCGTATATACTGTACTCATGACCCGGCTATTTAACCAGCTTTTGCCCATCCTGTCAACCCCGCAACCTCGCCCGACGACTCAGTTCAGAAATGCTCCTGCCGGAACAAGTTCGCGCTTACCTCCGTTCCCGCACTGGCGTTCAAAGCGTATCACGCCCGGGCCGGCTTTTCCCTGCACCACGGTAATGTTGATGGCATGCAGCCCGGCCTTCAATGGAATCCCTGCCTTGCCGGTCTTTTCCGCCACACTCTCCACGACGTTGGCTGCAGCGCTCTCCGTGGCTGTGGTACCCGGTTTGTAGTTTGCATCCGCATCTATGAGCTGGAAGTTGTGCAGTTTGATGTAGGCTTTGGTACCGGGCACATCGCTCAACGTCAAGTAAAAATGCCACTGCTGTCCATCCTGTGGCACCCGCATGTAGCCGGTGTATTGAGTCACACTGCCGGCCGGCAACTCCTCTTGCGATATGTCAAGAATTTCCCCTACCTCCGCCTGCCCTGCCTGCGGAAGCGTATCAAACACTGGCACCCACGGCGCTTCTGCCACCACACGGCGCATCTTCAGTCCGGGATTCAGCGCGGCACTGTCCGGCGTATCAGGCGGCACCATCGCATGGTCGTAGGAACGCCTGCCCCCGCACGGGTTTTTGCGTACGCCAACGGATGGATCGCGCACATAATCGTACGCCCGACGATTCCAGAGGACGCTCTTTTTGAGCTGTTCCTGGTACTTGGAATACCTGTCCGCCAGATTTTTGGATTCATGCGTATCAGCATCTACATCATAAATTTCAAAATCCTCATCGCCAGTGCTGATTCCTGTGCGAATTGCCTTGAGCCAGCGAGTGCTTTCGCCATTTTTGCCGGCGGGCACAGGAAAGAGAATGACCTGCTGCTCCCCGCGCAGGCGATCCGTTTTATTTGCGGCAAAATCAGCATATCGTGGCATCTTGCCACCAAATGCATATTCAGCATAAACCACGCCGCCCTGCTTACCCTTTGCTTCTCCGCGCAGCATTGGCAGTAACGTTACTCCATCACTCCGCATCGGCACAGGTACACCAGCCAAATCCGCAAAGGTGGCCATCCAATCTTGAAATTGGGCAGGCTGCGCATTCCTCACCCCACCCGCTATGATTCCGGGAGCCCACACCACGCAGGGCACGCGCAGTCCACCCTCCCATGCATCGCGCTTGATGCCATCCAATGGCCCATAGCTGCGGAAAAAGGAGGGGTCCTGTGCCGGCGCAGGATGGTCAGGACTGCCTTTCACGGAGCCCGGCTCATTGTGAGGGCCGTTGTCGCTCGTGAACACTAAGAAGGTGTTGCGATCAATCTTAAGGTCCTTGCATAGCTGGATGATGTCTCCCACGGCGTCATCCACGCGCGTGATCATCGTAGCGTGGCGCCGGGCGCCTGCCAATTTGGCAGCGGCTTGTTGTCCATACCTTTTCTGAGCATAATTTTTCCAGGCCGTGCGATACTGTGGATAAATGAAACTATCCCATTTGTCGCTGGCTGTGTTGATCATCTTGCCGGGTTTACCCAACCATTGCACTCCGCCGTGCAAACCTCCCCTGGCTGGGTAATCCATGGCAGGTACCGCCAAGCGTGCATGGGGGGCTATCAGGGTAAGAGCAAGAAAAAATGGTCGATCAGGATTGCTCTTGCGGGTTTCCTCTATCCATTTTTTTGCCCGCGCCGTAAAGAGATCCGTGCTGTACGCCCCATCCAACCCATCCGTGACGATTTGATCGCCGTCCCAAATGGCATTTTGATGCGTTTCCGGGTCGGCCACACTTTCTTCCTTCGGATAATGCCGATGCCCGGCTATATGATTGTGGTAACCGAAGAAGTAATCAAAGCCGCGTAATGTCGGCCAGGCTGAAGCAGTGGCTGGCGTGCCGCCACTCTCCATGCCCCCTCCTATTCCCCATTTGCCAATCAGCGCCGTGGCATATCCTGCTTGCTTGAGCACGCTTGCCAATGTATGGCTGTTCTCCAATGCCGCGTCGAAACTGTTATTTCGAACCACTTCGGCATGCCCCTGATGCACGCCGGAAAACAAGGATGCCCGGGCGGGAGCACACACGGGAGCGCATGTGTAGTGGCGCGTAAGCAGCACTCCCTGCTGTGCCAATTTTGCCAAGTGCGGTGTAGCGATCTGAGGGGTACTCGCCTCCACTGCACCGCGGCTGTTGAGTGCCATATCTCCCCACCCCATATCATCTACAAGTATGAGAATGATGTTGGGTTGTCGGGACTCTGCCCGAACCGTCATACCTAATCCACACACACTTAAGAGTAAGACAATTTTCCAAAACATGGTTCATGTATTTTACTACAAACTGTTCCTGTTAGCCAGATTATTGCCTGTCTTACGTCCCCATTTTGAAAAAATTAAAGTCGTCAGCGAGATTATGCTTGACGTTCGGCCCAGAAAAGAGTAAAGTGAGCGCCCCGCGCTGCAGCAGGTGCAGCCCGGGATTATCCATAAGAACCACACACACACGATGAAGACCCACGTTAAGAAAGGCGATGAAGTCCTTATCATCGCCGGCAAGAACAAGGGCAAGCGTGGCGTTGTTACGTCTGTGAATGCTGCCAAGCAAACCGTTATCGTCGAAGGAGCTCGGAAGCTTAAAAAAGCGACCAAACCTACCGAGGCGGATCCTGATGGCGGCATCAAAGAGATTGACGGCGCCATCCACATCTCGAATGTGAAGAAAGTGAGTTGACGCCCATCTGGGGGTGAACTCCGCGCTTAAGCCAACAAAAAAGCTGACCCGCTGAACCATGAATACACCAACACTACTGAAATACTACAAGGAGAAGGTCGTCCCGACCCTCCGCAACAAGCATCAGTACGCCAACGTGCACCAGATACCGCGACTTGAAAAGATTGTGGTAACCACGTGCATGGGCAAGCAGCCGGACCGCAAGCAAGCTGTGGAAGATGCTGTTGCTGAAATTGCCAAAATTACCGGTCAAAAACCCTCCATCACCTACGCCCGCAAGAGTGTGGCAAACTTTAAGCTGCGCGAGGGAGAAGTGCTGGGTGCTCGCGTAACTCTGCGCTCCACCCGCATGTGGGAGTTCCTCGACCGCTTCATCAATGTGACCGCTCCCAACATTCGCGACTTCCGTGGCCTGCCTATCAAGTCCTTTGATGGCCGCGGCAACTATGCCATCGGTATCCCGGATCAGTCCATCTTTCCGGAAATTGAGCTCGACCAAATTAAGCGCACAATCGGTTTTGACATCATCTTTGTGACGACGGCGCCGACAGATGCAGAGGGGCGTGACCTGCTCACTGAGCTGGGTCTCCCATTCCGCAAGCCCAATAAGAAGACAGAAGAAACCGCCTAACCCATATTCACTACCATGGCTGTATTAACTGATCCTATCGCAGATTTCCTCACCCGCGTGAAGAACGCAGGGCGCGCACACAATGAGTCTTTCTCTGCTCCTCACTCCAAAATAAAGGCCGAAATTGCCCGCATTCTGCAGGAAGAAGGCTATATCTGGTCCTACGAGATATCCGGCGAGGGCAAAGACAAGCTCATTACCGTGAAGAGTAAGTACACGCAGAGTGGGAAGCCCCTTGTAACCGATGTGAAGCGTTGCTCGCGTCCGGGGCGCCGTCACTATGTCACTTCCGACCAGATTCCCACGGTCATGAATGGCCTGGGCATCTCCATCGTCTCTACGTCCCAGGGTCTTATGACTGGTGCTAAAGCGCGTAAGCTGAGCATCGGTGGTGAACTCATCGCCCTCATCTGGTAACCTTGAACCCGCATCATTACTATGTCTCGAGTCGGTAAGAAAGTTATCGCGATTCCTTCGGGTGTCACCATCGCAGAAAAAGACGGTAAAGTTACCGTCAAGGGCTCCAAGGGCGAACTCTCTTGGAATCTCCCGGAGGGCATCTCCATCTCTGTGGACGGAACCGAGCTGAGCGTCAAGCGCGCGGATGATTCTCGCCGCATGCGCGCCCTGCACGGCACGAACCGCTCCCTGCTCTCCAATATGGTGGAGGGAGTTTCCAAAGGTTTTTCTAAAGAGCTTGAAATCGTGGGCGTGGGCTTCAAAGCCGCAGTCAAGGGCAAACAGCTTGACTTGGCGCTGGGCAAATCCCACCCCATCCTGCACCCCATCCCTGCTGGCATCACAGTGACAGTCACTGAAAACACCAAAATCAAGGTTGAGGGCATCGACAAGCAGGTCGTTGGTCAATTCGCCGCTGAGGTGCGCGGGTACTACCCACCCGAACCCTACAAGGGCAAGGGAGTGCACTATGTGGGCGAGCACATCCGCCGCAAGGAAGGCAAGAGCGTTGGCAAGTAATCATCATTTTAACCTTCAAAAGATATGAGTACGATCAATCGTAAAGCCGTTCGCAGCCGTGTTCGCACGCGCATCCGCAAAAAGATTTCCGGCACCTCCGGGCGCCCGCGCTTGGCCGTCTTTTTCTCCAACCAGCATGTCTATGCTCAGGTGATAGACGACACAAAGGGACATACCCTCGCAGCCGCTTGCTCAAAGAAGCTCGGACTCACACGGGCCAATGTGGAAACTGCCGCTAAAGTGGGCGAAGATATCGCCAAGAAAACGCTGGCAGCGGGTATCTCCGAAGTGGTCTTCGACCGCGGTGGCTTCCTTTACCACGGCAAGGTCAAGTCCTTGGCAGATGCCGCACGTCAGTCCGGTCTGAAATTCTAACCGCCTAGAACAATGAGTACTGAAGAAATACAGGACAAGAAAGCTGCCCCTGCGGAAGCTCCCGCCGTGGAGTCACCCTCAAACGGTTCAGCCCAAGCTCCCCAAAATGCCGCTCCCCGTGCTGCTCGCAGAGATGCCGGCTCAGCGGGCCCCCGTAATGCACAGCGTTCCGGGCGGCGCGAAGCAGCCTCCCCTCGCCGGGCTCCTGAAGGGGCGGGCGAAGACGGTCCGCAGTTAGTCGAAAAAGTCGTCTATGTCAACCGCTGCGCTAAGGTAGTGAAGGGCGGGCGTCGCTTCTCCTTCTCCGCACTTGTGGTTGTGGGGGATCGCAACGGCAAGGTAGGCCACGGCTTTGGCAAAGCGAATGAGGTTTCCGATGCCATCCGCAAAGGAACCGACGCCGCCAAGCGGGCCATGAAAAACGTGGTCGTGGTGAACGACACTCTGCCGCACGAGGTGTACAGCGAATTTGGCGGGGCCAAAATTGTGCTTAAGCCGGCTGCGCCTGGTACTGGCTTGGTTGCCGGAGAAAAGGTTCGTGCCGTGCTTGAGGCCGCGGGTGTGAACAACGTCATCGCTAAATCCCTTGGTTCCTCCAATGCGGCTAACGTTGTGAAAGCCACTATGCAAGCCATGCTCACCATGCGCACGGCTGACCAAGTTCTCTCGGCTCGCGGCAAAAAGAAAAAGGAAAAAGAATCCGTGTAAACAAATTCATCCCGTAAGACTATGTTAACACTTCATTCTCTCAAATCCACCCCGGGTTCCAAGCACCGGAAAAAACGCGTCGGCAATGGCGAGAGTTCCGGCCTCGGTAAAACCTGCGGCAAGGGCAATAAAGGTCAAAAAGCTCGGTCCGGCGGCTCGATCCGTCCAGGATTTGAAGGTGGCCAAATGCCCCTCCACCGCCGCCTCCCTAAAAAGGGCTTTAGCAACGCGCGCTTCCGTGATCGCGTGGCCATCGTCAATCTCTCCCAGCTGGAGGCTTTCTTCAATGCGGGAGATGCCGTAACGGAGGTAGAGCTGCGTGCTGCCGGGCTTGTAAAGGGCACATGCGATGCAGTCAAACTCCTCGGCCAGGGTGATCTTAGCAAGGCTCTAAATGTATCGGTGGACTTCGCCAGCGCATCTGCTGAGCAGAAGATCACCGCTGCCGGAGGCTCTCTCACCGTTCTGAGCCGAAAAAAAGCAGACAACTAATCCAGTAACTTATACCTCGCAGGCCCGGCGGACCTGTGCATGCTCCCGCCGGGCCTCGCGAATTCTCGCTTGGGGCGATGCCTGCCTGTACGGGGTTTGCTCCGCCGTGAATCAACAGGAAATTTCCCCACCTATACCCCCAGTCATCCGTTATGATAGCTGCCTTTGCCAACACCATGAGGGTTCCTGAACTTCGGAGCCGCATCCTTTTTACCTTGGCGCTCATCGTTGTGGTACGCCTTGGGGTGCACCTTCCCCTGCCCGGGGTGGATGTACACGCGCTCACCGTTTACCTGCAGCAGCAGGCGGCGGACGAGGGAGGCCCCTTGGCGGCTCTTGGCGCTATCCTCACTATCTTCTCTGGCGGCGGCTTGCAGCAGTGCGGCATTTTTGCTCTGGGCATTATGCCTTACATCTCCGCCTCCATTATGACCCAACTCATGGGCGCCGTCCTTCCCTCATGGAAAAAAATGCTGGAGGAAGAAGGAGGGCGCCAGAAGATGACGCGCTACACGCGTATCCTTGCCATCATCATCGCCATTGTGCAGGGCTTTTTGCTCACCCGCACTTTAGAAAACCCTTCCACCATCGGGCTTGATGTCGGCAATCTTGTTATGCATCCGGGGTGGATATTTACCCTTTCCACCATCTTCATTATCGTCACCGGCACCATGTTTCTCATGTGGATTGGCGACCAAATCACTGAGCGTGGAGTTGGCAACGGTATCTCACTCATCATTTCCGTTAACATCATCTCAGCCCTCCCCGGGGCCTTTTCCATGGCGTGGAAAACCTGCGTGATGCGGGGGGGGGAAGTCAATCCTCTCGGCGCACTCACCCTGGTTGCACTTATCCTCTTCATGGTGGTCGTCGTAGCGCTTGTAGTTACAGTCAGCCAAGCCCAGCGCCGCATCCCCGTGCAGCAAGCTAAGCGCGTGGTTGGTCATGGCAAAATGACCCAAGGCGGCACCACCTACCTGCCCCTCAAGCTCAACTACTCCGGCGTGATGCCCGTTATCTTCGCTACGGCTATCCTTGCTTTGCCGGGTATGCTCGTGCAGCAGCTCTTCACTGGTGACTCCCCTTGGGTATCCTTTGTGAGCGCCATTCTTTCCCCGAGTGACATCTGGTACTACCTGATCTCCTCGGCCATGATCTTCTTCTTCTCCTACTTCTGGGTAGCCACCATGTTCCAGCCCCAGCAGATTTCTGAAAACCTGAAGCGCTCCGGCAGCTACATCCCTGGCATCCGTCCTGGTCCGGCCACGGCTACTTTCCTGGACCAAACCATGACGCGTCTCACCTTTGCCGGTTCGCTCTTCCTCACCCTCATCTATTTTCTGCCCAGCCTTCTCTCCGTATTTGGCGCCCTGCCGCATGTGGTCACGCAATTTTTTGGCGGCACCTCGTTGCTCATTCTAGTGGGCGTGCTGTTGGACATGATGCGTCAAGTGGAAGCGACTCTGCTCCAGAAAAACTACGATGGATTTATGCGCAAGGGGCGTCTACGCGGTCGTTATTCCCACATTCAAGGAACCGGCGCCCCGGCGGAGGGCAAGGGCCTCGTCGTGCTTTGGGTGCTCATTGCCCTCGCCGTCCTTGCGTGCATGATCATCATCGTGCCGTAATCCCTCGGCTTTCGGAGTTCCTTCCTGCTCTTGCGGTCTTCCCTCATGTGCAGTTTCGCGGTGGCTTCGGCTGCTGGGTCGTTGGTCGCCGCTGGTTGTCGTTCACTTTCTCCCCTATTTCTGCGGCGCCCCTGCAACGGAGCCAAGATTATTTCTGACTGCCGGGAACCCATGGTGCAGTGCATCAAATGAGTCCAAGAGCCTCATTCCCGGTTGCGACCGCCCTTTACTCCCGCCCAACTCTCTCGCTCCCATGCAGAATTTGTCCTGTAATTTGGTCAAAAGAAAGAGGTTGCTTTTCTATGCCACAGGCGCCGCTTGACGCAGTGTGACCAGCGTGGTAGAGTCTCGCGTAAACGGACAATATGGGTAAAACACTATTCCAGAAAGTATGGGAGGCGCATACGGTAGGCCTGTTGCCGGATGGACGCACCCAGCTCTTTATTGCAACGCATTTTGTGCACGAGGTGACCAGCCCACAGGCTTTCGCAATGCTGCGTGAGAGCGGGCTGCCTGTGCTGCACCCGGAGCGCACATTTGCCACAGTGGACCACATTATTCCCACGGACGACCAACGTGAGCCCTTTGCAGATGAACGCGCGCAAAAAATGATCAGCGCACTGCGTCGCAACTGCCGAGAATCCGGCATCCGCTTTTTTGATCTCCCGAGTGGACAGCAGGGCATCGTGCACATGATCGGCCCGGAATTGGGTATCTCCCAGCCGGGTATGACCATTGTATGCGGCGATTCGCACACCGCCACACACGGCGCACTGGGGGCCATTGCCATGGGCATTGGCTCCACCCAGGTGCGCGATGTACTCGCCACGCAAACTCTCGCTCTTTCTCCTCTCAAGGTGCGCCAAGTGCGCGTGGAAGGGCTCTTGCGCCCTGGTGTATCGGCAAAGGATGTCGCGCTGCATATCATCAACTTGCTCGGCGCTCAGGGCGGTTTAGGCTACGCGTACGAGTTTGCAGGGTCTGCTATAGAACGCATGGACATGGATGGGCGCCTTACCCTCTGCAACCTTGCCATCGAGGGCGCGGCACGCTGCGGCTATGTGAATCCGGATGAAACGACCTTTGCCTACCTCAAGGGACGTCCTTATGCCCCGCAAGGAGCAGACTGGGACGCCGCTGTGGCGCGTTGGAGGAGCTTTGCAAGCGATGCAGACGCTACCTACGATGATATCGTGCGCATCAATGCGGCAGACATCGAACCCACCGTCACTTGGGGCATCTCACCGGACATGAGCGTGGGCATTTCCGCTCCCCTGCCCGAGTTGACCCAAGCAAAAAATGATGAGCAAAGGCGCGCGTGGCAGACGGCGTACGACTACATGAAGTTCGCTCCGGGAGAGAGCATGCAGGGGAAAAAGGTGGATGTCGTCTTCATTGGCTCCTGCACAAATGGGCGCATACAGGATTTCCGCACGGTGGCGCCACTGCTTAGGGGACGCCATGTAGCAGCCGGAGTGCGCGCGCTCGCTGTGCCGGGCTCGCAAATGACTGCTAAGCTATGCGAGGAAGAGGGCATCGCTTCCATCTTCCGATCGGCAGGGTTCGAGTGGCGCCTGCCGGGCTGCTCCATGTGCCTTGCTATGAACCCGGATAAACTCACGGGCGACCAGCTCTGCGCCTCAACGAGCAACCGCAACTTTAAAGGCCGCCAGGGCAGCCCCGCCGGGCGCACACTGCTCATGAGCCCTCTCATGGCAGCGGCGGCGGCCATCACCGGCTGCGTGAGCAACCCGCACCAGGTATTCCCCAACACCCAACTTTGAGCTGCCATGCCCGCTACACTTCAACCCATCACCAGAATAATTGGAAAGGCAGTGCCGGTCCCCGGCGCCAATATGGATACCGACCGTATCATCCCCGCCCGCTTCCTGAAATGCGTTACCTTTGATGAACTGACCGGAAAAATGTTCTATGATGAACGCTTCAACTCAGATGGCACAAGCAAGGGCCACCCCATTGACGCCCCGCAACACACCGGAGCCTCCATCATCATCGGAGGAGAAAACTTCGGCTGCGGCTCTTCACGTGAGCATGCCCCGCAAGCCATCAAACGTTCCGGCGTACGTGCTGTAGTGGCAGAAAGCTTTGCAGAAATTTTCTTTGGCAACTCCTCCGGAATTGGACTCCCCTGCGTTTGCGTAAGCCCTGCCGATTTAACAAGTATAAACGCAAAACTTACAACTCAACCGGAGACGGAGTGGACCCTCGATTTGCGGACCATGCAGCTTACAGATGGCGCCATTGCCTACGCACTGCACATGCCTGCTGAACCTCGCGAAGCCTTTTTGACTGGTCGTTGGGATACCGTCACGGAGCTGATGAATGCCACAGCGCGAGTAGAAGAACTCGCGCGCTCTCTGCCCGCCCCAGCCTACACCCCGCTGAATCATGCTCGTTAACCTCACCTCCATCATCTGCGGCGGCCTCATCGATAACACCACACGGGGCGCCACAAAACTTACCCTGCGCATCGCACGCGAAAAGCAGGATGTGCACCTCTCCATTCCCGGTAACTGCCTGGGCGATATTGCGGGGTGCCGTCTCGCTTTCGACCGATCGGGGGCTCCTCCACAGGCAACTTCGCAGCAAATCGAGCTCTACCGCTATTTGCACAAACTCGTCGTGAGCGATGCCCCGCTCATCGCCGGGGATATGACTTTCTCCAATCGTCAGCCATCCTTCAGCGATGATTCCCGCCTCTCCAACTTCCTGTCGCTGGAGTTTTTTGAGGGCGCGGTCAATCGGGTGCTCGTGGAAGGCGAGGACTTTGTGTGTACCCAAATTGATCTGCCGTTGTGGGAATGCACGCGGGCGGAGGAAAACGCGCAGGAGCTGCTCAACATGTCGGCCCTGCACGACCATGTCCTGGCAAATGTGAAAACCTTTCGCGGCCCCGGACTGAACATGCTCGGCAAAGATATGCCGAGCTGCAAGTGGGATGCCGTGCTCAATCGGGCAGAGGCTTATATGAACATGCTCCCATCCATCTGCCGCAAATACATGGGACACCCCCGCGGAGTCATGGCGGAAGCTTTCGTGCTCGATCAGATTGACTTCCTCAACAACCTTGCCACTGAGGACGAGCGTGGGCGCGATATCACTCTTACGCATACCTGGAGCGGTTGGGAAGTCACCGATTTCATGGCGCCCAAAGATGCCCGGCGTTTGCGTCGCGCAATGAATACATCCTTGTTCCGGGCCGTTGCAAAACTCATCTCCGTCATACGTGAGCACATCACTCCTCACTACGAAAGCTACCGTAGCAACGCAGTCGACCAAATCCTCTCCGTATTCGCAGGTCTCATCTCGCACCTCTTAGGCACTATCATGCTCATCCATGAGCGCCGCACCAGCAATCAGCCTATCATATTGCAACGTGCGGAAACCATAGCGCTGCGTCTGCGCGAGCTCACGGCACACGCCCGCCAGTGCCTGCCCCGACATGCCTCCGGGCAGTTTGATGAAGCTGCGCAAAACATCCTTCACGAGCTGCAAAATATCGTTCACTAGGCGCATCCATGTACGTGCCGCACGAGAGAAGGTCTCTTCTGCTCTCCTTGCTCGAGCAGCGCGGCTGCCTGCACACTGCTGCCGTGGCGCATGAACTCGGCGTGACTGATGAAACGATACGCAATGATTTCATTGCTCTGCAGCGGCAAAAACTCCTGCAGCGCATACACGGTGGCGCTTGTTATCTTCCCCCAACAGGCAGCGCTGATGATGCCGTGCGCATGGAGTCGCAGTACATCCGCCTCATCCTTGCCCATGTGCCGGAGAACTCTTGCATCTACGCAGACGACACCTCATTGCTGCGCCACGCTCTTGCCCATCCTTCGGCGCACGCGTATACCCTGCTCACTCCATCCTTGCAAATGGCAAATGCTCTGCGAGCTCCGGCGCTCGCGCAGCGCGTCATCCTGCCCGGTGGGGTCTTGGACAAAGAGACTCAGCTCATCTGCGCCGGGGAAGAAGAATCGCTCAACTTCATGCACGAACACCACCCGGCGATCGCCCTGCTCTGTCCGGATGCCGCAGTGGCGCCTCAGCGCATTGCCTACCGCCACGCCTTGCAGGCCGAATGGGCTCAAGCCGCCTGCCGGTCGGCAGGAAAAACTGTGCTCATCCTCCTCCCTCAGAGCATAAGTTCTACCGCCCCCTGCAGCATCGTCTGTTCTCCCCAGCTGCTCATCGCGCCGAGCGATATACCTTCCTCCTTCCTTGCCACCCCGCACGAGCTCATCCCCACCATCACAATCCAAGATATCCGCGAAGCTCAGCAAATGTAAGACTATCGCTCCCGGCTCCGCCAAGGCAACCGCATTTCCTATGCGCTTGCCTGCCCTCCTCCCTGAAAGCGCCCAAAAACAGTGGTTATCTCTTTTCAAAAGAGATATACAGTTTGCTTTCCATGCAACAAACTTACTATAAATAATTTTTGCATGATCATTTTCTTCGTTTTTTGGGATGTGCATCAGGGAGAATTTTTTGTGTCATACTTGATTTTCGGGCATTTGCGGGCGGTCGTTGATGATCTCTTTTGAAAAGAGATTCCCGGCTTTTATCGCATCTAATGATTTTACAGTAAGTTCAATAAAAACAAATCTACTTTTTCGCGCCCTGTCAAGGAAAAAAGATTCCGTTGAAAAAGATGCTGGACATCTCCTTTGAAAAGAGGTACGCTGAATATCCTGTGGGAGACCTCGCGCGTGTGCAACGCGCGTCTCAACGGCTCCGACTCATCAATCATCCCGCACCATGAAACTCCATTTACCCACTGGTTTACGCAAGGCATTGTTGGCTTGCCTTGCAGCCCTTGCCGGACGCCGCCGTGTGCCTCAAACAGTATGCACGAGCACGGCGGTCCTCGGCGTCTTTTTGCTGATGTGGTCGACTGCCGATGCTAACTCCGAGGACGAGCCCTCTGCCGACGTCTCCTCCATCGCTCTTGCCGAGAACGACGGCATCGCGACTATTTCCGGGGATGATTACGGAATTATGCTTGTCGACAATGCGGAGATCACTCTGGATGGAGAAAGCTATACCATCTACGGCAACCAAGTCACGCCGGGAACTGGAGGCGGAGATCCAACGACCTTTGATGCCACGAATACACTGTCTTTCACACATAACGGAGGTGTAACGGCGACTTTTTCAGCGAGTCCGACTCTGGCCGGGATCAAGGTGGGAAGCGGCACCACGCTTACCGCAACCGGTCTCACATCGTATGCTCATTCGATCAATGTTGAGAAGGGAGGAACACTCCGCTTTGGTGCGAAAAATGGAGATGGAGCTGCTGCGAGCACATCGTACAACCTCACTCTCGGTAGTGGCTATGACATGACGGGCGCCGGTACGGTCGAGTTCTGGGGTGGACAGCTGACTCTTAACGGCGCAACCTACGGAACAGGCGAGGGGACACAGTTTACCGGAACGCTGGACATGCATGGCAAGCTGTACTTTAACGCCGTCACGAGTTACAACTTCGGCGGGACGATTAACATGAACGGTAACGAATTGTCCGTTTACTCTAGCGGGAACGTCTACGCTGACTTTGTCGATTTAAATGCTTTCAAGGGGAAAGGGGGTGGACAGATTGTGATACACGGTACGCTAACAGGCGAGACGCAACGTGAGCTGACATGCGGTCAAATGTCGGGAGCTGCCTGGACCACGGGACTGCATTTCAAAGGTGAGGTCACCGGATACCATACATTTAACGTAGACGGTGGAGTTAATCCAGGTGATGGTGATCCTGATAGCATTCAGTTCCAAAATAAGGTGCATCTATCCCAGAATGCTACATTCAACCCCGGAGCTAGCAGAGCGAAGATACACATTACTTCCACCGGGAGCATTGTCGGTGAGGGAGCCGATGTCGCCGGGGTGACAATCACAAAAACAGGCGCCGGTCAGTTGATAATTGAAGGTACGATCAGCGGTGTTTCAACGTTTGATGTGCAGGGCGGCACGCTCGATTTGGCGAAGGGGATAGACGCTTCCGGCGTGGTGATTAAACTTAATGGTTCAGACGCTGGAATCAACACCTCAAATGGCGACGCCAACGCTCGTGTCACTATTGCAGGAATCACAGGACGTCAGGCGGCCAATATACAAGGCACGTGGACGATTGACACGGCCGGGGAGACGTACGATTTCACCGGAACGGTAAAGCGAAATGAACAAGACGACAATCGTAAGCAGTGGGGCGTGAATCTGACCAAGAAAGGAACGGGAACGCAGAAGTTTGGCGCTGCGGAGTCTATATACAGCCTGATCGTGGAAGAGGGGACTGTTGAGATAGGTCGGTGGCACATAGAGGATGGAGAGGGATGGGCCAATAGTATTGTCATCGGCGGCATTGCGGCGGGTGAGGAGGATGCGTACAAAGAGGCCAAGTTGGTGCTCTCGGGAACTGGTGGGGCGAATAAAATTAAGGCCGCTAACGGTGCTCTGTCTCTCAGGGTGAACAAAGGCGGAACGCTGGAGTCCGGGAACGATCTGATCTTGGACGGAGGAAACAATACTACGGTGACGGTGGGCGTTCATGGCGGCACGGTGGAAGTGACCGGTAAGTTAGGCATGGCCGATAAAGATACGGAAGCCGTACTCACTATTGATAACGGCGGTAGTGTGACGGCCAGTTCTTTAGGTGGGCCGCTCAGCGGACATGCCGGTCGCCTGAAAGTGGGCGGAACTGACACATCCGGCAAGTTGACCGTGGGGACGAAAGCAGACCACTACGATGGCGATGCCTTTATGGCGAGATCATTGTATGTGCAAAACAGTACCGATGACTCTGGGGAGGGTTCCGTTGTGACCATTAACGGAAATGTCAATTTCTACAGTTTTGTGTCTGGTCAGGGAAACTATGCCATGATCATTGATGGCAAGAGTACGGTCACCATCGATGGCACCTTGCACGGGCATAGTGATAATCTGCGGAGCGTGAAGCTGGACAACGGTGGTGAATTGAGCGTGAAGGGGGCCGTGACGTTCGGGAACAACTACGGTCTTGAGGTGCTCAATGGCTCGGCCACGCTGAAAGGAGGGGTAACGGCATCGTTCATCACGATGTCTCAGGGAAACCTGACGCTGGGTGGTGTGGTAAACGTGAGTGGGAACTTTTCTGCGAGCCATGGCACAGTGAAGGCGTTGGACGGCATGACCGTTACGCGCGGACAAACCTGGAGTTTTGGGGAGGGCGGCGTGCTGGAGGTCGGGGACGATGCGACACTGGCTCTGTCGGAAGGAGCGGGGGAATGGACAGTGGATATCCAAGTGACTGGCGGCCCGGACAACAGGCAGGGTGGAAAATTGAAGCTGACGCAAGAGGGACTGACCGCGCTCTCGAAGTTGAGTGGGTTGAGACTCACCCTCACCGGTTTGGAGGAACAAGAGGGAGCTTGGACGTACCAGTTGTTTGATGTATCTGCCATGTCAGACGTGGGTGAGGATAAGGGGAGCATGCTCACTCGATTCGTGAGGGAGGTGTTGCAAGGCTACTCTGCTCGCGGGCTTAGCGTGAACGACACAGGTTTGCTCTCGTATACGGAAATTCAAGCAGCAAATCTTAGCTGGAACGAGAGCGTGTCAGAATGGCAGAATGAAGGAAATGCTTTGTGGACAACAGAAAGTTCCGGAACTGACAAGTTTTACAACGGCGACAGTGTCACCTTCACCAGTACTGATGACGTGACGCACACTGTGACGATTGGCGGAGAGGTGCATCCGGAGAACATGAAGGTGACAGACGGCGAGTGGTCATTTTCTGGCGGTGAAGGAGCTTCGGTTCGTGCCACCGGTACGTTGACGGTGGCGCAGGGTGCAACAGCCGCTTTCAGCGGTTTGGATTCTTTCGAGGTGGCGAGCGCTAACATTTCCGGCAGCTTGGAGCTGAACTTTACGGGAACAAAGAGCCTCGGCATAGCGACTGTTGATGGCGCCCTCACCATCACGGATGGCACGGCGAGCAATTGGATCGGCACCACACTCTCCGGGGACGGCGCCGTGGTGCTGGATGCGAGTGGTATGGACGATCCTACCGTGACTGTCAATAATAACAAAAATCTCTTTGCTGCCCTCTTCGCTGCGGGCATTGCCACCGTGCAGCGAGACGAGACCCACCCGGGCATCGGTCGGTTTGAAATAGCGAATGGCACGACGCTAAATCTGAATCACAACGGCATCGGCAAAGGACTGAGCCTCATTCGAACGCTCACCGTGAAGGAAGGTGCAACTCTGCAATTGAGCGCCAACGTGTTTGATAACTCTTCAGGACAAGGCAACTACTCAAAAGTTGGCACCATCGAACTGGCAGGCAGCGGAGCGACAGACGGTCAAGGTGCGCTGACAAGCGGCACGACAGCGGTATGGATAAAATGGAACGTGAGTCTGACGGGCGACGCGACTCTCTACACCGAAGTCACGGGACGTAACTACTTTTCTTTCGATGGAGGTGCGGGCAACGGCAACACGCCGGTGAAACTATCGCTCAATGGGAAAACACTGACCTTTGCCACCGGGACGAATCGCGGGCAGTTCCGATTTACCGCTGGGTATGGACTGGCAGACGGAGAGGCGGGTACCGGCATTTTCCTTCTGAACAAGGGAGCCGATCTGCAAATGGATACGAACGTCGGCGGCGAGTTTGCCAACGTGGGAGTGCAGATGCAAAAGAATAGCAAGCTCCAAGTGAGTCAAAACGCCACCTTCCATTATTTGGAGGATGCGGAGAACTTAGGGGACAGCGAAACAGCTGCCCAAGTCACGGGTGGTAGTACGCTCACCCTGAACTACGGTACGGAGGAGACGGATCATACCGATGGTCGAACGTTCTCCGGGGCGATTAACATGGGCAGCGGCACCCTCGTTAAGCAGGGTGCGGGCACGCAAACTGTGGGCTCAGTGACCAATTTGGGTACGCTGCAAGTGGACGGCGGTAAGATCAAAGTGACAAACGATTACACCGGAGCGAAGGTGACGATTGGTGAAAGCGGGTCTTTGGAAGTTGGCGGGAACATGACCATAAGCAACGGAAACAACATTTCAACGTTCCGCAATACAACAGTGAACGGCACGGTGACCGTGAACAACGTGGCCACGTTGAATCTGTACGACGGGGTAAACTTTGCCAAGCTCGTGAGAATCGGATCAGCAAACGGGGATGCAACAACAGCGCTCACGTGGTATTCTTCCAACGATCCGAGTACTGCACTTATCACCATTGACACCGATAATGGAGACACCGGTAATGTCACGTTGTTTGGGCTGACGACAAGCGGTACGGCAATGACCGTCGTGGCCGGGAGGGCCCATCTCCTCACGATGGGGGACGGCGCGACGCTGACTATCAATGAGGATGACCAATGGAGTTCGCGGCCGGAGACAACAGGATTCACGAATGGTGTGCTTGAGCTGGGAGGCCTGTCCGGTGGGAGCGCTTCATCCATCACTGGTACCGGCACGTTAAAACTCACGGCGGCATCGGGGAGTTTTGGCGGGAGTATTGGGACGAATTTTGAGTATGCGGGGGGTGATGCATTCTCCCTCACAGGGGTATTCTCCGGCAGTAGCTTGAAGGTTTCGCAGGGAAAATTGAAACTGGAAAGCACTGCATCTTGCACCGGAGGCGCTGCCACGGCAACAGTGACTGGCGGTCGTTTGGACTTTAATGGCTGCACCTATAATGTGGCGGTTCATCTGGATGCTGCGAACAGTGACACCGAGTTGATGCACTGGAGTGGCAATGCAACAATCAAGGCCCTGTATGGGAAGGGGAAGGTAACCGTGGAACAAGGTTCCAATACTCTGACCATATCGGGCACGGCCACGGAAGACCAAGTGTTTGAGGGGAATGTGTGTCTGCAAGGCCATGGGACGGTTAATTTGACGGGTACCATGTACTTGGGGAACGGAGCCAATTTTGGCAACACGGTGAAAGTGACCGGGACGCTGGCAATGCAGGATTCGGAGGGAAGTCCCATATCGGCAACAGTGGGAACGCTGCACGTGGGGGCGGCAGGTCAGGTTCAGCTTGGGACAGACGCCACTTTGAAGGTGAACGCTCTAGATGGGGTAGATGGGGCTTACGGCAGCATTAGCGGCGATGGGACGCTGGAGATAACATCGGGCGGGAGTACGGGGTTCACGATTCAGGATGAGGAGCTGACGCTGGTGAAGAGCGGAGCGGAAAAACAGACCTTTACTAGTGGTCTGAAGCTGCAAACCGTGGAGGTGAGCGCTGGTGAGCTGGAGGTGGCGGGGGATTTGAACCTGCTGGAGAAGACGGGAAATGCTTTGAACACCATTAGCGTGGTGGGAGGAACACTGACCGTGACGGGCTCGCTCTACGGGGTGGACGGCGCTGAGCATAGCGACCAGTATTACAACCATGCCCACGCCGGCAAGCTTGTGGTAGGGGACAATGGCACGGTGACAATCGGGACGCAGCAGGCTCTTTCATCTGCAACGGGGGCTGACAAAAGACCCCTTCTGCAGGTGTACAGCCTCGACATGAGCAACACCAGCGCGGTCACGGTGTACGGCAATCTCTCGCTGGGTTATGACGGAACAGCGCCGGATGAGGCCGTTACTTCCACCATTGCGGGGGGTACGCTGGATGTGAAAGGCGACATGGTGAACCAGGAGACGTTGAAGGTGACGGGCGGAACCGTGGCCATAGGCGGGCGGTACAGTGGGGACGCGACAAGCCACAATGGCGGTGGAAGCGTCATCATGACCGGCGGCAGCATGACAGTGGGCGGAGCGATGAACGTGCATGATGACCCGGACGGTGGGGTAGAGGCTGTGATCAGCATCACGGGCGGGGCAAGCCTCACGGCCAAGGGGGGGCTGTATGGAAATGAATCGGGCACAGAAGCGAATTCCCAATACTTCAGCAAGGGACATGCCGGAGCGTTGACCGTGGGAGATGCTACGACAACCGGTACGCTGACCGTAGGTGATGAAACGACGCACAGCAACGTGCTCTTGCAGGTGCGGAGCATTGCGCTGACAGGGAGCGGGAGTAGCATCACCGTGAACGGTGATGTATCCTTCGGGTGGCAGGAAGGTACGAGTTCTTCGGTGAATGGCGGTACACTCACCGCGACTGGGAAGATGGTGAATGAACAGGCCTTCACCGTGAGCGAGGGCGGCACGGTGGAGGTGGGCGGCAGCTACAGCGGCAGCGGGGCTGAGGGTTCGGATGAGGTAGGTGGCGCCATCACGTTGGAGACCGGTGGGCAGATGACCGTGAAGGGCGGGATGAACGCTAGCAGCGTCACGGTGGGTGGCAAGAAGGATGAGCAGTCCAGCACCTTGACCCTGGGCGAGACAGGGGAGATTGAGAACACCATCGGCACGTTGACCGTGAATACGGACGGCGTTGTCAGTCTCCAGGACACTGCGAGCCTGACTGTGACGGAGCTCAGCGGTAATGGCGGCAGCATTGAAGGCGGCACCCTGAAGCTGACCGATGCGGATGGCAGCTTTAGCGGGAGCATCAGCTCGGACCTGACGTATGCGGGCAGTGGAACATTTGAGCTCACCACGGCATACGCGGGTAGCGCGCTCACGGTAGAGAGCGGAAATCTGACGTTGAGCGCCGGGAATACAGAAGCTATGACCTTGGGTGGAACGGGAACGCTGACACTCGGGACGGGGACGCTGCACCTGACGGCGACGACGCATAGCATAGGCACGCTGGCGGTGGGTGATAATAGCACAGTGGAGCTCGCGTTGGACGAATCCCCCAGCAGCCTCACCGCCGCTCTTTCGGGAACGGGCACGTTGCACGTCACGACCTCCGGAGGAGCCGACAGCGCGACTGCCACCCTGAACGTGTCCGGCACGGAAGGTAGCAATGTCGTTGTGGATTTGGGGGGAAAGACCACGATATCGGGTACGGCAACGTTGAAGAGCGTGACCGGCAGCGGCAGTATTTCGGGCACCCTCACCCTGAGCGGCACGCAGACAGCTTCCGCGGAACAGGCCTTCACGGGTACGGTTGGGGGTACCGTGACGGTGAGTGGCGGGTACTGGACGCTGGGCAATGGTGCGCATATCGCGGGCACTGTAAGTGTGGGTTCCGGGGCTACCCTGGCTCTCCAGAAAGGCGGTACGGTGACCTTGAACCATGCGTTAGTGTTGAACGGTGGCTCGTTGGGCGTAGTTGGAACGGGTAACAACGCTTCGTTGAATATCGATCTCGCTTCGGACACTTCCGGGGCGATCCAACTGAGTAGCGCGGTAGATCGCAATATCTTCGAAGGGATTACTTTGACGCTCACGGGCGCTGCAGCAAATGGACTGGATACTCTGGATGACAACTCCCGGGCAGGTTGGAGTTACCAGCTCTTCGGTGACCTGCGCGATCTCGGTTGGGGTACCTCCTACTCACTGGAGCAATTTAAGAGCGACGTGGTGCTAGCCCTCGGCAACACCTTCGTGGAGCATGAGGGATGGTACTTCCAACTGAATGACGATGGGCGGCTCACCATTGCACTTTCCTCCGAACTCACATGGAATCAGAATGCTACCGACGACAACGTGTGGTCCACGAGCGCCGCGAACTGGGGAGATTCCTCCACCACAGCCTGGAAGCAAAACGACGTCGCGGTGTTTGATTCGTCGGGCGAGAAGATCACGCTCGGGGAGGCCATCACCGCCGCTGCCGTAAAGATTCAGCAGGGCTCATGGACCTTCTCTGCGGGCGAGGCGAGCGGATCGCTGGAGGTGACCGGCAATCTGACCGTAGAGGATGGAGCCTTCCTGACCGTAGGCGCCGACACGCCCATCACGGTGGATGGTGACATCGCCTTGAACGCAACCGGCACGTTGAAACTGGCATCGGATATCACCTTCGGCGGCAGCGTCACCGGTTCATCGCAGATTACGAAGGCTGAGAATACGGAGGGCACGGTCTACGTCCTCTGGTCGCCGAGCGCCAGCTCCGCCGATCCCATAACGTGGGCGAACTATACCGATAAGTACGGCAGCGCCTTGGGAACTGGCGTCGGCTACGGTGTCCATCTCAGCGACGGTAATCTCACCATCTCTGACGCCGCCACCTTCGATCACGATTGGAAAGTCTCGGGCTCCGGAACCTTGACCTTTAATGCAGGAGTCACCGGCTCGGGGCACACCATCACCGTGAAGGACGCCGGCATGGTGGTGAATGGGAACCTCACTGGTGATGCATCGACCATCATCACCGTGGATGGAGGTTTCCTGACCCAAAGATCGGGAACCCTGGGGACGGCGTGGAACAAGAATATTGACATGCTCTCTGAATCGGTCACGATGCAGGTGATTCTGGTGAATGAGGCTGTGCTGGACATTCAAGAAGGGAATAACGCCATTGCTCAGCTGGCAGGCAACAATAGCGAGGGGGACAATGGTGCAACGCTGAAGATAGCGAACCTTAAATCTCTGAATGTGGGGGAAGCATCGGGGTTCTTGGAAACGATCGAGCTAGGTGGTGTTTTCCGCCTGTATGGAGGAACATTGAATGTGGGGTCGGTGACCAACAACGGAGCCTTGGAGCTGCACAATGCGCAGATGACTGTCGGAGAGTTCACGGCAGGGTGGATTGAGGCGTTGGACGGAACATCGGTCCTCACCGTAACCGGAGCAATGACTCTGACAACGGCTGTTTCCAAAATGTCGGGCGGAACAATCTTCGTGGAAGGCAATTTGACGGCTACTGGGTTCAATATGACCGGCGGTACGCTGACGCTTCAAAATGCAGAGGGAGAATTGGCTGACAGCATCACGACTCTGACTTTGGGAAATGCCGCCGGGGTTTCGATAGGAAGCAATCGCACCTTGACGGTGACCACGTTAGGTGGAGGCGGCAATATCACTGGCGACGGCATGCTGAAAGTAAAGAACACGAGCGGGAGTTTTGCCGGAACTGTCAGCTCGAACCTGACGTACGAGGGCGGTACGGGCGGCTCATGGACCTTGTCCACTTTCAGCGGAGCGAATTTGACGCTCACTTCCGGTACGCTCACCATTGGATCGACTGGAGCTGTCGGCATGAAAGCCACCAGGACAACGGCCTTGAACAGCGGCGCGTTGACTGTGTATGTTGGAGACGAGACAGCCCAGCTCGGCAAGTTGGAGATGCACGAGTCAACGACTCTGACCTTGAACGGTACCGGGAAAGCCGAGGTGAAAGGGATTAATGGTACGGGAGGTTTGCTGAAGAACCAAACGAACAACGGTGACGGTGCCTTGAACCCGGTCTTGGTCATTAGCACGGAAAGCGCCGATGACAGCTTCCACTTCACCGGGGACTTGAGCACGAGCACGCAGAAACTCAGGTTTGAAAAGCAGGGAGCGGGTTCTCAAACGTTGACCGGCACGGGGAGTGTGGACATCGGCTCGATCACGGTAACCGGAGGCACGCTCACGCTGAACACAAATGCGTCTAACACCGCATACGCTGGCAAAGGCGGGGGCGTTGTTGTGGGAAGTCAGGATGCGCGAGATGAGGTCTCTGATGTTCACTTGGTCATTGATGGGAACATCAATTCGTTCCATGTCCAACAGGGGTTAACGGTCTGGGGAAACGGCGAGTTGACCGTAAAACACGACTTGGTGACGGATGGTAGCGCCAATGTGAACTTTGACATCAACGGTGGACGTGTGACGGTGGAAGGAAACTTGGGTTCGAACGGAAATATCAGATTCGCTCCCACGGTCAGCAACGGTGGCTCACTGACGGTGAATGGAGCCATGTCTGTCAATCAATTGGTTACTCTGCAAGGTGCAGGGAGTTCAATTCAGATCGGTGGCAATGCCTCACTGTCGGGTGGTCTCTCCATGACAGACGGAAGCTTTACGGTGGAGGGTAATCTGGGAGTCACCTCCGCAGCAGGGCTGATCATGAATGGAGGGAGTATCACGGTGGAGCATGGATACTTGGGAGTGCAAGATGGAGCAGCGTTTAGCATTGCGGGCGGCGGTAGCGTGACGGCCCAAAAGCTCAGAACGAGTGATAACGGAGGTCATGTTGGGAACATTACGGTAGGCGACGGGACAACGACCGGTACACTCACCGTGGGCACTCTCGCTAACGACTACTCCACGGCGGGGGAGGCCTTGATGGCATGCTCATTGTACGTGCACTGTCAATCAGCGGAGGAAGCGGGAGATGAGGCTGGCTCTCAGGTGACGGTGCATGGGAATGCTAACCTGTATAAGCAAGTTTCCGGGCACGACGGTTACTCTCTTGTTATTGATGGCAAGGGAAGCGTGACAATCGAGGGATACCTGCACGGAAATCCCGGTGCAAACACAAATAACGGCAAGATCTACGGCATCAAGCTTGACAACGGCGGGGAGCTGACGGTCAACGGAGATGTGCAGAGCAGCGGTGCGATCACGATTAACAACGGCACGGCCACGCTGAAGGGCGGGCTGGAGGCGGGTTCCGTGACTCTGACCCAGGGAAGCCTGACGCTGGGCGGAGAGGTGAATGTGAGCGGAGAGTTCACAGTGAGCGGAGGCACGCTGAAACTCGGTGGCGTAACGGATCATGCCTTCTCGTTCACGAATGCGGGGCTTAAGATTCAGCTCACGGGAGGCACCTTGGATTTGAGTGCGGCAAGCTCGAGTGACCTGGCAAATATCGATCTGGGGAGACTCTTCTCTGTGACGGCCTCCGGCTACTACACCAGTGCGGGACATACCCTGCTGAACTTCGATGTGGATCAGTTGGCAGACCTTACAGGCAGGCTGGACCTGACCAGTTGGGATGGTGCAACGGGCTTGCAGCTGGTGAGCAGCGATCTTGCCGAGCTGTTGCTGGCGGAGGCGCAGGACGGCCAGTCTCTCTGGGAGCAGTTTGCCGAGGAGCATCTCGACTCGAGCTTCCTGAGTGGCAACCAGCATTATGAACTGGATGAGTCCGGTGTGCTGTCGATTGCGGGGGAGGCCGCACAGCTCACGTGGGGCCAGAGGAGAAATGACAGCGTTTGGTCGAATGGGGGAGCGTTCGGCGCAGGCGAGGGCGATGTGTTCACCAACCACAGCGATGTGCTGTTTGACGGAAGCGTGTCGGGCGTGGACAAGAGCGTGACGATTGGCGAAGAGGGCGTAACGGCTGGCAAGATGGTGGTAAAAGGCGGGACAGGGTGGACCTTCTCCGGAGGGGACTTGACCGTCACAGGTTCTCTGACGATCGGAGCCAGCAATGCCGGCACGGATGTCACCTTCTCCGGCACGGGGGCTCTTGCGGTTGACAGTGGTGTGACGGTGAAGGGACAGTCGAGCATGACGCTTGATAAGACCGGAAATGTGAATTTAGGGAACGTGACCGTGGAAGCCGGAGGCGAGTTTGTCACGGCGAATCATGATACTTTCTGCCATTATACGACCGGCTGGGGCGTTGTGTCCGGGGCGGGAAGCATCGTGTTGAAGGATTTGGGAGGCTCCTTCACAACAACCGGAGCCTATACAGCCGGGAGCGGAGAGGGAGATGCCACGAAAGGACTCTACGGCATGCTCAGTGGCAGCACGGGGATCGGCAGCATTGTTCTGCGCGGCAACAGCGTCATGGCTACGGGCAGTAATGATGCGGATTCCGTGTTTGGCAAGGTGACGGATTCCGTGGTGGTGGAAGATGGTGCGAGCTTGTGGTTATACTCGGCAGATAACCCACTCGGCGATCGCGAAAAGGACGAGCATACTCGCACACTCTACCTGTGTGGGGATGGCGATGTTGACCACGAAGCCGCTTTGCGTTCCCAGAATATGGATCATAGCATTGCCTGGGACGTGTCGTTGGCAAAGAGCACAGATGGCGCCACAATCCAAACGGACAGCGATCTCACTCTTTCTGGAGGCTTGGCCTTGGGTGGCAAGACGTTGACCAAGACCGGCGCTGCCGGCCTGACCTTGACCGGAGGGGCGACGGGTGGGGGAACCATCGACGTGACAGCCGGGGCGGTGACCTTGGACGGCGGGTTCAGCATAACGGACGGCGGCAAGATTGCCGTGGCAGATGGAGCCACCCTCACGCTGAACAGCGGTGGCGATGCCCTCGCCCAAGGGGAGGTCGACTTGACCGGCACAAGCAGCGGCGGCACGTTGAGCGTGGGCAGCGCACGGAGTGACGGCTACACGATTGGAACACTGACCACCGGGGATCACCTCGGCGCGTTGAACCTGCAGGAAGGAGCGAAACTGACCGTGCAGGCGACAACAGGGACGCTTGCGACCCTGACGATGAATGGCAGCTCCGCCTTGACGGCGCAACGTGGGCTCAGTGTCGGCGCTCTGACGCTGGACAATGAGGCGATGCTCACAGTGGAGAGTGGCGTTCTGAAAGCGGATACTGTTGATGCCAACGGCGGAGGACTGGCCATCAGCATGACCGGCGGGGCTAGCCTGGATTTTGGTCAGCTTACA